>CAJTRU010000081.1 GCA_910579085.1 uncultured Lachnospiraceae bacterium | reverse complement strand
AGAGCATCTGCCTTACAAGCAGAGGGTCACAGGTTCGAGCCCTGTAGGTCCCATTGTAGTAGAAAATATCATGCCGCAGTGGCGGAACTGGCAGACGCCCGGGACTTAAAATCCCGTGGGTAGTGATACCCGTACCGGTTCGATTCCGGTCTGCGGCATTATTATTAAGAAGCTGTAAGCCTTATAATATAAGGTTTGCGGCTTTTTTCTTTTTAAGAATACAGGCAATCCTTTTAAACTTATTTTAAAGCCGTACATTAAGAGAACCATTTATTTAAAACCATTTATTTTACATCCTTAAAGCTTTCAGGTAAGAGCTTTGAAGCTCTATGCTGAAAGCTACATAAAACATGATATAAAAACAAAATAAATACTATAAAAGGGGCACGTTGGCCCTGCCGGAAATATTGACAATGTTTTTTACAGGAACTTTAACCAGGTTGCAAAAATATGAAAAGATTATAACCAAGGAGAGTGGAGAGCAGTAATATCTGGGTTAAAATATATAAAACTTTACAGATATGGAAAATATTTACCAGCGGGAGTTATAAGAAATATAAAATAAGCTTTATAGCGCAGGCTTATTGATAATAGAAAGAAAGGTATTAAAAATACAGGGCGTGTTTGTAAGAAATACTTTAGGTTAATATTAATGGAACTGTTCTAGAAAAAAATGGCTTTAGCAAGTGGAAATTAAAACCAGGCCAGCCATGCCTGGTTTAATAAACATGGACTGGTCTGGTTTTAATAAATAATTTTTGGATTTTTCCAGTAATACAATATAACTAAAACAGGGCTATCTGTTTCCAGTAAAATAAATTTTGAATTTATTATACTTCTTGTTGCCATAGTAATCAAACTCTTCAGATATTGTATTTCCTGGTTTTAATTCTAAGTCTTTATCAGTGAAATATGTAGTATCGTGGTCTAATAATTTTTTACCAGAGAAAAACAGTATTGTTCCTTCTACAAATTCTGCTGGTTCTGTACCCTTGTTTGTACAAGAAACGATAACTTTATCCTCTGTATCTGATGTTTCATATGATAAATCTGATAAAACAGGTTTAAAAAAATCTTCCTCTTTTACAGAGAAGGTGTAATCAAATTTTTCTGGCTTTCCACTGTCAAACATGTGTCCAAGGCATACTGTATAACCAGATTCTATTGCATTTTCTGACTCAGATGCTGCTCCTATGGTTTTTCCTTTCTTATCCTTGGCTGTTACATTAGTTTCAATAGAAACTGTAACAGGAGAATTATTTGTAAATTCCATAAAATACCATGTAAATCCAATGCTATTAACATAAGAATACTCTTTAACTTTTACCTGGCTGTTTAGGTCTGTTTCAGATAAATGTGGAGCTGTTTCTTCACCATTATTTTCTGGTGAGGTGTTATCTGTTGCAGGCTCCTGGGTGATATTTAATTCATCTGGCTGTTTTTCTGAATTATCTTTTTGTTCTTTTGTATTATCTTTTTTGGCAGCCGTTTTATCATATTCTTTTTTAGAAATAGTGCTATCTGTATTTCCACTACAGGCGCACAATGATAAACACATCATTATAATGGGTAAAAGTTGTAATGTTTTTTTCATAACTATACCTCCATAATTAATCTAACCTCTTTTGTTTTTGCATTATTCCAGTAACAATAAAAACTGCTGCAAAAATAAAACTAAGTATAGACCAGATTTGCAAATCGGCATATGAACCAACATTTGTAATACCAATTAAGCCGCCAAAAGCATAAAATACACCAGCAACAATTGTTCCTGTTTTTAACTTTCTACAGCATATTCCTACTATTCCTGCCACAAGCATACAGATAGCAAGTATAAAACCAGCGCTTCCACTAGATTCTCCATTTTCCTCAAGTGTGTTTCCTATTCCTGCTGCACAAGATTGAAATGAAATTAAAAGAAATAAAACGCATGAAATTATTCCTATTACAAGCCTTGATGTTTTCATTGATAAAATCCCCCTTTCCTGTTTAATAGTTTTGTGCATTTTTTATGTAAAAAGCAAAATAACTTATGTTAATATCATACACAAGTTATTTTTATTTTTGGTATGCTGGCAGCATACACATATATCAAATTTTTATAATAAGGTTATTTTGGCCTGGGAAGTCCAAGCATTGTATATCTTACATATTCTTCAAGCATTACACCATAATAGAATATAAACATAAAAAGTAAAATACGTATAAGTATTTTTAAAGATTTATCAAAACGTGAAACGGGCCATACCCTGTAAGTCCAGTTTCCATAGTTTGTTAAAGCTATAAATGCAAGTATAATGTACAAGGATAACGCAATAAATTCAAGAGAAAAAGAAAGTGGCGTTTTTGAACATTCATGAAGCATACCAGACATATAAATTGCCATTATAATATAAAAACTTATAGCCAGGGCTTTTTTCCAAGGGACATTACTTCTAAATCCTGGCAGGCTGTAAGGGCTTTTATATGGTTTTTTGGAGACTGGATTAACCGGGTTTGCATCTTCCATAGAAAAAAGTGAAGTATAAGCTTCTAAAGCACTCTGGTAACGCATTGATGGTTCAAGTGATATACATTTCTGGATAAATTCCTTATATTCCATGTTAAGGCATCTGCCACCTTCTGGCATTTTGCCAGATAAAAGGAGGTGGAACAATACACCTAAGGAGTAAATATCAGACCTGCCATCGGTCTGCTGGAAACCAAACTGTTCTGGTGCTGCAAAGCCTTCTGTTCCAAGTATTGTTGTATCATTTACAGAATTTTCTTTATATTTTCTTGCAATACCAAAATCAATAAGTTTAACGACACCATCTGTAGAAACCATTACATTTTTAGGGTTAATATCCCTGTGGATAATATTTATTCCATGAAGAAAAATTAAAACTTCTAATAGTTGTTTTATAATATAAAGAGCTGTATGTACATTGGTATTTCCATTATTTATAATTTCTTCTAAAGTGTTACCACTTATATATTCTTCAATAATAATGCATTTGTTATCTAACCTGGCAGTTTCCAATATTGTAACCAGGTTCTTGTTAGTAAATGACTGGAGGGTTCTGTATATATCTGTAAGTTCTGGCACAGTTTCTTTTAATACAAATAATTTCCCAGTGCGGTTATCCTTTACAAGCCATGTTTCTAAACCCTGGTTGCTGCTAAGCATATCAAGTTTTTTATAGTTTTCATCAATATATTGTATTTGAAGGTTCTTTTCCATAATTTTTCCTTTTCTATAGTATTTATTACTAAGGAGGTAAAAAGCAGAAGATTTACACAGCTTATGCAAAAGTGATTTCTGCGGGCTTCCTAAGTGGTACATTGACATTTTTTTATTACATGGTATGATTATATAGAATTAACATGCATATGTACAGTAGGATATTAAAAATATATTTGATAATATAATAATTAATTATTATTGGAAATAAAATCTTATCATGCTAGTTTAGCAGATTAATAATATAGGATGGTTAAATATAAATGGTTAAAAAAACGCAGGAATTATTAGATGTTTTAAAAGGTGTGGCGCAGCCAGAGGATTATATTGAAAAGGAAGAAGATAACCTTGTTAAAATGGAACTACATGAATATATACAGAACCTGTTAAAAAACAAAGGGATTTCAAGCGGACAGCTTATTAAAAACTCAGGGCTTGACAGGACTTATACATACCAGATTTTATCAGGTGCTAAAAGGCCTTCACGTGATAAAGTGCTTGCTATATGCTTTACACTAAAACTATCTTTTGATGAAATACAGAATTTGTTAAAAGCCACAGGTTATCCTATATTATATGCGAGGATTAGCAGGGACAGTATTATTATATTTGCACTACAGCACAGCAGGACACTTACAGATACAAATGAACTGCTTTTTGATTTTGGATATAATCTTATACAATAAATAAAAACCAGCAGAGGTAATGTAAAGTATGTAAGCTTAACATTTATAGCTTACATGCTTTATTTTGGGCACTAATGCTTTGGTAGTATGTGTTAGAGGGTAAGAGTTTAATATATGGTTAAAGACAGTTTAAAAAAATTTTATGAATATTATGCTTCAGATGAAGAATTAATGTATTATATCCAGATGAATGCAGAATGGAATGAGAATTCTTTTAATAAAATGAAGCAATTGGCAAGGGATGTTATGAGGGATTATGCAGATGAGGATTATTATCCCAAAAAGTTTGTTGTGTATTTTTTTAGAGAAATACCATCAGTTATTAATATAATATCCAATTTCAGGAAATGCACACATAAAGAATTACAGGCTGGTTATACAGATGAAACTTATTTGTGTATGATAGCAGACAGAATAAACCAGTTAAAAGAATTCAGATGGGAATTTATTAAATCATTAGAGAAGTGGTAAATAATCTGATAATTTATAGTAAAAAAATAAATAATCTGACACGGTATGCCGGGTTTTGTCGAAAAAAGTATTATTGTGTAAAGTATGTACAATGTAATGTTGATAACTTACGGGTTTTCCACATTTTATTGTTATTAAAAACTCTAAAATATGACTTATCCGCAGAGTTTTCAACATTATCCACAATTTTTAATAAACATTGTCCAGAATATAAGGTGGGAAATTGTATGTTATCCACATTTCATAATTTTCAGATAAAAAAAAGATTTGAGTGAAAATTTGGTTAATTTTAAACTATCTGCCTGTTTAAATAATGGCAAAATTGTGCATTTTTACTTGATTATGTTTTATACATGCGTTATAATAGATACAATAAATAGTAAAGGAGTGGTATTATGCAATACATTATTAGTGGTAAAAACATTGATGTAACGGAAGGTCTTAGGTCTGCGGTTAGTGACAAAATAGGGAAGCTTGAAAGGTATTTCACTCCAGAGACAGAAGTACATGTTACCCTTAGTGTGGAGAAAGAGAGGCAGAAAATAGAAATTACCATACCAATGAAAGGAAACATAATAAGGGCGGAGCAGGTTAGTGATGATATGTATGTTTCCATAGATTTAGTTGAAGAAATTATTGAGCGCCAGCTACGCAAATATAAAAATAAGATTATTGACCAGCAGCAGTCAGCAATAGGTCTTAGCAAAGCTTTTGTAGAAGAAGAGATAGAAGAGGATGATGAGATTAAGATTATCCGTTCAAAGAGGTTTGCAATGAAGCCTATGGACCCTGAAGAGGCTTGTATACAGATGGAACTGCTTGGACATAACTTCTATGTTTTCCGTAATGCAGCAACTGATGAGGTAAATGTTGTATATAAGAGGAAAGGAAATACATTTGGCCTTATAGAGCCAGAGTTCTAAAATATATATAATAAATATTTATATAAGAATACATGGGTAGCAGGAATATGCAGGAGGCTGCACAGGATTAGTATAAAATCCTGTGCAGTTTTTATATATACAGCCAGGTATACAGTATTAAGCCAGCCAGTGGTGAAGCTGGCCTGTGTTGCAAAATCTGTCATTTTATGTAAAACAACACTTTGTGTGTATTTCTGGTATTTTTCAAAAAAGTCTATTAGAAGGTCTGCCCTGTCCCTGTCTTCACATACAAATTCTGGAAGATATCCTTCACCTGCACTACAAAATACAGCAATATTTCCTTTCTTGTCAGTTCCATACCACTCCATATCCATCATAAAACATTGCCATTCTTCAATTCTTTTCATATAGTAATTCCCCCTTGAAAAGCAAATAAATTGTTACCAGTAAACAGTATTGGATTTTATATTACCATATTTGTGCGTAATAGGACAGACAGGAGAAAGAATAAAATTTAGAAAAATAAGTAATATGGAAGCATATGCCAGTAATTGCAATGTATTTAAGATTATCACAGGAAGACAGGAAAAGCAGGAATACCAGGGATGAAAGCAATAGTATTTCCAGCCAGAGGATGCTTATAAAAGAATATATTTATAATAATGCCGTACTTAAGAACTATGATATAATTGAATTTTGTGATGACGGGTATTCTGGAACAAGTATGGACAGACCTGGCATGGCTGTAATGTTAAACCAGGTAAAACAAAACAGGATAGATTGTATTATAGTAAAGGATTTATCACGTTTTTCAAGGGATTATATTGAACTTGGGACATATATGGAACAGGTTTTTCCATTTATGGGGGTCAGGTTTATAGCTGTTAATGATAATTATGACAGCAGCAGCCACAATGGCAGTATAGTGGGCATAGATACAGGATTTAAAGCACTTATGTATGATTTTTACAGTAAGGATATTTCTGCCAAGGTTAAAACTTCCCTGGCAAACAAGTTTTCCAGGGGTGAGTATGCATATGGGCAGGTACCGTTTGGCTACCAGAAAAGCAGTACAGTAAAAAACGGAGTGGAAGTTAACCAAAAGGAAGCAGAGGTTGTGCGCTATATTTTTGCACTTGCAGCACAGGGCAGAAGCAGTGTACAGATTGCAAAACAGCTTTATAAAGAAGGAATTCCGGCTATACAGGAATTCCGTAACAGGAAGCCTGGGTATAATGGCAGGATATATACCTGGAACTATAGTGCAGTAAGGAGAATTCTTAGTAACAGGTTTTATCTTGGTGAGATGGCTTATGGAAAGTCCATAGGAAATGGGGGTTGCGGCAGAAGCAGGATTAAAGTCCCAGAGAAGGAATGGAAAGTAATAAAATACCACCATGAACCATTAGTTTCTGTAGAAACATTTAATAATGCAGCTTATACAGGGCAGGTACATAATAAAAAATACCAGGGTGTAAAACATCCGCTGGCAGGTAAATTGTACTGTGGTGGATGTGGATATGCAATGGGTTATAAAAAAGCTGGAAAATATTCAAAGTACAGCCATTTCTGGTGCAGGAAACATTCTTTATTGCAGATACCAGAGTGTTGTACAATGTTTAATGCAGATATTCTGGAGGAAATTGTGATTACCATGTTAAAAAGGGAACTAGATTTAAGGGCAGATATAGTAAGGCAGAAAGAAAATATTCTTTTATTTTACCAGCAATGCGCTGCTTTGTTAAAAAAGCAGGCAGCAGGTTATAAAAAAGATAAGAAGCAGGCACAGGCAGAAAAAGACTGGTTATATGAAAAATATGCATTAGGGGGTATGTCAAAGGAGCGGTATAAGGAAGAAAAAAGAAAACTGGAAGAAAGGATTTCTAGTGCAATTATAATGGCAGGCAAGGAGCAGGATAAACTCCTGTATATAGAAGGGCTGGCAGCAGGAGCAGGTAACGGACAGATTATAAATTGTTTAAAACCAGGCAGGATATCACAGGAAATAGCAGATATTTTTATTAAGAGAATTAATGTATATAAAGATAAAAGAGTTGAAATACAATGGACATTTAGTGAAAAAACATAATGTGCTTTCCATTAATGGCAAAATACAGTATAATTAAACTAATATTAAGTATTTCAGGAGGTTATGCATGGATAAGGTACATATGTTTATTAAGGCTGTTTATGCTGGGTTTATGATAGGCATAGGAGGAATTGTATATCTGTCAGTGGATAATAAAGTAACAGGCTCACTGCTGTTTTCTTTTGGCCTGTTGACTATAGTTACACAGGGTTTTTATTTATATACTGGCAAGATTGGTTTTGTTAAAAAGATTAGGGAACTTCTGGATATGCTGGCTGTGCTGGCAGGAAACTTTGCAGGAACGTTTATAGCTGCATTCCTGGCAGAAATGGCCTGCCTGGATATTGACAGTAAAGCGCTGGCAGCGAAAAAACTGGATAATAATATTTTTAATGTTTTTCTGTTATCAGTGTTTTGTGGTGTGATGATGTACCTTGCCATTGACAATTATAATAAATCAAAAAATATTGTGTTTGTAATAGCACCTGTTATGATTTTTATATTATCTGGTTTTGAACACTCTATAGCCAATATGTTCTATTTCCATCTGGCTGGCAGTTATAACTTAAAGACATTTGTTTATATAATTGTTATGGCAGCAGGCAATGGAGCTGGTGCAAAATTATTCAGCCTTAAACCTGAGTAATCTGAATAATATAAATATTTATTTTATATGGAATTTCTATAAATAACATTATTTTAGATAATTACTAATAATTATATGTTTTATGGCTTTTTGGAATTGTGTATCTGGTTACATAGGTATATAATATATATAACAAATTAGAAAAATTTGTATAGGACAAACATTTTTGAGGAGGAGATATTTTATGGATAACAAAGAACTTATGGACTTTTTATGTACAGAAACAGAATTTGGGGATTTAGGTAATGAAAGAATTTTGCATGATTTTCCAGCTTTTGGCAATGCTGTGGGGGAAGCAATTAATAGTGGCAATTTAATAAAGTTTACAATGGAATTGTCAGATAACCTGGATAAGATGGATTTATATAAGGCAAGTGTCCTGTCTAACTTTATAGGTTTTGGATGTGAGAAAGAGGAAGATACATCAGCAGGGGAGGGGATTATAGAATTGCTGGTAAAATCCTGCAACAATCTTTATAACATGTTTAAAAGCATTGAAACAGAGGATGGATGTGAAGAACTGCCAGATTTCCAGGAAATATATAATAAGAATAAGGACTGGGCAAAGGCATATTTTGGATTTAATATTCTGTGCGTTGCAGCAATGGCCTTTTTAACAAGAGATACAGGTTTAAGGAAAATGCTTGCAGATAAAAATATAGGGGAGGAAATAACCTATCTTACAGAAGAAACACCAGAAAGCCCATATCTTAAATCAATATATTATGTTGACTGTATGCAGAGGACTTGCAGTGATTTAAAATTACTTGTCCTTTATCCAGCAAAGAAACAGGGGTTTATTGCAGAAGCAAATGATATAAATAACTGTTTCCATCTGATTTTCCTTTTAGAAGAACAGATAGCAGGAAATTTTGGTGAAAAATATGGCATGGATTCTTTTAATGCAGATGAGTCACTTATCAGCCTTGCATATGGTGATTATCCAGAAGACTGCTGGGGCAAGTCATATGTTACGCATTTTACAGAATGTAATTATAGTGTAATGCCAAATACAGTATGTGGACAGGATGAAATAATGAACCTGGTATGGGGAGAGATGCAGCCAGATTATATACCTGTAGTAGATGGGTATGCTGTAATTGTACTTCTTGACAAAGGCCCGGCAAGAAGTTTTGATGCAAATTTCCTTGCTGTGCCGCATAGTGCCCTTGAACCTTATGTAGTGGTAGAAAGGGAATTAGACAGTGAAGAATATAAACAGTGGGAAGAAAAGACCAGCAAAATGGAATAAAAGCAGAATATTATATAAGTTGCCATGAAATATTGTGGCTCTTATGCAAAATAGAAAGGAGGGATGGTTATGAAATATAAAGTATTGATTTTAGGAAATAACAAGAACCTTATCAACCAGTTTTTTGACAATATGGGGCAGAGGCTTGAATGTGTAAACAGTTCAGACCGTTTCGGGGATATTATGAACCATATTAAATACATACAGCCAGATGCATTTGTGCTCTGCCTTAATGGTGAAAACTTTGATGCAATAAAGAAACTGACAAACGTTATGAATGAACTGTCCAGAAAGAAAATCCCAGTTTTTGTTATAGGTGACAACAGGGAATGTTCACAGTTTGAAAAGACTATTACAAGTGTAAAGGTAAATATAATTGATAAAGCGCTGATATACCGTATTATTGAGGAGAAAATTGTTAGGGCACTTGAAGACAGCAGAAGGCTTGGTTCAAGGAAAGAAACAGCGGATATGGCAGCACAGATAAAGGCTGATGCGGCAGATGCAGTAAAAGAAGCAGAGAAAATGATATCAAAAATTGAAGATGAAGAGGCAGGAAGAAGAAAACATATTCTTGTAGTAGATGATGACAGCAGCGTATTAAAACTTATTAAAAGTTATTTGTCAGGAAATTACGATGTGGCAACGGCCAAGAGTGGCAAGGTTGCACTGAAGTTCCTGGAAACCAAAAAAACTGACCTTGTGCTTCTGGATTATGAGATGCCAGGTGAAAAAGGGCCTGAAGTTTTAAGTAAAATACGTGCAGATGCCAGAACAAAGAATTTGCCAGTTGTATTTCTTACAGGTGTTACTGATAAGGAGAAAATCCAGGATGTGCTTTCTATGAAACCACAGGGATATCTTTTAAAGCCTATTGACATGATGAAGCTTTCTTCAACAATTAAAAATGTTTTAAGTTAAAGAGGGGGCGTGCTTATGGAAATAATTGATGAGGAGCTTTCTTTAACGGATTTAATAAGTGCCAGTACATTGCAGAAAATGCAGGATGCTTTTTCTATGATGACAGGAATTGCAGCACTTGTTACAGATGCAAATGGAAATGCTGTAACAAAGCCTTCGGGTTTCCATGATTTCTGTACTAAATATATACAAGAAACGGAAAATGGAAAGATAATGTGTGGACAGTGCTACAAGGATGAAACAGAGAAAGCACGCTTAGTACAAGATACAGGAAAATCATGCAGGTATTTCTGCCATGCAGGCCTTATGGCCTTTTCTGCTCCTATTATGGCAGGCAAAAGAATGGCAGGGTGTTTTATAGGCGGGCAGGTGCTTATAAGACCGCTTGGCAAAGAACAGATACTGGAAACTGCAAGACGGACTGGTGCATGTGAAAAAGGGCTTATAGACGCAGCAGAAAGCATAAAGGTTATGGACCAGGCTGGAATTGACAGGGCAGCAGCCGCACTTTATGATATTGCCAATGTGCTTTCTGAGGTTGCGGGCAATAAGAACCAGATTTATCTTAATAACCTCCAGCTTGAAAAAGCTTCACATATGAAATCAGATTTCCTTGCTAATATGAGCCATGAAATACGTACGCCTATGAATGCTGTAATTGGAATGGCAGAAATGGCATTACGTGAAGATATTTCCCCAGCAGCAAGAGGTTATATAAGACAGATTAAATCCTCTGGCCAGTCGCTTCTTACTATTATTAATGACATACTGGATTTTTCTAAAATTGAGTCTGGCAAAATGGATATTAATGAAGTGGACTATGAGCCTATGTCAGTTATTAATGATGTTGTTAATATAATTATGACACGCATAGGCAACAAGAAAGTAGAGCTTACACTTGATATAAACCCTGGGCTGCCACATGAACTGCATGGTGACAATATACGTATTAAGCAGGTTTTAGTAAACCTTGCTAATAATGCAGTAAAATTTACCAGTAAAGGGAATGTCCATATTGAAATGGATTTTAAGTATGTAAAAGATAATGAAATAATGCTGTATGTAAGTATTTCTGATACTGGAAGCGGCATAAAAAAAGAGGATATGAAAAAGCTGTTTAAGTCTTTCCAGCAGGTAGACAGTAAACGTAACCGTAATATTGAAGGTACAGGGCTCGGGCTTGCAATATGCAAACAGCTTGTTTCGCTTATGGGTGGTGAAATACAGGCAGAAAGTGTATATGGCAAAGGAAGCAAGTTTACATTCAGGATTCCACAGAAAGTTACAAATACCCAGCCGTCTATTGACAGGATACAAGAAAAAACAGTAGCAGCGTGCCTTGTTACAAATACCTTTATTAAAAAAGAGATGAAAAAAGACCTTCCAAGGTTTGGGGCTTTATATTACAGCCTTTCATCAGAAGAGGAATTATATAAACTGGAAGAAGAAAATATTCCATACCTGTTTGTGGAACAGCCATTATTTACAGATAATGTACAGGATTTTCTAAAAAACCATCCAGATATATCTGGTATTGTACTTATAAATTTCCGCTCTACGCGTTCATATAATATACCAAATGTACGTGTAATTAAAAAACCACTTTATACTTTGAGCATGGCAGGCATTTTTCATGGCGATGATGTATATTCAGGTTTTTCACAGATAGAAGCGGATGATTTTGACTTTACTGCACCTGAAGCGGAAATACTTGTAGTAGATGATAATTCTGTAAACCTTACTGTGGTACAGGGGCTTTTAAATCCTCTTGACATGAATATTGAAACAGCACTTAGTGGCAAAGAGGCAGTTAATAAAGTAATTAATAAAAAGTATGATATTATTTTTATGGACCATATGATGCCTGAAATGGATGGCGTAGAAACTACAAGGGTTATACGCCGTATGCTTGGTGAAAATGGCCAGGTGCCTATTATAGCACTTACTGCAAATGCAGTTGATGGTACAAGGGAATTGTTTATAAGAGAAGGCATGGATGACTTTGTAACAAAGCCTATTGAATTAAGAATAATTATTTCTAAGCTAAAAAAGTGGCTTCCTAAAGAAAAAATAATAAGGGAGAAGAAAGAAAGCAGCATTGGCAGCCAGGCTGGCGTAGAAAATAATACAGATATACAGATAACGGGGCTTGATGTGCAGTCTGCAATGAAACTTCTTGGAAGGGAAGAGCTTTTCTGGTCTGTTTTAAAAGAATATTACAGGGTTATAGATAAGAAATATGGTTTAATTAAAGAGTATGAACAGAATGAACAGTGGAAGGAATATACTGTAGAAGTACATGGTTTAAAGAGTGCTTCAAGGCAGGTAGGTGCGGATATGCTGGCAGAAGAGGCAGAACAGATGGAAGCTGCTGGCAACAGTGAAGATGCAGAATTAATACATAAAGCCACACCTTTAATGCTTGAGAGGTATATCCAGTACAAAGATATATTAAAACCATATTTTACAAATAAAAATAAAGAACAGGCTGGACGGCAGGCGGATATAAAAAAGCTAAAAGAATTTTTTGCAAGAATGGAAACTGCTCTTGAAAACCTTGATACAGATGATATGGAAGAAGTTATATGCGATATGGAAAAATATTCATATTGTGAAGAACATAAAGAATATTTTGAGAAGCTTAAAAATGCGGTAGAAGATATTGATACAGAACAATGTGAGGAAATCCTGGCTGCATGGAAAATATGTGCAGGGAAACCAGAATAAAATACATGCAGGATTTATATATGTACCTCTTTAAATCATGCCAGCAGATAAAAAAGAAAAAATATTTATTCCAAGGTGGCAGTGCCAGTTTTAATTAAAAGCGTTTAAAGCAGATAATATACTGGTTGACATTTATTAATAGTGGAATTATAATACCTTTATTAACTGCCACCGGGTAGTAAAATGCGGAAGCATCCGTGCATATCGTTAGGTCTTTGAAGATATGTACATGGATGCTTATTTTATTTTTGGGAGGATTTTTTATGCAGAAGAAATTAAAATCATTGTACAGTTATTTTTCAAAGGGGGAAAGGATATTATGGGGTATTTCTGTTTTGTTAATTATAACATCATTTATAATATTTGACAGGGAAAACTACCTGGTGCTTACAGCATCGCTAACTGGTGTGACTTCATTAATATTTAATGCAAAAGGAAACCCGGCAGGGCAGGTTCTTATTGTGCTGTTCAGCCTTTTATATGGGATAATATCATATACATTTTCGTATTATGGCGAGATGTTTACATATCTTGGGATGACAGCGCCAATGTCAGTTTTTGCATTGGTTTCATGGGTTAAAAACCCACATAATGGCAATAAATCAGAAGTGGAAATTGCAAATATAAATAGCAGGGAATCCATATTTATGGCAATCCTGGCAGCAGTTGTCACATATGTCTTTTATTATATACTGGCATATTTTAATACAGCGAACCTTATTCCAAGCACAATTTCTGTAACCACAAGTTTTCTTGCTGTATATCTGACATATAAGAGAAGTGCTTTCTTTGCTGTTGCTTATGCTGCAAATGATATAATACTTATAATTTTATGGACACTTGCAGCAATGTCTGATATTTCATATTTATCAGTAGTAACATGCTTTGTATTGTTTTTAACAGAGGTGATACGGGAAAACCCCTGTAAGATTCCACCACCATATGAAAAGCTGGTGGGAAATCTTCAAGGGGCATATTCCCGGCGCATTAATATCAAACACAGGCTTGTTTATGAAGTACTGGAGAAGGAACAGACAGTGAAGGTCATCAGCTTATGGACACACTATGAATTTTAGTTTTGTAAGAGCCATAGAAAGTTTTATATAGTTTTTTTGACAGGCAGGAAAAACTGCCTGATGCTTGTATCTTTATAAACTGGAAACGTATGTATAAATGGCAGAGGGCTGGGGGAGCAGCATAATAAGTGTAGATGGTATAAGAAGGATTAAGAGTGATGTGGCAGATAGCAGGTAATGCCTGGTAAATGTAAAAAGATAATAGTGGCTAAAAATATTTTTAAAGTTTTTAGCCACTATTATATTTGTAGTTTATTTGTATTTTTATTATTGTTTTTTGATTAAATAGATATAAAATATATTAATGATAATTAATATATGATAATTTTTTTAAATAAATTAATGTTTAACAATATTAAAAAAACATAAACATTAATTTAATATGAAAATTTATTTCATAGAATGTTTTATTCTACGA
>CAJTRU010000080.1:10937-14693 GCA_910579085.1 uncultured Lachnospiraceae bacterium | reverse complement strand
GGGTTATAGCCGGGCTTGGGGTTGGGCTTGGGCTTGGGGTTGGGGTTGGACTTGGAGTTGGAGTTGGGGTTATTACTTCTTCCTCAAAGTCTTCATCCTTTACTGGAGACGGGCTTGGTGTAAAGGTTTCTAAAAAATCATCTGCGCCAGTCTGTACCTTTATTCCATTCATTTTTGCATAGTTCTCAGCATAAGAACCAGATGGAGTATAAATTACAAGTGTATCTGGACAGCCCTTAAAAGTATTTTCACCAATACTTATTACACTATCTGGAATAGTTATTTCTTTAAGACGGCGGCAATATGCAAATGCCCACTCTGAAATATTAGTTACACTATCTGGCAATACTGCACTAATTAAATTACTATTTGAATAAAATGCTTCATAACCTATACTTGTTACAGGAATACCTGCAATACTTGATGGTATTCCTGCATCTGTAAAATAAAAAAAACCTGTACCAGATATTTCTATTGTTCCGTCATCTGTTTCTGTGTACATCCATTTTAAATCAGGGCTGAAATATATTTCCTTTGCTTCTACATATTTTGTTTCTGCCACTATTCCTATATATGGTATAATTAATGTTAAAACTAATATGTATGAAAGCAGTTTTTTCAATATTCTTTTTTTTCTTTCCATACTTTTCCCTTCCCTTTCACTAAAAATTTATATCAACTTTTCATGTCCAGAACATACATTTATAAAATAAATATATTCCAATAAATTACAATCTGGCCTATGCCATCCGTACATGGCAAAGGCCTTCATTTATATATATTACTCTATTATATCCTGCAAATACTTTTCAAGAATACCATATCTTGTATAATATACTATTTTACATACACTGCCGTCTTGTAAATATATTCTTTGCCATCTGCAAGTGTAAGAGTTGTTTTAATAAATGCTTTCCCTTTTTTCTTAGCCACTACCTTACCATTATCATTTACAGATGCTATACTGCTTTTTGTAGAACGGTATGTAATATTGTCTATATTATCTGCCCATATATCATCAATTTCTTCCTGTTCCATATCTTCAGTAAATTCCTTTTTCAGTGTAACTTTAATATTAAAGCTCTTTTTCTTATCAATTGTTTTTTTAGCAGGTGTCACTTTAATATCATCTTTGGATATTTCAATAGCTATATCCGTATTATTTGTGTTTTCTTCAAACACAGTAATATCATAACTTCCTGTAAACCCTCCATCTTCTGTTTTCGCAATAACCTTAGTTGTCCCTTCACTTTCACCTGTAACTGTACACTCCAGGGTATCAGATGAAATTTTTATACTTGCAATGTCTTCATCTGCAACACTCCATTCTACAGTTTTATTCTCAGCTGTTTCAGGAAGTATAACAGCATTTAATTTTGTAAAGTTGCCAACTTTAATACTGCTCTTTCCTTCACATGTTACTTTAATGCTTTCTACTATTTTTTTCTCTGTTCTTTCTGTTTCTTTTTCAATTGTTTTAAATATAACATCTGCAAGCTTGATTAACTCATTTGAAAAAGTTTTAGAATTAATATTTAAAAGGTTATCAGTATTTTTAGTCATATCTAAATAGTCATCATAATACCTGGTATTTGTAATTACAGATGTATTAATATTCTGTTCTTTTAATTTTTCAATTAAGGATGCTTCATTATATCCAAAGTTATTATTCTCTTTAAAATTTGCATCAGAAAGAACTATAGCAAATTTATGCGTTTCAAATTCAGAATCCTTTCTTCCAAAATCAAAAGTTGTGCCATCAACTAAGTAACCTAGTGCATCAATAACTGTCTCTGGACCATCACCACCACCTGTAACACCAGACTTTACAATACCAAGTGTTTTTACAAGCTCTGCTGTTGACTTATGCCAGACGTTTCCATCAACTGCATGGACAATTGTACTGTCTTTTCCATCACATGTGATATCTTTATATTCTACAACTGCCATGCGCACATCAACGCCCTTGCCTTCAAGATACTTGGAAAATGCCTCTACATTATCCGCAACATTCTGTATATATGGTGCCATTGAACCTGTTGAATCAATTACAAATACAATATCTGCTGGTTCTGTTATATCAACTATTTCCTTATCTATAATAGTTACATCTTCCTCACGTTTTTCTGTTTCAACTTTTGTATCTACTTCTGTTTTCTCTTCCTGTCCACCACTGCTTTCTTCTGATTCCATACTATGCCTGTTAATTACTACTGCTCCAGCATTTACAGATGGAATAACCAATGCCACACATAAAAAACCTGTTAATAATAATCTGAATTTTCTCATTACACAACCCTCCTGGATTTCAATTATGTAACAATTCTTGTTCAAACAGGGATTAGATAATATTGTATATTTCCCAATATATCCTCTCCCTGTATTGTCCTGCTATATTATATTTTATATTACCTTGTTACATAAACTTTTGTTTTATAAGTACCCTCTGAACCATCCCTGAAAGTAACTGTTGTTTTAATAATAGCCGTACCCTTTTTCTTTCCTTTAACTTTTCCCTTGCTATTTACAGCTGCTACAGAACTTCTTGTAGAACGGAATGTAATACCATCAATATTTTCATCAATTAACTCATCCCATTCTTCATCTGGCAAATCACCGTATTCATCTTCAAATGCATCACTTGGATATAAATCAATTGTAAAAGATTTTCCAGCCTGTATTGTCTTTTTTGCAGGGCTTGCTACGATATAGCCTTTTGTAAGTTCTGTACATTCTTCTACAAAATCATCATCTTCTTCATCCCAGCCACTATCTTCATCATCCCATTCATCGTCATCCTTCTGTGCTGTCATTATTGCAGGCTTTGCTGAAATATTAACTGCTGGCAATGAAGATGCTCCTACTATGGCGGCAAGTCCTAATACTAATAATTTTTTCCTCATAATCTTTATCCCCTTTCCTTGATATGGATTAAAAAGTATACATTTTCAGCTTTAGTAGTTTCTTTTATTGTTTTATATAACTTAACGGTAAACTTTGAATTTTCATATTGACATTTTGTATATATTGCAGTAGAATATTAACAGTTTTCTATGTAATATCTGAAAGCTGGAAATGTATACCATTCCAGATTAACAGTTTCTTCACGGTTTTTCCCTTTCATACTTTACTGCTTTACTATAAAATGTCTTTGCTTTCATATTACAGGCTTCTGCTGCTTCTTTAATTGTAATATCTCCCTCTCTCCAGCATTTACGCATTTCATCAAAATTATCTGGCAATGGAATTGGTGGTCTTCCAAACCTTACCCCGCGCATTTTAGCAGCTATTATTCCCTCTGCCTGTCTCTGTTTTATATTAATACGTTCATTCTCTGCCACATATCCAAGAAGTGAAAGAACAACATCACTAATAAATGTACCTAGCAAGTTTTTCTCCCGCCTTGTATCAAGAAGTGGCATGTCAATTACTACAATATCTGCTCCTTTTTCCTTAGTAATAATACGCCATTGCTCGTTTAAATCAACATAATTCCTTCCTAGGCGGTCTATAGATTTAACATACAATACAGAATTACAATCTAGCTTTCTTATTAATTTTTTATATTGTGGACGTTCAAAATCTTTTCCTGACAGCTTGTCCATATAAATCTGCTGTTCTGGCACTCCGGTTTTAAGCAATGCTATTCTTTGTCTGTCTTCATTTTGTTCTTTGCTTGATACCCTCATATAACCATAAATTTTTTGTTTTTCCATAATTTTTCCTCCATAAAAATTTTTTGCAAATATAATTAAT
>CAJTRU010000080.1:8818-10927 GCA_910579085.1 uncultured Lachnospiraceae bacterium | reverse complement strand
ATCTGCCAGTTTTTATTTTAATATAAATATTATTATCCAACATTCTTTATTTGTATTACTATTAACTCTATATAATTTTTCCATCCTGTTTTTTGCAAAAATAAAAAGGCTGCATTTCTGCTGCCTTTTATTTTTACAATATAACTCTTATTTTTATTTATATCTGTTCCAGTGCCTGTTCTAAATCTGCAATAATATCTTCTGGATTTTCAAGTCCTACAGAAAATCTTATAAGGTCTGGAGCTACCCCCGCTTCTATAAGCTGCTGTTCTGTCATCTGCCTGTGTGTATGGCTTGCAGGGTGCAGCAGGCATGTTCTGGAGTCTGCTACATGTGTTTCAATCGTTGCAAGTTTTAGCTTATCCATAAAACTTACCGAAATATCCCTTCCGCCTTTAAGCCCGAAACAAAGCACGCCACATGAGCCATCTGGTGTATATTTTTTAAATAAATTATATGAACTGTCTGACTGTAGTGCAGGGTATTTTACCCATGCAACTTTTTCATGCTTTTCAAGATATTCTGCTACTTTTAACGCACTGTTACAGTGCTGTTTCATCCTTAAAGGAAGTGACTCAAGCCCAAGGTTTAAGTAAAAAGCATTTTGCGGTGACTGTATACAGCCCAAATCCCTCATAAGCTGCGCTGTTGCTTTGGTTATATATGCACCTTTTCCAAAGCGTTCTGCATATGTTATGCCATGATATGATTCATCAGGAGTGGTAAGGCCTGGGAACTTATCTGCATATGCCATCCAGTCAAAATTGCCACTGTCAACTATGCATCCGCCTACACCTGCTGCATGTCCATCCATATATTTTGTTGTAGAATGTGTAACTATATCAGCTCCCCACTCAAACGGGCGGCAGTTTACAGGTGTTGCAAATGTATTATCCACAATAAGCGGCACACCGTGCTTATGCGCAATTCTGGCAAATTTTTCAATATCAAATATATTTACTGTAGGATTTGTAATTGTTTCACCAAAAACAGCTTTTGTATTTGGCTTAAATAATTTGTCAATTTCTTCTTCTGGCAAATCCTGGTCAATAACTGTACATTCAATACCCATCTTTTTCATTGTAACTGTAAAAAGATTATATGTCCCTCCATATATAGAAGAAGAAGAAATAAAATGGTCTCCTGTTTCACATATATTAAATACAGCCATAAAATTAGCCGCCTGTCCAGAAGATGTAAGCATTGCAGCTACTCCGCCCTCTAATGCTGCTATTTTTGCTGCAACAGCATCATTTGTCGGGTTTTGCAGCCTTGTGTAAAAATACCCTTCTTTCTCAAGGTCAAATAACTGTCCCATTTCATCACTTGTATCATACTTAAATGTTGTGCTCTGGTATACAGGAATTTGTCTTGGCTCACCATTTCCAGGTTTATATCCCTCATGTATACACTTTGTTTCAATACGTTTTCCATCCATAAAATTTATTCCTCCAGCTTTCTAAATATAAATTATTAACATTAGTTTAGTTCAATATCACCCCATACAGAAGTCACATTAAGAAATGGTTTTGTAGTTTTATCTCCATTTACATTTCTTACATATACATAACTATCCCCTTTTTTCTTTTTTGTACCTTTATATGATTTATCAACATGCATATCACCATCTTTTGCGGTCATAGTAATACCAAGCTTTTCTATATTCTTTTTATTAAACATCATATCCACATCACCACCTGAAGTCTGTATATCTGTATTTCCAGAAATATCCAGGTTTGCAATATCTACATCACCCGTTGATGTCTGTATATCCAGTTTTCCTTTTACCTTAGAATTATAAGCTTCTATATCACCACTTTCTGTTTTTATCTTAAATGTTTTATTAATAAGAGATTTGTCAATATCTACATCCCCACTGCCTGCATTTACATATAACTGTGCATTTACACTGGAATTATAAACTTCTATATCCCCGCTTTCTGTTTTTATCTTAAATATTTTATTAATATCAGATTTATCAATATCTACATCCCCGCTGCCTGTCCTTATATCAACACTGCCTGTGATTTTAGAACCAGTTATATCTAAATCACCACTTTCTGTATTAAATTTTCCGTCTTCAACAGAAATATTTTTAATATATAAATC
>CAJTRU010000080.1:0-8808 GCA_910579085.1 uncultured Lachnospiraceae bacterium | reverse complement strand
AAATCTCCACTTCCAGTATCAAAACCAATATTTTTTAAATTTATATCTGATGGTATATGCACATAAACCTTATTAATATAATTTTTATAATTTACATCTTTACCCAGCTTATCCCATTTATTTATATAAACATGTGCAGATGGCCATTCCAGTTTTGTTTCTTTAATATAAAGTACACCATCTTCTACTTTATATGATACAGGGTTACTGCTGTTTTTACAATTCAGGTTATAAGATATATAAAAATCTTTGCTGCCTGATTTATCTATAACTATATCCAGTCTGTTACATTCTGCTTTTATACTGCTAAACTTGCTGGTCTTTTTCTTATCCTGCCTGTATTTATAAATTTTTTTATCCTGCCTTGTTTCTGCTTTAACTGTTCTGTTTACATTCTGCTGTATATTTGTAATATTATCCTTTACATCTGGCAATATAAATGCACACAAAGACACAAGACCTGCAATAACAGACACTTTTACTAGTTTCCCCATTTTAATCCCCCCTGTTATTTCCATATTATTTTCCTGTTATTTCTGATAAATTCCTCATAATCCCTTTTGCAACCTCTGGATTATTCATTGTATAAATATGGATATGGTATACCCCGTTTGCAATAAGGTCAATAATCTGCCCTGTTGCATATGCAATACCTGCCTGCTGCATCTTTAAAGGCTCATCCCCGAACCAGTCAACAATTGCTTTAAACTTTGCTGGCATACAGCATCCTGACAATTGTATGCTTTTTGCAAACTGGCTCTTTTTAGTAACTGGCATAATGCCTGCTATAACAGGTACTGTAATCCCTGCCTCACGTAACCGGTACAAATAATTATAAAAAATTGAATTGTCATAAAACATTTGTGAAGTAAGAAATTCACATCCTGCTTCAACTTTTTCTTTAATATGCTTTATATCTTCCGCCTTATTACCTGCCTCTGGATGCCCCTCTGGGTAACACGCCCCTCCAATACACATTTCTGGCGCTATGCGTTTAATTTCACTTACAAGGTCTGCTGCATAATGGAACTGGCATGGAAGCGGAAAATCCGTTTCACCAGGTATATCACCTCTTAATGCAAGCACATTTTCGATACATGCTTCTTTCATTTTTATTAACTGGTTTTCCACAGTTTCTTTTGTAGAAGACACACATGTAAGATGCGCCATAGAGCTTACACCATATGCATCCTTTATATCCTTAGCAATATTTATTGTATGTTCACTTGTTCCACCGCCTGCTCCATATGTAACACTTATAAAATCTGGTTTCAGTGCTGATATCTCCTTAACTGCTTCTATAACTTTTTCCAAGGCAGTGGTCGTTTTAGGAGGAAAAACTTCCATAGATAGTGTAACCTTGCTGTCTTTTAATAATTCTGTAATTTTCATATAAACCTCCGCTTTTCTTCATCTTGTATGCCTTCTTCAAAATAAAGAAAACATTTCCTGTAATGCTCTTATATTTCCAGCTCATAATAGTATAGACCAAAAACAGCCCTGGTGCAACTTATTTTATCTATAATTATATATACATTCCATCTGTTGCGTATGTATCCACATCCCATTGGATTGCATTATAGCCACATTCTTTAACAACATTTATAAGGTTATCATTATAATCCCCATAAGGAGGCCTGAAAACATGCATGTCAGTCCCTGTTAATTCCTTAACCTTGTCGTGTACTTTCATAATCTCATCTTTACATTCACTAGCAGACAATGTTGACATTTGCTTATGGTTTTCACTATGGTTGCCAAGTTCATGGCCAGCTTTGGCAATAGCTTTTACATCATCAGGATAAGACTCCACCCATCCTCCAGTCATAAAAAATGTTACATGCACATCATTCTTTTTTAAAATATCAAGGATTTTCTGTGTATCCTCATTTCCCCATGCAGCATCAAAACTTAAAGCAACCTTTTTATCAGGTGTGTCAACACAGTAAATTGGCAGCTCCTTATTTGATATCCTGTTACCAATAACTGATGTTACAGACTCTGTACCTGTAAGTTTCCCTCCATATGCAATAGCAATACTGGCAAGCAGTATCACTGACAATACAACAAGCCCGCTTCTCATAAATGATGGGAAATTTGTATCTTTTTGTATATCAAAATTTTGTTTTTCCTGGCTGCCCTTAACTATTTGTACTTTTTGCTTTGGAATATTCCCATCCTTTGCATGGTAAGTTTCATTCAGGAATTTTGAAAAATGCTTCATTTTGTTTTCTCCTTACTTATATTCAATGACACTTATTTTTGTAATAATATATGAAAATATAAGGGAAAAATGCACTTATTCTTAGACAAATACACATATATAAGGTATAATATTCCAAGGCTGGCATAAAACGTATGTCCTGGTATTAAAAATATTTGTTTTAAAAATAATTATATAAGCGGAGGCTATATGACTGAATTAGAAAAACACTATAATAAATTTTGTGAAGATAAAAGGCTGTTAAGGCGGCATGGACAAGTGGAATATATAACTTCCATGAAATACATACACGATTTTTTAGGAAACAGCAAAGATAAAAAAATAATTGATATAGGTGCAGGCACTGGCAGGTATTCTGTCTGTCTGGCCAATGAAGGTTATGATGTTACTGCTGTTGAACTTGTCAAATACAATTTAGGCATATTAAAATCTAAAAAAAGCAATGTAAAAGCTTTCCAAGGCAATGCGCTTGATTTATCCAGATTTTATGAAAACAGTTTTGACATGGCACTTGTATTCGGGCCTATGTACCATCTTTTTACATTTGACGAAAAAGTAAAAGTATTAAACGAGGCTAAACGCGTCACTAAAAAAAATGGGTATATTCTTGTTGCATACTGTATGAATGAATATAGTATAATTACATATGCTTTTAAGAAAAATTTTGCCAGGCAATGTATTACAGATGGAAAAATCGACAAAAATTTCCATTGTGTATGCAGTGAAAATGACTTATATGATTATGCCAGGCTTGAAGATATAGACAAAATTAATACTGAAGCAGGCCTTAAACGCGTAAAAATAATAGCAGCAGACGGACCAGCAGATTATATGCGCCAGGTGCTTGGAAGCATGGATGAAGAAACTTTCCAGATATTTATAGATTACCATTTAAGCACATGCGAAAGGAAAGACTTGCTTGGCGCAAGTGCACATACATTAGATATATTGCAGAATACATAACATAGAATATAATTACAAATGGCAGGACACATAGTATTAAAGCTTTCTGGCTGCCCATATCATTCCAGAAAGCTTTATTTGCAAAATATAAAAACCTGCTTATAATACTAACTTATATTTCTTTATTAAGCGGTTTAAATTAATTATGCTTAGAACAATATTCTTTTATTGCAGCAAAACTTTCAGCACTGATAACATGCTCTATCCTGCATGCATCTTCAGTTGCAACCTTTTCATCAACACCCAGTGAAACAAGCCATTTAGAAATAAACTCATGCCTTTCATATATCATGGCAGCAATATTTTTTCCTTCATCAGTAAGATATATAAAACCTGCATCAGTAACAGTAATATACTTCTTTTCCTTAAGATTTTTCATTGCTACACTTACACTTGATTTCTTAAATCCAAGTTCATTAGAAATATCAACTGAACGTACAACTGGAAGTTTCTTACTTAAAACCAGTATTGTTTCAAGATAATTCTCAGCCGATTCATTTACTTTCATAGTACACCCCATCCAATAAAATATTAAAAAACCTTCCACATTTGCCACGGATTAAAACTTCTAAACAAATGTTTTTTATTTATAATATAATAGCACAAACAGAAAGTTAAGTAAAGCTGCCAGGCAAGTAAACAACATGAAAAACTCAAAATTAAAAAATATAACTGGCTTAAATATGACTTACAGTGCATATTTATTATTATTAGATTTTTGCTGGAGGTAATATAATGCAGGTAAAACATACTTATCTAAAATCTTATCCAAGCAATGAAGAAAGATTAAAAGAATTTAAAAAAATTTACAGGCAGTTAAATATAAAATTCCAGTTTGAGCCTGAAAAAACAAAAGATAAAAACCATACTAGCAAAAAAACACTATAATTATTTTACAAAATGGAGGAAATTTATGGCAACAGCAATTTATGGAAGGCAGTCTGTAGATAAAAAAGACAGTATTTCAATAGAAGCGCAGATTGGGCTTTGTAAAAAAGAATGTAACGGAGAAAGCAATTTCAAAATCTACACAGATAAAGGATACAGCGGCAAAAACACAGACAGGCCACAGTTCCGCAAGATGATGCAGGATGTTAAAAGCGGTCTTATAGACAGGGTTGTCGTTTACCGTCTGGACCGCCTTTCCCGTTCAATTACAGATTTTGGGCATATGTGGGAAGAATTAAACAGCTTCCATGTATCCTTTACATCTGTAAGTGAAAAATTCGACACTGAAACACCAACAGGACGTGCAATGCTTTATATTATAATGATTTTTGCACAACTAGAACGTGAAACTATTGCAGGACGTGTAAAAGATAACTATTATGAACGTGCCAGATATGGCACATGGCTTGGAGGCCCGGCACCATTTGGATTTAATAATGGCAGAATAGTTAAAAACGGCCAGAATGTTCCAACACTTATTGCCAACAATGATATTGGAACTGTTAAAAAAATGTTTAATGCTTATATCTGTGATAATGGTTCACTAGGCAGTATTGCAAAAATGCTGGCACAAGAGAATATTTATTGTAGCAAAAGAAAGGCCTGGGACAATGTGGCAGTTAGCCGGATACTACACAGCCCTCTTTACGTCCAGGCAGATATAAACGTTTATACATATTACCGCAGTAAAGGCATAACAAAATTTACAAACAACATAGAAGAATTTGATGGCACACATGCAGCACAGGTAACAGGAAAACGTGATGCTTCAACAAGAAAATATTCAGATTTTAAAGACCATGTTGTATCTTTAATGAATTTTCCTGGAATAATCCCATCTGAAACATGGCTTAAATGCCAGTATAAACTCGACAGGAACACACAACTTAAAAATTCTGGCAGTGGAAAAAATTCATGGCTTACAGGCCTTCTAAAATGTGCGAACTGCATGTATGCAGTTATTGTAAAAAAAGGGTATAAAAACCGGGTTTTCCTTTCATGCAGCGGCAATTATAACATGCATATTTGTGATATAAAAGAATTCCTTGTAAGTATAAATGAAATAGAAAATATTGTGCAAGAAAACCTGGAACATATACTGGAACAATGCCATAATGATAATGAAGAAGAACCTGTCTATAATACAAGGCAAAAAATGGAACTTATAAAAATTGAAGAAAAAATAGAAAGACTTGTAAAATGCGCTTCAGAATCAACAGAAATAACAATCGCATATCTGAATAAACAAATAGAAAAACTGGATGCTGAACGTAAAAATATTATTAATTCTATTAAGACAACACCCAAAAAGGAAAAATACAAGTCTTGCAATATTATTTTTAAAGAACTTGATAACAGGCATAAACACCAGATAGCTGAAGCTTTTATTAGTAAAATTTTAGTTGGAAAGAATTCACTTGAAATTATATGGAAAGCCTGAAGTATATTGCTTCGGGCTTTTTTATTTATTATATGCTTATAAAATCCAGCCATATCTGGCATTACATACCTTATTATATTATAACAAACTTAACTATAAGTATTCTTCTTCTCTCTTATAAACCACCTGTAACTATATTATAATACTATAATTATAAAGACTACATTTTTCCATCTATTGCGTATAGTGACAGCCTGGACTGGAAAGACTATGGAACAGACTCCATATTAAATACCGTTTTAAACCACAAACATCTTGGCAATGGTTCTATAATTCTTTGCCACAATGGTGCAAAATACACAGCACAGGCACTTGAACAGCTTATAACAGGCCTTAAAGAAAAAGGATTTACATTGGTAACAATGTCGGAACTTATCTACAAAGACAACTACGAAATGGATGTTGAGGGCCGCCAGCACCTGTTAAATACAAGCAATTCCAGCAGTCCGTCACCTGGTACTGGCAATTGATGTTAAATAAAAAACAGCCAGAATCTATTTTTACATTTATTTACAAATATCCTTTTAATAATTCTTTACATAATTGACACCTGCCCTGGTAGATGGTATATTATAAATAGTTTATTTTTTACTCAAACTGATATCTACATTTAAGATATTAAGAAAGGAATTTATATGAACACCAAAAATAAAAATTTATTTTTTAATGAATCTGATGATGAAACAGTTATTGTAACCATTGCACCAGAAACAAGTGAAGAATTTGATGTAGAGATAATTGCTGCTTTAGAAATTGACGAACTCGACAAGGAATATGTAGCTGTACTTCCTATAAATCCAGATGAAGATATTCCAGAAGATGAGTTAATCCTTTTCAGATATTCAGAAGATGAAGAAGGCAATCCTGAATTTGAAGGTATTACTGATGATGAAGAATTACAGTCAGTTGCTTCTGCATTTGAACAATACTTTAATAAAGCTACTAATGAATTATACAATGATGAAGAATATCTTAATGATATTGGAAGTTATGTGCCTGGTGTCAGGATTAAATAAGCCAGCCATTAATATAACAGAGTATCTATAACCACCAGTTTTCTGGTGGTTTATTTTTGTTATTTTATTTATTCCAGTTTTTCAATTTTCCTTATTTTTTAATTTTCCATTCTTTAACTTATTTATATTTCAGAAAAATTTATATTTTATAATAATTTATATTTAATAATAATTCTGGTTTCTATTCTTTATTATATTTTTTAAATTCTATAGTACATTAATTTATATAATTTTTAATCCTGTATCAAATGTATTATTATATATAATCCAAACCCCAAAACTACGCATTTTCCAAACTAATTTTATAAGAAACAATATCCAGCATTGCCAATGAATGATATATTTAATACTTGAATAGTTAAAATATGGTAAATTTTGTTAAATACCCAATATACGTTCCAGATAAAATATACCAATTCTAACTATCCAGGCTAAACTAAAATGTAACTATAAAAACTCCCACAAATAAATATTGAACACGAAGCATTTTTATAGATTACATATGCTTACTACTATATTATACCAGGAGGCGGATTTAAAATGGCACTATCAAGACTTATTGAAATTTTTATTGAATTTCTCGACGACAAAGACTCAAGCCCGCACACAATCAGGAATTACAAAGGAACTCTGGTTGATTTTACGCGCTATCTTGAGGAAGAAATCTTTAATGGCATAGCTATTCTTGAAAATATCACAATAGAACATCTCCAGGAATATATGTCATACCGCAAAAAAAGAGGAAACTCTGGTAAAACACGTGCAAATGTACTTGTTACACTGCGTTCATTTTGGAATTTCTTAGTAAAACGTGGATTTACCCAGGCCAACCTTGCGAACCAGCTTGACAATATCCATATACAGAAAAAAGAACGTCTTTACCTTACAATAAGTGAAATGAAGCATTTTCTTTCAGTAATTGATAAACCTGTTATTTATGCTGCTTGTTCCACTATATGTTTTACTGGCCTGCGTGTTTCTGAATTATGCAGTTTAAAACTTGATGATGTTAATTTTGACAGAAATGAAATAACTGTAGTATGTGGAAAAGGAAAAAAAGACAGGGTTATACCTATGAACCCCGAAATAAAACAAATACTTGCCAAGTACAAAAAAAAATTCAGAAATAATAACTCAGATAACTTTTTTTCAACAATTAATTCCGGAAAACTCACCCACCAGTATTTAAATGAATGTATACATACATATGCAAAAAAAGCAGGATTAAACCCCAAATTGTCAGCCCATTGTCTAAGGCACAGTTTTGCGTCCGCACTTGTTGCCCAGAACTGCCCTATACCAGTCCTGCAAAGGCTGCTTGGACATGCAGACCTTAAAAGCAGCAGCATTTACCTTCATACTGAACAGTCACAGCTAGTTGAATCTGTCAATACATTATCACTTAAAAAAAGGAGATAAACTAATATGCCATCTAATAATACAATAAATAAAAACTTTGATGAACAGGAATTTAAAATTCTTAAGGAAATTGATGAAGGAAAGAACAGGGAAGATATTTATAAAAAATATGGTTATTCAAGCATACGTACTATGGACGCATTTTTCAGAAGGCGTGGCTTTATAATTAAAAATGGCAAATATATTAAGAGGGATGAATACCGAAGCAAAATGTTAGACCAGATTAGCGGTGGTATTCCTTTCCGTGCCCAGATGATAGCAGACAAATTTAAAAAAGACGGGGTTCTCGCAAACCCAGCAGATATAGCTAAAACATTTGGCTTTAAAGACTACTCAGAAATGAATACCTATATGCGCAATAATAACATGTTCTACAACAGCAGTACAAAAACATACGAACCACGTATTGTAAAACAAGTAAACCCATTATCAGAACTTGCTGGCAGGGATGCAAAAGTTGAACTTGCCAAACAGCTTATTGATAAAGATGCAAATACTGACGACAGTAATAAATACTACTCTCTTTTAAATTTTCTTTACGAAAACAAAGAGCGTCTAATAGAGCTCTGCACCCCTGCCCTGTCAGACAATACACCACAACGTTATCTGATACCTGGAAGCAAAAAAGTTAAAAGCATATACCTTTCAAAAGGATTGTCTGCAATAATAGATGACTTTTCACATTCCAAAAATATAACAATACGTGAAATGGTAGAAGGTGCAGTAATAGAGTATCTAATTAAATATGGATACCGTTCAGAAATAGAAATACTTTTATCACAAAAATAATTTTTATT
>CAJTRU010000079.1 GCA_910579085.1 uncultured Lachnospiraceae bacterium | reverse complement strand
TTTTTCTCCCATGTAACCATTTCTGTTGCACTGAAATATTTTTCTTCTTCTGTTTTTTCTGTAATTTTTTCCTCTTTCTGGTATTTTACAAGCTCCAGCAGGCTGCCACCGTTTTTCCAGTAAACCCTTAACTGTGCCATTTTATCAAGCCCTTCCATGCACCATCCTTTTGGCCTGGAACTTAAACGTGAAGAAAGCACATGGCTTATATGGCTTTCTGTGCTGCTTTCGGCTATGCCTTCTTCATTTTTTACACGCCTTCTTATCCCCTGCCAGTTGTTTTTTATATATTTCAGACTTTCTTCCAGTTTTTTCTGCTCTTTTTCCTTCATACATGTTTTTATCTGCACAACCCATTGCTCCAGTTCTTTCCTTCTGCCTTTTTCAATCCATCCCTGTATTTTTTTCCTGTTTTCTTTCATTTCTTCCTCTGTTTCCCCTGCCAGACGTGCTATCCTTCTTATGTATTTCTGTACATGGAACCCGTCCAGTACAAAATCTGCCCCCAGTGTTTCTATACCTTTCTTCATCCATGCACCACCATCAGACTGGAAATAAATTTTTTCTGTTTCTTCCGTCCCATAATGTTTCCCTGTATATTCTTTTACCTCATTCCAGAGTTTTCCATTATCTTTACCACGGTAAAGCCCGCCAAAATATACCACATTTTTTAATTCTTTCCTGTCCATGCCGCTGTCTGTATACCCTTCATGTACATATACAAGCTTTACAATCTGCTTATTGTCCGCATGTCCCTTAAAACGTTTTATATCCCCTTTTTTCTTATGGAACTGTAAAACAGCATGGTCTTCATCTGCCTCAGCATACAGAATCCTGGTTTTCTTTTTTACAGCAGGCTCTTCCTGGCTTTTTGCCGGGATTTCCAGGCGGCGCACATGACGCATCACTGTTTCCCTGGACACACATTCCCCAGGACAGGCTTCCTTTCCTGCTTTTTCATAGCTTGTCTGTACTGCTTCTTCAAGGAGTGCTGCTTCCACACCGTCACTCATACGGGCATGTGGCAAAAGACCCAGAACCCTGTCCAGAAGATACACCGTTTCTTTTGTTTCCTTGTTTTTAAACCTTGTGCGTGTAAAAGACAGCAGGCCCACAGGTGACATTATATTTTTCTGGCTGCGGTCTTTAACCTGCCAGTGCAGCCTCCTTTTTAAACTTTCTTCCAGTAATGTATTACATTCTTCCAGCACTTCAGAGATTATGTGGCATCCAAAATCTAATACTATACCCTTCACATTTTCTATATATTCATCAAAACACATTGGGTTAGTAAAAAAATCTTTTTTATTTTTCTCTAATCCAGGTATTCCATTTTCCAAAAAATACTGTATACTGTTATTCATAGGGACGCCTTCTTTCTTTATATATTTTTTTGGTGATTATATTATACTATAAAGAGACGTCCCTTTTCCATTTTTTTCTAAAAATTCCCCAAGTAAAGTTACACTATCTAGCCACTGGCTTTGGAATAGTTGTTCTGGTAATGCCATAATATGGTAAAGTGCACAATTTTTACTTGTATCTATAATAAAAATATATGAAAAATTAACTGAATGTACTTTACTTTTGTGCAAATTGATGGTAAGATATATTGCAGGGCGGATTAGTGTGGGAATATATCTAAGGTAGTAGAAAACTGCCACTAGGACATATTAAGTTTCACATGGGAAATGCAGAAGCGGCACTTTTTCCACTATTTGAACCGCCAAAGGCGCATGGGGATTTTTATGAAATATAACAATGGGGAGTACACAGGAATAATATTGGAGGTATATTTATGATATCAAACCAGGTCCTTCAAACAACAATAGATGGATTGAAAAATATCACAAGGATTGATATATGTATTATGGATACAGAGGGCAAGGCTCTTGCTACTACTATAAATAATATTGAAGAATATGAGGAAGCCGTTATGGCTTTTGTAGACTCTCCAGCAGACAGCCAGGTTTTACAGGGATACCAGTTTTTTAAGGTGTTTGATGAGCACCAGTTAGAGTATGTCATTCTTGCAAAGGGTGACAGTGATGATGTGTATATGGTTGGCAAACTTGCTGCATTCCAGATACAAAATCTTCTAGTTGCATATAAAGAAAGGTATGATAAGGATAATTTCATTAAAAACCTGTTATTAGATAACCTGCTGCTTGTAGATATATATAACCGTGCAAAGAAACTCCATATTGATACAAGTATTAAAAGGATAGTTTTCCTTATAGAAACTAAGAATGAGAAAGATATGAACGCGCTTGAAACAGTCAAAGGGCTTTTTGCAAGCAAGACAAGGGATTTTATTACACAGGTAGATGAAAGAAATATAATTCTTGTAAAAGAGGTTAAGCAAAATGAGAGTTATGACGATATGGAAAAGACAGCAAAAGTAATTCTTGATATGCTTAACACAGAAGCAATGACAATGGTACATGTAGCATATGGCACTATTGTTAATGAAATTAAAGATGTTTCACGTTCATATAAAGAAGCAAAGATGGCGCTTGATGTTGGCAAGATATTTTATAGTGACCAGCATGTTATAGCTTACAGCAGCCTGGGAATAGGACGTCTTATTTACCAGCTTCCAATGCCATTATGTAAAATGTTTATAAAAGAAATATTTGGTAATAAATCCCCAGATGATTTTGATGAGGAAACAATTGCCACTATCAATAAATTTTTTGAGAACAGCTTAAATGTTTCAGAGACTTCAAGGCAGCTTTATATTCACAGGAATACACTTGTTTACAGGCTTGATAAACTTGAGAAAAGCACAGGCCTTGACTTAAGGGTATTTGATGATGCGATAACTTTTAAAATAGCACTTATGGTAGTTAAGTACATGAAGTATATGGAAACATTTGAGTATTAATATGCCAATCATTTAATATGCATTATATAAAGAAATACAGGTTAAGTACAAAGCTTAGCCTGTATTTTGTTTTTACAATATAGTTAGTAATTATTCCACGTTTGAAAATTTGTGAAATGGATGTGTTCTTTTCGTCTTTCAGTCTTTACACTTTAAGTTGCTAATGGTATAATGAGATAATCATTAATTTATTTATTTTAGTTAAGAGAGGACGGTACTATGGGACTATTACAGGACTGGAGAGAATACGCATATGGCGTAGACATTAATTCTAAAGCAGGAAAAGCTATCTGGGATAAATATTTTAAAGAGGAGAAAGCTGTATATGAGCAGCTTCTTGCAGACCCATCTGATATTGTCAGTGGCACTGTAGGCGGACTTGCACAGAAATACAATATGGAACTTAAGTATATGGTTGGGTTCCTTGATGGTATTAATGACAGTCTTAAAGAGCCAAATCCGATTGAGGATATGACAGAAGATACAGAAGTAAAACTGGATATAGATTTAGAGAAGCTTTATTACAATATGGTTGAAGCAAAGGCAGAGTGGCTTTATGGCCTTCCTGCATGGAACACCCTTCTTACAGAAGAACGCAGGAAAGAACTCTATCTGAAACAGAAAAAGTCAGGGACAATAGTTAAAGAAAAGAAAGTTGGCAGGAATGACCCATGTCCATGCGGAAGCGGCAAGAAATATAAAAAGTGCTGTGGTGCAAATATTTAGATGCATTTATATAAATATGTTTGGAGAGGACGCTTGTATTAGCGGAGGTGTGATACGATGGGGGAGTTTTTCGGTTTTGAACAGAGAATGGAGCGGTACAGGTGTTTGCTGGATGTACCCGAAGAAATGATTTTCTTTTTTGAGCCAGACGGTTATGTTTGTGAAAGAAACCATCTTGTTACAAACCAGCTTGAGTATGAAGAGGAAGAAGCTTTATTTATACAAGAGATTTTTCCTTCAGTTTTTGAACTAGAGGATGGCAGGGTAAAACTGGCAGGGAAGCCAGAAGGGGAACGTTTTGAAGCAGCGGTATACAGAAAGAACCAGACATGTATACCAGCAAGTGCTTATATATGCTTTCTTGATGAGGAGGAGACAGGGTGCTATGGCATGTGCTGCGCCCGTAATATAGGCAAATATAAAGAAACCGCCAAAGACCTGATTTCTGCCAAAGTAGAAGTTGAGGAAGTCCATAAGGAGCGTAATGAGTTTGTTGCCAATGTTACGCATGAGTTAAGGACACCCGTAAACGGGGTAATGGGACTTGCACAGAATTTGCTGGCAACTGACTTAAATTCGGAACAAAGAGAGTCGGTTGATATTATTAAGCAGTGCTGTTCCAATATGATTAAGATTATAAATAATATCCTTGATTTTTCAAAACTACAGTCTGGCAAGTTTACTATTGAGTATAATGAGTTCAGTTTCCACCAGATGATGGATAAACTTGTTAAAGTAAATATGCCACAAGTTGAGTCAAAGGGGATTAAACTTATATGTAATGTTTCAGCAGATATCCCTGACAGGATTATAGGGGATGAACTAAGGCTTACACAGGTTTTAAACAATCTTTTGTCTAATGCCGTTAAGTTTACAAGTGTAGGCCAGGTAGTTATAAATGTTGTAAAAACAATTGACCTTGATGAAGAGTTTGAACTGTTTTTCATGGTTATTGATACGGGAATAGGCATAGCAGAAGAGGAAATGGATAAATTGTTCAGAAGCTTTTCACAGGCTGATGCGTCAATAACAAGAAGGTTTGGTGGTACAGGCCTTGGGCTTAGTATAGTTAAGAACCTTGTGGAGATGATGGGTGGAAGTGTTAATGTTGAGAGTGAGAAAGGTAAAGGGAGTACATTTTCATTTTCAGTAATGGTTAAAAAGACAGAACCAGATACGGGCAGTGAAACAGAAGATATTAAGGAAAGTTCATATTTATTTAATCTTGGGGATATTTCTGCCGATGATGAGGAAGAAGGAACAGAACTTTATATACTTGGTTCTGCTGAAAATATCAAAGAGATTAATGCAAATATGGAAAAACTGGTTATTTGCATTGAAATGGAGAACTGGGACAGGGCAGATACATTTGCAGATAATATAAAACAGCTTGTTGCAGAAGATACTATGAACCTGAAAAGAAAGGCGTTCCGTCTCCAGATGACTGTAAGGAAAGGGGCACATGAAGCCGCTATTGAACAGTATAATGAACTTAAGAGAGCCATAATTGAGGCATTTGGTGAAGAGGAGGGATAAATATATGCCTGCAAATAAGGAGCAGAAGCCAAATATTCTTATAGTAGATGATGTCCCGGCTAACCTGGTGCTTTTATCAGAAATAATAAAATCAGCAGGATATGTACCACGTCCTGTTATAAGTGTAAAACAGGCTTTAGCAGCAATAAACCAGAAAAGCCCGCATATTATCCTGCTTGATATAACAATGCCAGAGATAAATGGATTTGATTTTTGTTCAATGCTTAAAGCTGATGTGAAAACGAGGGATATACCAATAATTTTTATATCTGCACTGGATTCTGTTGAGGATAAAATAAAAGGGTTTAAACTTGGTGCAGTTGATTATATAGCAAAACCATTTGAAAAAGAAGAAGTTACATTAAGGCTGGATACACATCTTAAGATTTATAAGATGCAGCAGGAGCTTGAAACTTACAATAAGAAGCTTCATAAAGTAGTAAATACACAAATACAGATGGTTGCAGAAGAGCAGAACAATATTTTTTATGCGCTTGCAAGCCTGCTGGAGTCACGGTATGGAAGTGGTGACGGACATCTTCGTATGATAGGTGCTAATTGCAGGATACTTGCTATGAGCCTTCAGTTTTCACCAAAGTTTGATAAAAAGATAACCAGCAGCTTTATTGATACAATTGAAGTTGCTTCACAATTGCATGATATTGGAACATTTGCAATAAGGGATAATATACTTTTAAAGGAAGGTACTCTTACACCAGAAGAGTGGGAAGTTGTTAAACAACATTCTGAGTCTGGTGCTAAACATCTTGAGAAAATATATAAATACAGCGGCAATAATGAACTTGTGGATATGGCGGTGGATATTGCAAGATACCATCATGAGAACTGGGATGGAACAGGATATCCATATGGGCTGTCTGGAGATGAAATACCACTTTCTGCAAGAATTATGGCTATAGTAGATGTATATGATGCACTGAACCGCGACAGATGTTACAGAAAGGCATATTCCAATGAAGAAAGCCTGGAAATAATGAAAAATGAAACAGGAAAAAGATTTGACCCGCATATGATGGAGATATTTAATAAAGTCCATAAACAGATGCGCCTGCCTTAAAAGGCAGAAAGGCAGGTTTAACAAGGATTAGGAGGAATATATTGTGGATTCTATGATGGAAATCTTCTATGAGGAGGCAGTATCTTTAACTAATGAGTTAAACAGTATAATAACAAATTATAAAGACTGCCAGACTTATAATGCAGATTATATTAAAAAGGTTTTCCGCGTTATACATACGATGAAAGCGGATTCTACAATGATGCTTATAGATACTATTGCAGTACCTAGCAGGGTTCTTGAAAGTCTGCTTGTTTTTTTCAGGAACAATAAGATTGATATTACAGACAAAGAATGTTTTGATAAAATAATAGTAAATTATACCAGCTATATCTCAGAAGATATTGAAAAGTTTGCTAAAGGTGAAAAGCTGGAACAAAACCATAAAGATTTAGAAGATGATATTAAGAATTATCTTGAAAGGCTGAAAAAAGAGTATAATAAAGAAGAAAATGAAGATACGCAGCCTTCACATGAAGAACCAGCCAAGAAGCCAAGGCAGGTATATTATATTGCTGCTGATACAGAGAGTACGCCTGTTCCAGAGAAGAAGACTGAAGAGAAAAAAGCCGCCGAAAAACCAAAGGCTGAACCGCAGTCTTCTAGCAGTGAAGTTGTACTGGTAAAACAGGATGATATTGACAGGATGTATAAGAGCATAAAGCATTATAATAGTTTTATGGAAACTTTAGAAATGCGTTTTAAAGGTGATAAGAGCATAGAAATCAGGCATAAAGATTTAATGATGCTGAAAAATATAAAACATGAGTTATCAGTTGCAGCAGACCATCTTACAAAGTCCGATTTTGTGGCAGTAGCACAGAAGATGGAACTAGTGGTAGATGAGATGTCCCGGACACTTAATAAACCAGTTAAGCTTATAGTAAGAGGTTCACATTCCCTTGTTGAGAAATCAAAAAGGGAAAAAATATCAAGTGCACTTGTGCATGTTATAAGAAATGCGGTTGACCACGGAATTGAAGATATGGATGAACGTGACCGCATGGGCAAAGCACCAGTTGGAATTGTAAGGCTTGGATTTGAAAATAAAGATGGGAAACTGATAATATCTGTTGAGGATGATGGTGCGGGAATTGATAAAGATGCAGTCCTTAAGAGTGCAAAAGAAAATAATCTTTTAAAGAAGCCTGAAGAGGAATACACAGAAGAAGAGATAATTAACCTGCTTTTTGTAAGCGGTGTGAGTACAACAGAGAAAGCGAATGATTATTCAGGGCGTGGCGTAGGAATGGATGTTATCCGCCACAATATTGTGTCCCTTGGTGGCAGTATTAATATTACAAGCAACTATGGCTTTGGTACAAAGGTTGTTATGAAGTTTGACATGTAAATACAACAGGAGTAATCTTTAATAAAGATTACTCCTGTTGTTATAAGAACAATATATAAGTTATATAAGCTGCATTTGTACATCTTTTGTTAATACATCTGTATAGCTGAAAGAAATTGTGTGGACAGTGTTATCTAGTTTGTTTTCAACCTGGATAAGGAATATGCTGGGATAAGTCTGGCATATAACACCTTCAGTTACATCAATTTTATGTCTGCCACGGTTTGCGCGGATTTTAACTTTGCTGCCAATATTTTTATCAACGGATAACTTTACCTTGTTTATATCTGTCTGGCTCATTTTTCACCTTTGCCTTTCGTTGTATGTCTACAATAATCTTTAATATTACATAAGCTAATTTAGCACAAAATTACAAAAAAGTCAATTTTACAGGGCTTTTAGACGAAAAACCAATGTAAAAAGTAAACAATGTTTAAAGCAGAAAAAATTTTTTATTTTATAATATTTTCACAAAAGTGGACAGAATTACAGAAAACAGCATAAGCGGCATTGGGAAAATATACAAAAAAAATTGGATAATTAGTGCAAAATTAATAAAATGTTTAAATATTGTGAAATTTGTGCTACAATATATATAATTGGCGGAAGGAAGTGGACTTGTGAACCATATCATGATAGATTTAGAGATGAATAAAATAGATAAACAGTATCACGAAGATAAAAAGCTGTCAAGTGAACTTATAGAAATTGGTGCTGTAAAGATGGATGACAAATTTGATGTGACTGACCAGTACCAGACTTATGTAAGCCCTTCATTTGGTAAAATGAACAGCAGGATAATAAAGCTTACTGGCATTACAGATGACAAACTTGAGGGTGCACCTTGTTTTTTTGAGGCACTGGATGATTTTAGCGAATGGATAGGAACTGAAAAGACAACTTTTTATTCATGGAGCATGTCCGATATCCACCAGTTCCAGGTGGAAGCAGATTTTAAAGGTTATAAAGGTAAAATTATAGGCAGGATGGCGGAGAACTGGATAGACTTCCAGCTTGAATACAGCAAGCTTTTAAGGATTGAAAAGAAGATTAAGTTAAAACAGGCGGTGCAGGCAGCAGATTATAAGTTTACAGGTGCAGAGCATACAGCCCTGTCGGATGCTGTAAATACTGCAGAAATACTCCGTCTGTCCAAAGACCCTGAGAAATTTGGGCGTGTTATGAAACCGGTGCTTGATTTGTTCAGTCCTGCCAGGGAAGGGAACACACTTTTGGAAATGTGTCCTGAATTTTTTGCTGATACGTTAGGAATCCCTCCTGTTGCGCAGAACGAACATGACGGCTGATGCACTGGTTATAACCACATATCCAATATAACTTAACACATCGGGCATTTCACCAAGGAAGAAAAATCCTAGTATGCCTGCAAATATTACCTGGGAATAGTCATAAACTGACAGTTCGTTAGCTGGTGCAAATGTGTATGCAGCAGTAATTGAAAACTGGCCACCTGTTGCGGCAAGCCCTGCCAGAAGCAGGAATACGAGCTGTTTTAAATCCATTGGGGTATAGTTTATTATACAATATGGAAGTGAACACAGGCATGAGAACAGGGAGAAGAAAAATACAATAAAATTGCCTGGCACACCCTTTCCAGCCGCTTTGCGTAACAATGTATAGGCTAAACCTGCACTCATGCCACTTAAAAGTCCTATAAGTGCAGGAAATGGTATAAACTGGCTATTGCCAGATGGCAATAAAACCCCTGGTTTTAATATAAACAAAGTACCAGCCAGTGCGGCAAAAACACAGGCAAGCTGGTATGGTTTTGCCTTTTCCCTTAATATAAAATAAGAGAACAGTATGGCAAAAAATGGTGAAAGCTTATTAAGCATTGATGCATCAGAAATATTTAAGTGGTCAATGGCATAAAAGTTAAATACCAGGCCAAGAGTGCCAAAAGCTGAACGCAAAAATACCAGATGCCAGTTTCCCTTGCATCCAGTGATTTTAACCTGGTTTTTAATTATTAGTGCTAGTGAGAAAAATACAGCAACAATATTTCTGAAAAACGCTTTCTGCAAAGTCGGGATATCACCTGACATCTTAACAAATAAATTCATAAGTGCAAAGAAAAAAGCTGCACATATTATACATAAAATTCCTTTATTCTTTTCTTTCATTTTAATTACCACTTCTTTATTATGTCTAATTGCAATTATTATTACTTGGTTTCTGGAAAATAATATGGCAGGATAATTTTTAGTTATCCTGTATTTATTTAAATTGACGGTTTCTGTACCAGTGCCAGAATATTCCATACAGGGGCACGCTTCCGCTACGTTAACCCACGCAGTGGCACATAAAGCCCATATATATTCCAGATAAAACTTACGTTTCCCTGGAATATATATGGGCTTAAATGCCGGCGGGGTTAAAGTGCCCCTTTTATGGAATAATTGCTGGCATATGGCACACGAAACCTGTTTTATATAAAAATACCCCAAAATAACATATCCCAGAAATGCAAATCAAATTATATTTATAATTTCCATAATACATTACTAAAAATTATATTTGGCTTCTGAATACTCTGTTATCCAATATAATTTTTAGAGTAAATTATTATTTTAACCTGTATGGAAAATGTTTTAGCTGGATACGGAAATCCTGTGTCATTTTTTAGTAAAGGATAACTAAAAATTACCGTACAGTTATTTTTATTGTAGCCCTTTTATTGTTATATGTTTTTACAGTTATTACTGCTGTCCCTTTTTTTACTGCTGTTACTTTTCCGCTTTTATTTACCTTGGCAACTTTTTTGTTGGAAGAGGAATATTTAAAATGGTAGCTTGCACTTCCAGATGGAACTTTTGCTGTGATTTTAAAAGTATTGCCTCTTTTAATTTTTTTATGTGAGGGTGCTGCAAGTGTAATTTTAGAAGGTGCTTTTTTTACAGTAATTTCTATTCTTGCAGGTTCTGCCCTGTCCATAAATGCCGTTATAACGGCAGTGCCGGCAGATTTTGCGGTAACTACACCAGCGCTGTCTACAACGGCAATTTTATTATTGCTGCTTGTATATTTTATATTTTTTACTGATAAGGTTGAACCGCCACTTATTGAAACTCCCAGTTTATAATCTTCATTTTTACCCAGGGTAACAGAATTTCTGGATATTTTTATCCTGGCTGTGGTGAGTATAAGTGAACCAGTAGGTACTGGAAGTGCACTTGCTCCAGGTGCAGAGGTTGCTGAAGGAGGTTCGGTTGTGCTGGCAGGTGGTTCACTTGTATTTACAGGTTCTTCACTTGCAGCAGGTGTGCTGGAAGTTACAGGTGCAGGTGTGCCAGCCGGTTGTGTGCTTGCAATTGCACCTGGTGTAACAGATGGTGCTGGTGTTTCTGTTGCTGCTGGTGTGGCAGAAGGTGTTACATTAGTCTTGTCTAAATCAGTTGTAAATGCTTTAATACATATATTATTTAAGCCTTTTGTTGATGCGTCATGCCATTTGCTGTTGAGGTAATAGTAGCTCTGCCCTTTTTTGGATGAGTAATTATACCTTACACTGCTTGATGCTATATTCTGTCCTTCTACTGGGAGATATGCCTGGCTGCCAGTAGAAGAGTTGTATTTATAAGTTATTACAACCGAGAACTTTTCACCTGGGTTGATTGTGCAGCTTTCTGGCAATGTTACTGTATGGTATCCGCTGAACTGGGCAGTACCGTTTGTTGTACATTCTTTAACAAGTGTGCCATTCACAGGCGAACTGCCGGAAACGTTTTTATATACTTTAATATTGTATGACTGTTTGTCTGTAAGAGTGTAGAATGATACAGCCTTTAGTTCCTGTTTGCTGTCATTGTCTGCTGTAAATACATTTGCACCCTGGATTTTTTTATTCTTTATATAAACTGTATCACCATAGCCAATTCCGTCATATTGGTAGTTATTATCATAATTGGAGACTGGCTCTACATCAAATGTAAAAATATCACATATTGATGGTTCATAATATGATAACCAGAAATACCCATTATCGTTGTATTTGGTGCCATAGCTGTTTGCAATAAGCCATGCACCATTATCAGAAGGCTTGTTCTTGAAGTTGTTTTTTGAATAATTGTCATCCCATCCAACTATAGTTACACAATGGTTAGCCATACGCTGTGCCATTGCGCCAGAATATTTTGTCTGGTAGAAGGATTTGCCACTAAGTGTATTATTTTCAAAGCCAGCGGCATCATAGAACATAGATATATCTATAGCACCATGTTCCATTAATGCCCTTTTAATCTGTGTCCTGGAGCTGTTATCATAACATTCAGAGTTTTGCAGGTGTGCAACAGAACTATAGCGGGAAGTACTGTTATTTGCTGCCATGCCGCTTGCCATTTCATATTCTTCCTTGTAGCTGTCTGCTTTAAATGGTGCATTAGCTTCTGTTTCTATTCCAGACCATTGCGCAAGTGTACCTATTGCGGTAAGGGCATTTCCTCCGATGTCATATGCTGTAGGCATTGTGGAAGATGCATTTTCAAATGATGGAAAAATATGTGGTATATTAGATGGTGCTGAAACAGGTGTTATGCTGTCGCCATACATAGTGCTTGCCCTGTCTGTAATGCCATTGTATGAATACCATGTAAGGTGGCTTTCTGAAAAATCAGTGTTATTGCTGTCTGTAATATTTTTAAGTATTGAGTTTGACTCTGAAGCTTTAATTGCAGCAAATGCCCAGCAGGCTCCGGTAACACCCTGGTCTTTAATGGATGTTGACAGGCTGCTGGTATGCAGGTCATATCTGGCTGGCAGGTTAGATGCCTGCCTTAAACCTGTTTCTTCATCTGGTGTTGCTGAAGAAAGTATCTGCTTTTTGCCATCTTCATCTACATAGGAATACCTTAAAAGGCCATTATTTTCACTTTCTATAACTCTTGACAGCACATTAAGGGCTTCAGTATTACTATCCTGTGCGGCAGAAACATCTGTGCTTGTGCCTGTAAATGTAATGCTTGCTGCTAAAAGCAGGCTTATGTACCTGGAAATTTTGATTTTAACCATAAACATTTTCCTTTCTATAACTGTTATGTATGGAAATTGTTTCTGTCCATAATTATTAATATTTTGTTAATGTTGTTTAATAGATTGAGTTAAATTATTTTCTGTGATATAATTCTAAAATCCTTATACAATAGTTAGTAGTAATAAGAACTTACATGAATAGTGTGGCAGAAATTTAGCAAAAAGTCAAATATTCTGTGAGCAATGATTACAATTTTTTTAATAATTTATGGAAGGAAAGGTGACAATGAAGTTTTTAAAAGATATTCTTAAGGGAGTTGTAATAGGGGTTGCTAATGCAATACCTGGAGTAAGTGGTGGTACAATGATGGTATCTATGGGGGTTTATGATGATATAATATTTTGTATTACACATTTGTTTAAACAGCTTAAAAAGAGCATAATGATATTATTGCCTTATTTTATTGGAATGTTAATTGGAATAGTTGGTCTTGCGTTTTCTATAAAATCATTGTATGCAAACTTTCCTTTCCAGACAAGTATGGTATTTATTGGGCTTATAATTGGTGGTGTGCCTATGCTTTATGAGCATGTAAAGAAAACATCATTGAAGCTTTCACATATACTGCTTTTCCTTTTGTTCCTTGTATCAATTATTGCTATGCAATATTTTGGCGGAAGCGGCAAGGATGTAGTGCTTTCACTGGACATTATTTCTATTATTAAGATATTTTTTATTGGGATACTTGCATCTGCAACTATGGTAATTCCAGGTGTGAGTGGTTCAATGATGATGATGATATTAGGGTATTACAACCCTATAATAAATGCAATTACAGATTTTGTCACAGCCCTTGCAGAGCGTGACTGGAATACAATGTTAAATATATGTGGTTCACTTGTACCTTTTGGCATGGGTGTGGTTATCGGGATTTTTGTTATTGCAAAAATTATTGAGATATTATTACAGAAATTTGAGGCACATACTTATTGTGCTATATTAGGGCTTGTAATTTCCTCACCAGTAGTTATACTTATGGGTACTGATATGGGCAATATTAATATAATAGCGGTTTTAACAGGGCTTGTCTGCCTTGCGGCAGGAGTGGCTGCGTCAAGGCAGCTTGGCAAGTAAAACCAGATTGGAGTGCTTATGGAAGAAGAGAGCAGGACGGAGATATACAAAAGGATATGTGTGCACCTGGCAATAGTGCTATGCGGGATATTATTCCTTGTATTTGTACTGCCACGCCTGGCAAGATTTTTTACACCACTTATTATTGCATGGATTATTGCCATGATGGCAAACCCGCTTGTGCGTTTTCTCGAAAAACGTATTAAAATTATGAGGAAGCATGGGTCTGCAATAGTAATTGTGCTTGTTATTGTTGCGATATCAGGCTTATTATATGCAGTAACAGCTGCACTTTTTACACAAGTAAGTTCAATGTTTGAAACACTTCCTGGTATTTATGAAAATGTAATGGATAACTTGCAGCAGTTTGCATTTTCCCTTCATGAAAAATATGATATTATACCAGCTAATATTAAAAATTTCTTTTCGGATAATGAAAGTAAAATAAATGAATATATAATGGCAGCGCTTAATTCATTAAGCACAAGCCCTGTATCAGCAGTGGGGTCAGTAGCAAGTTCAATTGTTGATACATTTATTATATCAATTCTTACACTTATGATTGCATATTTCTTTACTGCTGGAAATGATAAAATAAAATCTGTTGTAAAGAAATGTATGCCAGCGGGCATTAGTGACTCAATAGAGATTATTAAGAATACAGTATTTATTGCAATAGGCGGTTATCTTAAGGCATGTTTCCAGATAATGATTGTTATGTTTATTATACTTTTGCTATTCTTTTTAGTTATGAAAGTTGATTATGCTGTGCCTGTTGCACTTATAACAGCAATACTTGATTTCCTGCCATTTATCGGGACTGGCACAGTGCTTATGCCGTGGGCAGTTTATTCTGTAATTACAGGTGAGTATTTAAAGGCGCTGGCACTTGTTATGGCATATCTTGTAACAATGATTGTGCGCAGGCTGTTAGAACCTAAACTTGTAGGTGATAGTATAGGGATGAGCCCGTTCCTTACACTTATATCAATGTTTATTGGCTACAGGCTTACAGGCATGATTGGGCTTATAATTGGAATACCTGTTGGCATGGTTCTTAAAGAATTTTATGAAAAAGGATTATTTAACCATACAATAGAAGGGGTAAGGATACTTGCTGGCAGAATAAACGAATACAGGAAATACTGGCAGAGTTAAAAATAGTAATAATTTCCAGTTATTTTGTATTGGAGGGCGGACGCAGGGTTTCTGGTGTTCCACTAAATTATTCCATTCCAGGGCACGCT
>CAJTRU010000078.1 GCA_910579085.1 uncultured Lachnospiraceae bacterium | reverse complement strand
CGCTTTGCGGCACTCAACGCATGGCGTGACAGGAGCAGACGGCGGCAAAAAGAAACATCCCTTGAATACCTCACAGAAGAAAATTTTTACCCTTTAGGCACAACAGACAAATATTTTGAAGCACCTTATGAAAAATACCCCCTAACGATATGCGGTCAGATAATTATCCTCACCAATGGGGAGTTTGCCGCCGCCCTGTTATCTCTGCCGAAGAGAAACCTGGAAATCATATTCCTTTACTTTTTCAGAGATTACACACAACAGGAAATCGGGGAAATGTACGGATGCTGCCAAAGGACGACCAGGTATCAAATCCGAAGGACGTTAAAACTCCTGCAAAGGAAAATAAAGGTGCTTTCACATGGGGAAGCCGAATCTTTTGCCCTATGAAACGATTGTCCAAGTGGCCAGCGGAGAGCCGGAAGCCGTGGACGAGGTTTTACGGAGCTTTCGGCAGACTACGAAGCCAGGCAAAAGGAACTAAAAGAGAAAGCGGCCGCCTTGCAGAGCGAGCTTTCTAAGACGCTGGAAACCACGGCAAACGCTGAAAAGTTTATGAAAATAGTACGCAAGTACACCAGCTTTGAGGAACTCACCCTTACCCTGTTGCGGGAGTTTGTGGAGAAAATCGTAATCCACGAATCGGAAGCTCTTGACGGGAAACGGCGGGGGAAGCTCCACAGACAGGAAATCAAAATCTATTACTCTTTTGCCGGCAAGGTAGAGTTGCCCGGCTAAAGCCTGACCCGTCCGACAGTCAGCCGGACAGGGAACGGCAAAATTTTTTACACTTCTTTTACTTCTTTATCTCACATGAGCAAAATGCTATGGCAATAAACAATCTGCTTGAATATGGCTTTATCTAAATAACAAAATGCTGATATTTATACATTATGAAGATATCTGTATATCTGATATTAAAAAAGCTTAAACTCATATAACATGATTTTAAGCTTTCTGGTATAAAACCAGTTGTTCCAGTATTAATGTAATTTATTTCTTATTTGTATTTTACAGTTCTAAACTTATGTCCAATCCAGAAAGTTGCCTCTAATGTATGAAAATGTATAAACCTTATTTTGGGGTCATCAATTTACAAAATAAATTTCCCTAAATCCCCCGTCACTCAATTTATTAACACAACAAGTTCTAAGATAACCCTTTTCATTAACAGATGAAACAAACATGACATTACATTTTTTTACTAATTCATCTGCCTTTATTTCTATTTCTTTAATCCGTTGTTTATGGATATCACTTGCTTTCTGTCCCATATTGCCTGCTGCTAAAAATATATACAAAAGTGCATACGCCAGATGATTTTGGTAAATCACACAATATATACCCACATTCACTTGTTTGTGTGGCTTTATATTTTTCAATCTAACCAGCTTCTCCTTTTATGTATTTTTGTTTTATCCTTGGTTTTTGGGACTTGTCCATTGGACCTCAATCACACACTTGTCTGCCCCTGTCTTTATACTTTTAAGCAATGTAACCTTTACATCTTTTTTAAACACTTTATTAAAAATCCCTTCTGCATTACCTAATGTACAATAACACCATATTCTTGATAATTCCTGGGGTACTCTTTTCACACATGCACAATAACATTCAGGATAGCAAAATAAAATTTTGTTATCAGATATGTATTCAAGAAAAGCAAATGTTTCATTCTGGTTAAATAAATATACAAATTCTTTTACACTTTCTGCCTTATTCAAATATTTCAAAAGTTTGCTTGCTATTGATTTACCATCATTACATCTACATTCTTTTCTAATCCTTATTATAGTATCTGTATCAAAATTTTCCTCAAGATAATTGCAAATTGTTTTTGCCCATTGATGTTTTTTCTCAATATTTGCACTTTTAGATAAGGGATATTTTTCATAAAATTCCTTAGCAGTATCATATCCCACATTTCTTTCTAAACTTTCTGCCAGCCGGACAGAATGTGCATTATCATTTTTAGCCACAATGTGTACCTCCCGGATTTGAAGTCTTTATAAGCAGTATCTATCCTTCTGCCATGATTTTAATTTTTATAATATATCCCGCAATTACGCCCCGCTTACTTTACATTTCTAATAAAATCTTATTACTTTTTTGTTCCAATAAAAATTACTGCTTTTTATAAATATTATATCATGAATATTTAGGAAAGACCAGCAACTAATAGTTGCTATAGATTTATCTGGTAATAATACAATCTGCCAAAAACAATTTTTTATAATTTATATGCATTATTTTTTATAATTCCTCTTCTTTCTTATAGATAATCCATTAACAAGAATATATAATAAATAATCATACATTTTAACCCATTTATAATAACAAAAATGTAATATTACTATCCATATACAAGTAAAGGCGCATGTATAACCAGTGAATATAATAAAATCCTTTCGCTTGGATATAACAGTATGCCTGTTGTCTGCTCTGATGATGAATACCCCTGGGAACATGCTTCTGAAAATCCCTGGACTTGCAATGCCTCTATGTATTCCACGCTGAATTAAATGCTTTCTTAATTACACAGGTATTAATATGCGCAATGCAAAAATATATATTACCCTGTTTCCATGCAACAGCAGGGTAATATATAAAAGAAACTTTAATTTTATTAATGTAAACATGGATATCTTATTCCTTCTTATGGTATTTTTTAAAATTTTTCTTGAAAAAAATGAACCACATACAAAATCATGGCGAATATAGAGTGAACAGGCAATGGGGGGGGTGAAATAGTGGACGCAAGAGAAGTGGAAAAATGTATTGATGATTTTGGTACAGATATATATAGATTTTGCCTAAAGCTCTGTATGGACAAAGAGGATGCCGAGGACTTATACCAGCAAACTTTCCTAAAGGCGTTAGAAACAGAATGGACACTTGACTGGAAGAAAAACCCAAAAGCATTGTTTTTCTCTTTAACACATAATATTTGGAAAAGCGACAAGAGAAAACAGGCACGGCGTAATATGATTGCTCCTTGCAGCAATCTTGATGACGAAATGAAAACGGTACTACATTCTGAAGAAAATATTGAAGAAAGCTATTTTCAAAAAGAACTGGTTGCAGAAGTCCGTCAAATTATTCAAACCCTGCCTGAAAAATTCCAGGTTCCGCTGATATTATTTTACCTTTCTGACTGTTCCATAGAGCAGATAGCAGCTATTATAAAAAACCGGCTGGTACTGTGAAAAGCCGGCTATTTAAGGGAAGAAACCTAATAAAAAAGAGATTGGAGGATATTGGTTATGAAATATAATAATTCTAATACAAAAACAGAAGAAATTATCCGGGCTTCTATAAAAATAACTGATACACCAGACTCGGAACTGAATAATAAACTCAAAGCGGCTCTGTACCAGCAGGAAGCTGTATTGCAAAAACAGCCTGCTACACGCACCTTGTCACTTTGGTTTTTGCCAATGGTCTTAAATTTGGTGATTTTCTCCCTGCTGGCTGTTTTGGCATTTACAATGATTGAAAATGTTTATTTAGCTTACTTTGCTGCTGGTATTTGCCTTTATGCCAGTATAGCAGGTATACTGCTTACCATAGTGGGTGTAAAAAGGGCAAATATAAAAGAGGATATAACAATCCGTATTGAGAAAAGAGGTGTATTAGCATGAATAACGCAAACAAGAACAAACTTCCGCTTTATATTGGCATCCCAGTTATCTTATTGTTAATTTTTTTAAGGTTTGGTCTGTATTTCCTGAAGAGTGACGGGTTCAGCGGCCTTTCCATGCTGTTTCCAATACTGCTTCTTTGCCTTATTCTTTTTACATTATGCACCTCTGCCTTTTTTGCAGCATGGGTGTACCAGGATTGTAAAAAAAGGTGCGATGACCCGGTACTATGGGCAGTTGTAGTTTTTATAACTACACCTTTTATTGGATTGCTAATTTACTTTCTGCGCCGTTCAGAAATAAAAACGGTATGCCCAGCCTGTAAGCACTGGGTTTCAATAAAAGCCAAATATTGCGAAGAATGTGGAACACATATTGAAAAGGAGGATAATAATATTATGGTAAAGCAAGGAACACATCATTTAAAATTTATTGTTGCAGGTATTATAAGCATGGTGCTTATGATAGCATGTTTAACAGGTTTTATTTTTAATGCAGCTACCAAAAATGGCATCAACACAAATGTTGCCTCTAATGACAGGGTATGGAACTTAGGAACAATTAGCATGGATTATAACGCTTATATGGATAATGTATGGAAGCTTGGTTTTAAAAGTGCTAGTGAAGGATTTGTCAAAGAACAGAATATGACAGTTGAAACTCCAGACACCCAAATACTTTATGCTGATATCTCCTGTGGCACAGTACCAGACGGGGCAACCCTTGTCCTATGGCTGGTACAAGGAGATATAGCAAAATCTATTGATGTTACAAATCTTTCAAAACCCTTAAAATATCCCTTAAATGAATTTAAGAATGGAAAAGTTCATGTCAGGCTGCAAATCAATGGTGTAAAAAATACTGCTTCCAAAATCTATATACAGTAAATAACAAATCCAGACAGAACACCAGAAACCCTGTATCCATGCACACACCACCAAAAACAAAATAACTGGAAACGGGGTGGCAGGTAATGATTTTGCTAGTCACTTATTATATAGTGTACTAATTACTGCTGCATGGGTATTAATATAAAAATGACACCACTGTGCTTCCGTACGTCCCCAGCAAAAGATAACTGGAAATTATTAATCAACATCTTTTTTATAGACAATTCTTTAATAAAAATATATAATTACTATATATAATCCACGTCTTTACAGTATTTAATAATAAGACATATATTAAAACCATTTTTTGCAAAATATACACAAGAGTTTCTGGCTGTCCTGGCAATTATAAAATGTTCTTTTTTATGGAAATCTTATATTTCATAAATTTATGCCTGGACAGAACTATTAAAGAAATGAGGTAACTTATGAAAAGAACTGGTTATTTAAAATGGGATGAATATTTTATGGGAATTGCCATGCTTTCTGCTATGCGCAGTAAAGACCCAAACACAAGTGTAGGTGCATGTATTGTCAGTGAAGATAATAAAATCCTTTCGCTTGGATATAATGGTATGCCTGTTGGCTGTTCTGATGATGAATACCCCTGGGAGCGTACTTCACAAGACCCTCTGGACTGCAAATACCTTTATGTCTGCCATGCTGAATTAAATGCACTTCTTAATTACACAGGCACTAACATGCGCAATGCCAAAATATATACTACACTCTTTCCATGTAATGAATGTACAAAAGCACTTATCCAGTCAGGCATACATGAAGTAATATATCTTTCAGATAAATATTCTGATACTCCATCAGTAATAGCCGCTAAGCGTATGATGCGATCTGCTGGTGTTTCATTCAGGCAATATGAAAATATAAATAAGGATATTGTTTTAAAGCTTTAATCCTTTGCACTAACCATTAAAAATACTTTTCTGGCATATTTCCTGTTTCCTGCTATTTTAACTGTACATCCTGGTTTTATGCTTTTAAATGCACTGCTGCCAATTTTTTTAAGCTTTTTGCTTTTTATTTTAATATTGCCAAGCCCCTTGTTTTTGTAAAATGCTTTTTTGCCAATGTTCTTTATATTCTTTCCGATAACTGCTTTCTTTAGCTTACTGCATTTTACAAAAGCATTGCTGGCAATAGATACTACTTTATATTTATATCCTTTTATTTTAATGAAAGCTGGAATTTTAGCCTTAATTATATCCTTTTTTGCTTTAATTACCTGGACTGTTTTTTTCTTTTTGCTGCTTTTTAATACTTTATATATAATGCCCGCTCTTTTATATTTTTTCCCTGCCTTTGGATAAATGGCTTTTTTCCTGCTTCCTGCATTTCCTTTGCTTCCTGCATTTCCTTTATTGGTTTTATCTTCACTTGTATTTCCTGCTGTACTGCTATTTATATTATTAGAATTTCCTTCACTGCCTACAACTTCGCTAATGCTTCCACCACTTGTATTTGTGCTGGTACTATCCTTACCACTGCCTGTACTTGCACTATTACTTCCTCCTGTACTATTTCCGCCTGCACTCCCGCTTCCATTTCCACTGCTCCCTCCTGTAATTCCGCTGCTTCCGCCTCCTGTTACACCTGGTTTTACACTTCCTCCTGGATTACCTCCCCCAGTGTTTCCTGTATTTCCATTTGCACTATCTCCTGTACTGCTATTTCCCCCTGTTATGCCTCCGCCTGTTATTACGTTTCCTCCTACACTTCCACCTGTTGTAACTGTGCCACTGCCATTTCCACCTGTATTTATATTATCTTCTGGTTTTACGTCTGGCTTGCCCTCTGTTCCTTCTCCTGTATTTCCAGTATCTGCTTGTTTCTTCTTTAAGTAACATTCCAGTACAAGGCTTCCATCATATTTTACTGTTCCCTTGTACACGCTTTTATCTTTATCCAGCACATAGCCACTATAATGTTCTGTTAAGTATAAACTTGTGCTACAGTCAGCTTCATATCCTGTATATGAACTATATTCTTTTTTCTGGTCTGTAATATATCCACCTTTATTATTTTCTATATAATATATAACACTGTATTTTGCTTTTAATGGTTTCCATATTGCATATAATACAATGTTATTTACGTCTGGTACATTAAAACAGGTGTCTCCTGTTGTACTATCCTTATCCCTTGACCAGCCATTAAAACTATATCCTTCCCTTACAGGAACTGCACTTATTTCTATATTGCCACCTTCCCAGATAGCATATAATTCTTTTTCACCATCTGTACTGCAAAGATTACTTACTTCTTCACAGTCTGCATATATTGCCCTTCCACTGGCAGTATCTGACCAGCCTTTGAAATTATATGGAATATTTATATTTTTTGTGGCACAGGCTGCATCTTCTGCATTTAGGTCTAGTGTAACCATCCCATTCCTTATATAGCCGTTTTTTGCCAGTATATATTTTTCACCATACAGGCATCCATATAATGGAGTTGTTTCACCTGTAACAGCAAGGTTTCCATTAAAAATTATATTATATGAAACAGGCCTGAAATATCTGTACACATTACAGTCACTTTGCACTGTTTCAGAAGTACATCCTGTATAACAGAAACCTTTATAATATACACCCGCCGTTTCATCATTTCCTAAAACAGCACCACTAATTACAGTATTATAATCTGCTGTTACTTGTGTTGTACCAAGCACTTTCCCGTCAGGGTTGTCACCAAGTATATCTATACAGTTTACATTATATGAATTAATTTCCATATCCCATTGCGGGTATATTGTTATACCCTTTTCTATTACATCTCCTATATGTACTTCATTGCCGCCAGAAGGACGTGTATACCAGCCTTTAAAGTTAAAAGTACAGCCAGGTACAGGGTCATGTTCTATCTGTGGAAGTTCTTTTACAAGATATCCTTCTTCCATTCCATAATATGCATATCCTTCGCTTAGTACTGTACAGTCTGCTGGTATATCTGCCACTATATCACCGTTCCTGCTTATTACAGCAGCGTCATATATATCATATATATAAGAAACACCATCATATCCATACTTAGTAGCAACTAAATCCAGGCTGGATGTACCACTTTCTAACTGCTTTAATAATGACTCAGAAATATCTACAGGATTACTTGCTGTATCCTGGTATGTAAATTCAGCTTTATTATATGTACATTTTCCATAGACATATTTTTTAATAACTACGCTTCCTTTTTCTGGCAGGTATTCCCTGGTTTTTCCAATGTTTATTCCAAATCTTGTGCCTGATGTGCCTTTTATATATACTGGCGGATTTAAAGAACTTTCAACTTCCTGTATACTGCCGTTTATATTGCTACCTGTATATACCCAATTGTCTTCTTCTGTCTTTTTCCATGTATCAAGTGCATAAAATATTGTCTGGCCGTTTTTAGATACTCTTACTCCTGTTGTACTTTCACCTCCAATGCAATCAGCATAAACACCTATTGACTTGTCGCTCCCTGCGCTTGCTGCTTCTGCTTTTATAGCAGGAAAAAAGACTGCTGCCATAAGTACAGGCAGCAGCATAATAAAATTTAATTTACTGCTCCAGTTTTTTTCTTCTCTCATAGTTTAATTTCCTTTCTGTTTGATAATATGTATTATATATACCTGGCGTCCCCAAAAAACAATTATTATACTTTTTATTACCAATGTTATTTTAGATTATAGAATAGAATTTTATTTTAATCAACAATAAAAAGCCACAAAAAAAGCAGGAAAAGTTTATGCAACTTTTTCTGCTTTTTATTAGGAATGTAAATGCTATTTTCTATTTTCTTTTTTGCTTTTCTTACTGCTTAAAAAATAATTCCAGATATCGTCTTTTAACTTATCCCATTCACCACTGTTATCTACGTAATATAACGGGCACATTTTTCCAGTAACATCATAGTGGCGTATTACTGAATTCCTGGTTAATTTAAACTTAGCACAAAGCCACGCTGTAAGATGCACTAATGAATTATATGTATCATCTGAAAACTTGCCCGTTTCATCTGGATGGCAGCACTCTATTGAAATAGTATCAGAATTCCTTTTATTTGAAGCATATGCAATTTCATTTAAAGGAATACACTGTATAATAGTACCATCAAGCCCTATTATATAATGGCTGCTTACTTTATTGGAGCTTTCGTCAGGTTCATCTTTCCTGCTTTCAAAATAATTTCTGTTTGCCTCTGCATCAGTTCCAGGATTGGCGGTGTAATGTACTACTATTCCATTAACATTATTTAATTTTATGCCAGGCCTTGAATTAACATTTTCTGTTAAAAGCATTTTCCTGGCAGAAGGCTGTTTTACATTATACAGTGAATAGTCAAGCCCTTCTGCTTCCCTTTCATTTCTATCTGCCTGTTTTGTATCTGTAATAATCTTAATTACAATACTAAAAACCAAAAGGGCAATGGCAAAAGAAGCAGACAACAGTATTACAGCCCTTTTTAACTTTCTCTTCTTAGCCTTTGTTAATCTTTTCATAATACAAAATTTCTTCCATTTTGTTAATGCTGTTATTTACATATATAAGGCAAACCAGGCAGATATCTGCAATCTGCCATGATGCCTGCCTGGTACTATTTAATCATCTGCTACACTGTAATTTGGTGCTTCTTTTGTAATATGGATATCATGTGGATGGCTTTCTTTAAGTGAAGCTGCTGATATCTTAACAAACTGGCCTGTTTCCTGTAATGTCTTTATATCAGATGCACCACAGTAACCCATGCCTGAACGCAGCCCTCCCATAAGCTGGAATACTGTATCTTCTACAGTGCCTTTATATGCAACACGTCCTTCTACACCTTCTGGTACAAGCTTCTTTGCATTTGTCTGGAAATAACGGTCTTTACTTCCATTTTCCATAGCAGCAATTGAACCCATGCCACGGTAAACCTTGTATTTACGTCCCTGGAACAGTTCAAATGTTCCTGGGCTTTCATCGCATCCCGCAAATATGCTTCCCATCATGCAGACACTTGCGCCTGCTGCAATTGACTTTGTCATATCCCCTGAATATTTAATTCCGCCATCAGCGATAATTGGAACATCATATTTCTTAGCTGTTTCATAACAGTTCATAATAGCTGTAATCTGTGGTACACCAATACCTGCAACAACGCGTGTTGTACAAATAGAACCTGGTCCAATACCCACTTTGACACAGTTTACACCTGCATTTATAAGAGCCTCTGTAGCTGCACCTGTAGCCACATTGCCTGCAATAATCTGTAGCTCTGGATATGCGTCACGTACCATTTTTACTACTTTAAGTACATTGGCACTGTGTCCATGTGCTGTATCTATAACAATACAGTCAACATGCTTCTGTACAAGCGCATCTACACGTTCAAGTATATTGGCAGTTACACCTACAGCAGCGCCACATAACAGCCTGCCCTGTGAATCTTTTGCAGCAAGAGGATATTTAATCTGCTTTTCAATATCCTTTATAGTAATAAGCCCTGTCAGGTTGCCTTCACCATCCACTAATGGAAGCTTTTCTTTCCTTGATTTTGCAAGTATCTGTTTTGCCTCATCAAGTGTTATACCCTGGCGTGCTGTTATAAGCCCCTCTGAAGTCATGGACTCTTTAATCTTTTTAGTAAAGTCTGTTTCAAATTTCAAATCCCTGTTTGTAATAATTCCAACAAGCTTTTTGCCTTCAGTTACAGGAACTCCCGAAATCCTGAACTTTGCCATAAGATTGTTGGCATCTTCAAGCGTATGCTCTGGAGATAAATAAAATGGGTCTGAAATTACACCATTTTCTGAACGTTTAACCTTATCTACCTCATCAGCCTGTGCCTCGATTGACATGTTTTTGTGAATAATACCAATACCACCCTGTCTCGCCATAGCAATTGCCATACGGTACTCTGTTACCGTATCCATTCCAGCACTCATCATAGGAATGTTAAGTTTAATAGTCTTTGTCAGGTTAGTTTCCAAAGAAACCTGGTTGGGTATAACCTCTGAATACTGTGGGACTAATAATACGTCATCAAATGTAATTCCTTCACCAATAATCTGCCCCATTTTAATTATCCTCCTTTATGTATTTTACTTGGTTAAACCAGGATAAATTCCTGGCGGGCTGCATGGACATTTTATGTCCTGATATGTAATGAAACACGCAGGAAACCAGCCCAAAGGCACATAATGCAGCTTACTGTATAAACAATAATACTGCCGATGCGCCAATGCCGCCAGCCTGCGTGCATATGGTAACAATATAATACTGCCTGCTAATATGTTGATTTAGTATACACTATTATAACTTCTGTTGTCAACACTGGATTTTACTTCTGCCCTTAAATTTCATATTTTCTATAAGTTTTTCATCAGGAGTAAATTTAATTCTCTCCTGTCCGCTATCTGACCTTGAAACTGCAATAAAATGCTTGTCTGACTTTATGCCTGACGAAAAGTCTGATAAAGGAAGGTTCTGGTACTGGTTTAATGAAGGAGAATCCTCCGGGGCAATTATATCTACCTTTTCAAGGTCTGTCCTTTTCTTTGTTTTGCGTTTATTGCCTGCTATTATAATGTCAAAATCAATCTGCCCGTCAACAAATACATATTCATATGCAATATTTCCTGAAGGCATAAAATAAACTATAAAACCATCAATCACTACTGCAAAAAAAAGCATTGGTGTACTCTGCATTACAAATACAGCAATATAGACAAGCGCAACGCATAATACTATAAATCCAATCCTTGCCATTGTGCGCTTTGGTGATGGTTTTGCTTTTAAATACGTTTCTGAATACAACTCTTCCATTTATTGTACTCCTTTCTCTCATATGCTTAATGTATATATATATTGACATATTTACCGCTCTTTGTAAAGAGCCGTTTTTCCAATAAGGAATGGAAACTTTGAATTAATTATCTCTGTTATGCTGTATTCAATCATAAGCAGTATTGCGAGTACAACAAGACATTCACATATATATTCAAGTCCAGGCGTCTTTGGTATAAATGCAACTTTTTTCCATCCCTCATAGGCTACAGTCCTCATTCCAAGTACAGTATGTGTACACATAACAATAAGGGAATTTTTGCCCCAGTAATCAAGGAAGTTTAACCTGGCGTATGTTGTTATAAAATCAAGTATTAATATAGCACCTATTGAGCCAGTTATTCCACAGATGTAAAATAAATATGGATATGTCCCTTCTTTCATCTGGTTAAAGTCAACACCCCTGTTTATCTGGGATAAAACCAGGTTAAACACTGAAAGCGTTATACCTGCTGTAAGTTTTATGGCAGGTTCTTTAAGCCTGCTGTAGAAAATATAAATTATATAACCTGCACCTAAGAACCATGCTGCTGAAAATCCCTTAAAAACTGCATTTGACAGCTTTATAACATTGTCAAGGGCATCTCCTTGCGGCATTTCTAATGCTCCCCCTGCCATAAACAATGAATTTGTTATAAATGACATTTTTATTGCAAAAAGCCCTGCAACTGCATATACTGCTTTTATTACTTTTGGGCTTCTTATAAGCCAGAAAAATATTATTTCCCCAATAAAAAGTGTAGGTATAAACCACATTGAATTAACACCTTTTAAAAATATGCTGTCATATAAGTACTCTAAAAATGTTTCCCACACCTTATCTGCTGGTTTGTGTTTAAGGTAAACACAGGCTGTTTTAAACAAAGTGCCAATTATACTAAATGCAATATAGGGTATTCCAAGGCTTTTTAAAAGCTTTCCTGAAAACTCCCTGAAATCCCTGCTTTTTACTGAACCTGAATAGCACATTAAAAATCCTGATATTATATAAAATATTGATACCTTAAATGAGGACATCCACAAATCTACAGGGTTGCCAAGTTTTGTGATATGCCCTAATGCTATCATAAGTATACTAAGACCTTTTGCTGCATCTACATATGCAATCCGTTCTTTCATAAAATCCTCCATGCCGCCTCTGGCTGCCCAAATAATTATGGAAATAAGCAATAAATAACAATACCTTGCAGTTTTCCTTTAAAGTAAAAAAACGTGCCTGGAAACTGTATTTTACAGTATGAACTTCCAGACACGCCATTTTTATACTACAGGATTAACCTGCGTTATACCAGTTAATGCTTATTATTTATTACATCATTCCCATTGGAGCTCCGCCGCCTGCTGGCATTACAGGGGAGTCCTCTTTAATTGTAGATACTACAGACTCTGTTGTAAGAAGTGTAGATGCTACGCTTGTTGCATTCTGGAGCGCGCTTCTTGTAACCTTTGCAGGGTCAACAATACCAGCCTGCACCATATCTGCATATTCTTCTTTTAATACGTCAAATCCTGTACCAGCCTCTGACTCACGTACTTTATTAATAATTACAGCACCCTCAAGCCCTGCATTCTGTGCAATTATCATAAGTGGTGATTCAAGTGCCTTTAAGATAATATTAGCACCTGTCTTCTCATCACCTTCAAGTGTTGAAGCAAGTTCTGCCACCTTTTTAGAAGCGTGGATATATGCTGAACCGCCACCTGAGATAATACCTTCTTCAACAGCAGCCCTTGTTGCAGCAAGTGCATCTTCCATACGGAGCTTAGCTTCCTGCATTTCTGTTTCTGTAGCAGCACCAACACGGATTACAGCTACACCACCTGCAAGTTTAGCAAGCCTTTCCTGGAGTTTTTCTTTATCAAAATCAGATGTTGTTTCTTCAATCTGTGCCCTTATCTGTGCAATTCTTGAAGAAATCGCATCTTTATCGCCAATACCATCAACAATAATTGTATTTTCTTTCTGTACCTTAACTGATTTAGCACGTCCAAGCTGTTCCATTGTTGTATCTTTAAGGTCAAGCCCTACTTCTTCTGAAATAACTGTACCGCCTGTAAGGATTGCGATATCCTCAAGCATAGCCTTCCTTCTGTCACCATATCCAGGAGCTTTTACAGCTACTACATTAAATGTTCCCCTTAACTTGTTAATTACAAGTGTTGTAAGTGCTTCGCCTTCAACATCTTCTGCAATAATAAGAAGTTTTGCGCTCTGCTGTACAACCTGCTCTAATAAAGGAAGGATTTCCTGGATATTAGAAATCTTCTTATCTGTAATAAGAATATATGGGTTATCAAGGTTTGCTTCCATTTTGTCCATATCTGTTGCCATATAAGCTGAAACATAACCCCTGTCAAACTGCATACCTTCTACAAGGTCAAGCTCAGTTTTCATTGTCTTAGACTCTTCTATTGTAATAACACCATCGTTAGAAACTTTCTCCATTGCATCTGCAACCATTTCACCAACAAATTCGTCACCTGCTGAAATAGCAGCAACTTTAGCTATCTGGTCTTTGCCTGTAACTTTTGAGCTCATCTCTGCAATAGCATCAACTGCGCAGTCACATGCTTTTTTCATTCCTTTGCGGAGAATAATTGGGTTAGCGCCTGCTGCAAGGTTCTTAATTCCTTCATTAACCATAGCCTGTGCAAGAACTGTAGCTGTTGTAGTACCATCACCTGCTACATCATTTGTCTTTGTAGCAACTTCTTTAACAAGCTGTGCGCCCATGTTCTCAAAACCATCTTCAAGCTCTATGTCCTTTGCAATTGTAACACCATCATTTGTAATAAGTGGTGCACCAAATGATTTATCAAGAACTACATTTCTTCCTTTTGGCCCTAAAGTAACTTTAACTGTATTTGCAAGTTTATCAACACCTGCTTCAAGTGCTGCCCTGGCTTCTGCCCCAAACTTAATCTCTTTTGCCATAATATATTTTCCTCCATTCAGAACCAGTTAGTTAATAAAACAATAAACAATTAATTCCAGATTATTTTTAATCAATTAATTAAAATTATTAATCAAAACTGGTTAAATTATAATTAATAAAATTATTTAATATACTACAATTAGTCCTCAACCTTTGCAACTATGTCATTCTGGCGTACTACGATGTACTCTTCATCGCCAAGCTTAACCTCTGTTCCTGCATATTTGGAGTAAATAACCTTATCCCCAACAGCTACCTGCATTTCCACTTCCTTGCCATCCACAACACCGCCTGGGCCTACAGCAATAACTTCTGCCTGCTGTGGTTTTTCCTGTGCATTGCCTGGTAATACAATACCTGATTTAGTAGTTTCTTCTGCTTCTAACTGTTTTAAAACAACTCTGTCTCCTAATGGTGATAACTTCATAATATATATCCTCCTTTACAAATCGCATTTACTAGCACTCACTCGTTTTGAGTGCTAACCATAGACATAATATATTTCATTTGGAAATTTTGTGCAATACAATGCATAGTTGTATTTTTAAAGATAATGCCTTATTTCTCTTTTTTACTCTCTTATACTATTTTTATCTTACTTTTTGTATTCTTTTGCAAATTTAATACAGGTGCAGGACATACAGCCTCTATAACTCCTGTTTTGTAATAATATCCATAAATGGAAAATATTATACCTTCTTAGCCATAATAATTGGTGGGATAATTTCCAGTTATCCTTTTTTGGGGAACGGACGCAGGGTTTCTGTGTCCAGCTTAAACATATTCCATGACAGGGCAC
>CAJTRU010000077.1 GCA_910579085.1 uncultured Lachnospiraceae bacterium | reverse complement strand
CGTGGGTTAACGTAGCGGAAGCGTGCCCCTGTACGGAATATTCTGGCTCTGGCGCTGTAAACCGTCCATCCTCCAAATTACACCAACAAAAGATAAGTGGAAATTTATGAAACTGACATGTTTATATGTAAATAACGTGAGTTCGATATAAAATAAAACAAAGGAGATAGTTTTAAATTTTAGTTCATTATGGCAATTTTTGACAAATAGTATATTTAACGAATGCATGTTTGCTGTTAGTAATTATAAAATTCTACATGGAATTGCATTGTTCCATGGTTGTATAGATGGCTTTTTAGGTAAAAAAGAATAAGCGGCAATGCCAGATACCAGATTTACTACAAAATTACAGCAGTTCCTGTGTCTGGAATGTTCTATCTGGCATATATTTTTAAGAAAATCATTTACAGATTCTATTACAGCACGTTTCCTTAGAAGTATTTTATCAGAAAGTTCCATAAGGCTCTTGGTTTTGGAATTCTTTTTTTGTTTTGTAACAAGCTGGATGCCATTTTTTTGAAGCTGGCCGGCTAATTTTTTAGAAATATAGCCCTTATCTGCAAAAAGCTTTCCAAAAATATTTTTTGTAATATGTCCCATAACTTCAGGATTCCTGTCATCTTTATTCCCACAAGTAAGGCAGAAATTAAGTATTTCACCCCTGTCATTTATTGAAATGTGCAGTTTAAAACCATAAAACCACCCTGTGGAACTTTTCCCTCTCTGTGCAATGTCTTTAAATACCCTGTGCTGCTGTATCCTGTGGCTGTCACATACATCAATAGTTGTAGAATCTGCAAAACTTATGCCAGTACATTTCCCACAGCGTGAATGTGCAAAAAACACCATTGGGAGTGCAGTATATGGCATAAGTTCCACAAAACGGTTATAACTTACAAGATTTGGAAAAAATTTACGGTAATTTTTTAAAACCAGTTCCTGGTAAAACCACTTAAATGTCCTGTAACCAGACAAGTGGAATACAGTACATATGGCCATTGCCTCACTTAAAGTAAGACGGCCTGGAAGTTCTAGTGGAACGGGCTTGTCACCAGTCTGTATGCATTGTTGTTCCATATAAGGAATAAATTCTTTACAAAAGTTGTCAATTTCATAAAATACTGATATAATTAAATCATCCATAAGCTTGTTCTCCTTTGGTAATTTTTTTAATTGTCAGTTAAATTATACCATAGAACCTTGCTTATGGATTTTTATTTTGTCGAACTCACGTTAAATATAAGTTGACAAACATACTATTGGTATGTTATTATACTGGCATACTAATAGTATGTTTGGAGGCAGGATATAATGGCAAGGAATAAACATCCAGAAGAAACAGTTAATTTAATACTGGATACTGCTTTCCGCCTGTTTATGGAAAAAGGCTATGAATATACATCTATACAGGATATTATTAATAACTTAGGAGGGCTTAGCAAAGGTGCAATTTACCATCATTTTAAATCCAAAGAGGATATACTGTATGCAGTTACTGACAGGATGACATCGGAGTCAAATAAAATCCTGGCTGGTATACGTGACGCCTCCAGTCTTAATGGAAAAGAAAAATTAAAAACAATATTTAAGATGTCTTTAAACAGGCCTGTGATGGATGATATTTTTACTGTTGCCCCTAATTTTAATAATAATTCCAAACTTTTGTTTAATATTTTAAATGAAACAATATATAAAGCAGCACCAGATTATATTTTGCCAATTATTAAGCAAGGGATTTCAGATGGTTCTATAAAGACAGAATATCCAGAACAGCTTGCAGAACTTATTATACTTGTTGCCAATGTCTGGATGAACCCAATGATATTTGATAATACCAAAGAAGAAATATATTGTAAGTGTATGGTGTTCAGGCAGATGATGGATGGATTTGGCCTTGATATTATAGATGATGAGATATTAGACAGGATAACCAGGCTTGCAGATATTTATGAAGAAAGAAAATAAATTCTGCCCTTTTTATGGGGCAGATAAATTTTAAATTTAATACATACCGACGTTCGGTACTAAAAGGAGGATGGTTATGGGAAATGGGTTATTTAAAAAGGATTTTGTATTAGTAGTAATTGGGCAGATTATTTCATTATTTGGAAACGCTGCAATAAGGTTTGCAATGCCTCTGTACTTGCTGAACCAGACAGGTTCTTCTGCACTTTTTGGGACAGTCACAGCATGTGCTTTTATTCCTGCAATACTTTTATCTCCTGTAGGCGGGATAATTGCAGACAGGGTAAATAAAAGAAATATTATGGTTATCCTGGATTTTTTAACATCCATAGTAATTCTTGTATTTTCATTATTAATGGGCAAAGTGGAACTTGTAGTCCTGGTAGCCGTAACAATGATGCTTTTATATGGGATAGCAGGTGCATACCAGCCTTCTGTACAGGCAAGTATACCAGCACTGGCAAGCCAGGATAATATTATGGCAGCCAATTCAGTTATTAATACTATAAGTTCTTTTTCATCTTTAACAGGGCCAGTGATTGGAGGCATTTTATACAGTGCATATGGGTTAAAGCCTGTATTATATGTTTGTATGGCGTGTTTCTTTATATCAGCAGTTATGGAAATATTTATTAAAATACCATATAAAAAGCAGGCACAGGATGGCAGTATATTATATATAGCAAAAGAGGATTTATTAAAAGGGCTCACTTTTATAAGAAAAGACCAGCCTGTTATAGGAAAAGTCCTTATTATTACCTGTGGGTTAAACCTGTTTTTATCAGCTATGATAATTACAGGCCTGCCATACTTAATAACAGAAGTGCTTGGGCTTGGGGAACTACAGGCAAATAAACTTTGTGGCTATGCAGAGGGGGCACTGGCAGCAGGCGGGCTGGCAGGAGGCATATTTGCTGGTGTCCTTGCAAGTAAACTTTCAATTAAAAAAGCAGGAATGTTATTATCAGGAGGTGCATTAAGTGTATTTCCTGTAAGTATAGCACTTATACTGCCACTTCCAGGCATAGCAGTTTATACAGTTATGACAATATGCTTTTTTATAATAATGGTCTTATCAACAATTTTTACTATACAGATGCTGTCCTTTGTACAGTCAGTAACCCCGCAGGAATTAACAGGAAAAGTAATAGCTGTCATCCTTGCAGGCTCAATGTGTTCACAGCCTTTAGGCAATGCATTATATGGGATTTTTTTTGAAATCTGTAAAGGCTATGAATTTGCAGTAATATTATTTGCAGGAATTACTTCATTAATAGTTGCGATTAGCAGCAAAAACATATTTAAAAGCCATGATATGAAATATGGTGGATAATTTGCAGTTAGCTTTTGCTGGTTTAATTTGGCGGAGGGAAGTATGGTGTGGAGTTTCCTGCCTTATGGACTTTATACAAACATGCGTTATTTATAATATAACACATCTGTTGTAAAGGGGGATATAAAATTGAAAAAAATAACAATCATTGAAGATGATACAGATATCCGCAATATGATAACAAAGTTTTTGATAAATCAAAAATATGAGGTGTGTTCTGCTCCAAATGGTAAAGAAGGCATAGAATTATGCAAAAGGATTTTACCAGATATCATTATTTTGGACTTGATGCTTCCTGCTTTAAGCGGTGATAATGTGTTAAAGCAATTAAGAACATTCACAAATATTCCTGTCATTGTTGTGTCTGCAAAAACTATGGTACAATCCAAAATAGATTTACTGCGTATGGGTGCAGATGATTACATGACAAAACCATTTAACCTCTATGAGTTACTTGCAAGAATTGAGGCTAATTTAAAAAGAAGTGTACCTGCTTCCCAAAAAGAGGATTTACATTTAAGATATAAGGATATTGAAATTGAAAATTGCACTGTATACATAAAAGGAACTATGGTGCAATTTACATCAACAGAATTAGCAATTTTAATACTTCTGTTACAGTATCCACAAAAGATTTTTTCAAAGCAAAATCTTTATGAATCTATCTGGCAGGAAGAATATGCCTATGATAATGATACAATTAACACACATATTAGTAACATCCGCAAAAAAATAAAAAGGTATACGGATACAGATTATATAGAAACAGTGTGGGGAATTGGATATAAATTGAAATAATTTTCATTCCTTTAGATTTTTTTTAGATTTGGAATATAAACTAGCATGGAAAGGAGTTGGTAAAATGTCAGAGATTATATGCCAGACAACAGAACTTTGTAAAAAATACAAAAATTTCCATGTATTGCAAAATATAGACCTTTCAATTAACCGTGGTGAAATATACGGGCTGGTTGGTGAAAACGGGGCAGGTAAGTCTACCCTGATACGTATATTAACAGGATTAGCTTTTCAAAGCAGTGGTATGGTCACTTTGTTCGGGAAAACAGGGAATTTGCGGTATGAACGTGCCAAAATTGGCTGTACTGTTGAGATGCCTGCATTGTACAAAGATATGACTGCTAAGCAGAATTTAGAAATACAGCGGGTACAGCGGGGTATTCCAGACAAAAAATGTATCTCCAAAACATTAGAACTTACCGGACTTGATAATACAAAAAAGAAGAAAGTAAATGACTTTTCTTTGGGAATGAAACAACGGCTGGCATTAGCTGTTGCACTCTTAGGTGAGCCAGAATTTTTAATATTAGATGAACCTGTCAATGGCTTAGACCCGACAGGAATTATTGAACTTAGGGAACTGCTCAAAAGATTATCAAAAGAAAATCATGTGACAGTTTTAATTTCAAGCCATATTTTGAGTGAATTAAACCAACTGGCAACCTGTTATGGTTTTTTGCATAATGGAAAACTACTCAAACAAATTACGGCGATGGAGTTAAGCCAGGAATGTAAGCGGCATGTTAAACTGAAAACAGACAATACAGAACAGACCGTTATTGTTTTGGAAGAACAACTAAAAATCAAAAACTTTTCTATACAGCCAGACAATTTTATAAGGGTATATGAGAAACTGGACGAAACACATACTATTTCAAAAACACTTTCTTCTAATGGCATTGTAGTTGAAGAAATATCTGTACAGGGAGAAGAATTAGAAACGTATTTTGAAAATCTAATAGGAGGTGGCAAATATGTTTAACCAGTTAAAGTCTGAATTTCTCAAATTGAGATATTCCAAGCTGTTTATAGCGGTTCCCATTCTTTTTCTTGCAGGGCTGGTCTTATACGGAATTTTCAGCTTGTCATCAGGTGGGACACAACTATTTGTTTCAGAGGGGGATGAAGAAGCAAATGCTGCTATACATGGCATGATTGGTTTTTTTGCATTTACATTTGAAAACATTGATATGCCTGAATTTAGTGAAATTATGCAATCCTGTATTTCCTGCAATGTGTTTCTCTGGATTGTTGTCCTCATTTTAACAATACAATTTTTTTGCTATGACTATTCTGTGGGTACTATTAAGCTTCCTATTGCGTATGGAATAGATAGAGTGAAAGTTTATTTTGCTAAAGTTATTGTTATCGTTTTATATAATGCAATCTGCTATTTTTTATTCAATATTATTACTCTATGTTTTACCTGTATACAGACTGGATACACTCCCAATATAACAGAATTGATAAGATATTTAAGTTATACTGGATTGGATTTTTTAGTAATGGTTTCCTTTATTTTACTTTGCATTATTATATGTATCTGTTTGAAGAATACTGGCATTATTGCGACGGTCATGTGTTTGTTTACTTTGGGTGGTGCAGTAATTTATACGGGAATATGGCAGAATTTTCACAGCCACATAATACTAAAATATTTAATCTGGCTCAATCCATTATACTATTGGATGAATATGGGAACTTTCCGGCTTGAATATGGACTGCTCAATGAAATAACCATATATTTTATTTTTGGTCTATTATTTTTGCTGCCCTTGTCTGTTATACTTGTTAGAAAACAGGAGTTTAAATAATTTTCTGGAACTGCTAATTTCAAGGGAATATTTTACAATTTATTGAAGGAGAGGATGTTAATGGCTTATTTATTATTGGTTTTATTGAATATAATATTGGCATTTTCTCTTTTTTCATGGAAACGTCAAATATGTGAAATAACAAGACAAATTGATGAAGACAGAAAACTACGGATTTCTTTATCAAATAAATATATAGAGAAATTAGCAGGTACGCTCAATGAAAAAAACTATTTGGAACAGGTAACAAAAATTCAGATTATACAGGAAAAAGAGCAATTGAAACAATATATTGCTAATATAAGCCATGATATAAGAACGCCTTTAACATCAATACAGGGATATTTAGTACTCTTAAAAGGCTGTGAAAGTAAAGAAGAACAGGAGCACTATATTTCTATTATCCAGGCAAAGGCAGATTATTTAACGGAACTATTGCAAGTATTTTATGATTTGTCATTGATAGACCGTGAGGATTATATTCTGGAAGTTGAAAAATTAGATATAAATAGAATTGTAACTAATTGTCTGATTGATAAATATAACGAACTGAAGGAACTGGGTCCCATTATTAAAACAGAAAATGCCCCTGTATGGATAACTGGAAATACTGTTGCCTGCAAAAGAATTATTGAAAATCTGATTACAAATACAATACGGTATTCTAATGCTTATATTGAAATTGTGATAGACGCAAATGGTATTTTTACAGTAAAAAATACTACATCGGAATTAAAGAATGTAGATGTTAATATGCTTTTTCAAAAATTTTATACAGTAGATACATCGCGTTCCAATGGTAACACAGGATTAGGATTGTATATTGTAAAGGAATTACTGGATAAGATAGAAGGTGGTATAAAAGAGGTTAATTATAAGAATAATATTTTAACAATTTCAGTTTATTTTAAACTTTACCATTAAATATATATTCCTGCTTTACTTAAGTACAGAATATAGTTACGTCCGTCCACTAACAAAAGATAACTGAAAATTACCCACAAAAATGTATAAAAGGATTGACAAACTGGACGTGATTAGATAATATAAACTATAGTTAGATATAACTAATATAAATAATCCCATATATATTATTGATGGAAAGGAAGAGGTACATATGAGTGTTGTTATTGTAGGAGGACATGACAGAATGGTCTGCCAGTATAAAAAGATTTGCAAAGATTACCATTGTAAAGCCAAGATATTTACACAGATGCCAGGAAATCTTAAAAATATGATTGGTACACCAGATTTGTTAATTTTATTTACTAATACTGTATCCCATAAAATGGCAAAGTGTGCTGTTGATGAAGCAGAAAAATGTAATGCAGATATTGTGAGATGCCATACAAGCAGTGGTGCTGCCTTGGATAAAATCCTGGAAAAAGCCTGTTGCTGATATAAAAAGCCTGTATTTTCTATTATAAAGGATACAGGCTTTGTTTTTTTCTGCCAGGCGGATATTTGCAATACGCAATACATGCAGGCATTGGCTGCTTGAATATAGCCAGGGCTGGTTTGATGAGGTTAAAAACAGGGTATACTAAAGGTGTAGTGAAAATATTTAATTAAAATGTAATAAATTTGTTGAATGTACCTATTGTAATAATTATTTTAATTGGTTATTATGGTAAATAGTAGTGCTTTATAGCATAAAAACAGACCAGGGCTGTGTAATCTTCCATAAATTTTTATGGAGGGTTATATATGGGAAAGAAAAACATTATAATTATTACATCTTGTATTGTATTTATAGTAATTTCTGGTATTATTTATTTACAGCCAGGAGGCAGTAAAAGTACCAGTTTTACTGGAGATATAAGTGAAGATATTATACAGGATGAAGGAACAATAATTAATAAAAACGGGCAGGAAACAGAAGAAGAAAACAATAAAACAGATACTACAGAGGAGATAGCTGTGTATATATGTGGTGCTGTAAAGCATCCAGGTGTATACAGTTTATTAAGCGGGCAAAGAATTTGTGATGCTGTGCAGGCAGCAGGTGGATTTAAGAAATCTGCTGACCGTTCTGCCATAAATCTTGCAAAGGTACTGGCAGATGGTGAGCAAGTAGTTGTATTGTCTAAAAAACAGGCAGCTTCTAATAATAAAAATAATAACAGCCAGCCACAAAAAGATGGCGGGCTTGTAAATATAAATACTGCATCAAAAGAGGAACTTATGTCCCTGCCTGGTATTGGGGAGAGCAAGGCAGATGCAGTGATGGATTACCGGTTGTCTTGCAGCTTTAAGAGTATTGAAGATATAAAAAATGTTACTGGAATTAAGGATGGCGTTTTTAACCAGATAAAAGACCAGATTACTGTATAAATGGAAGGATGGAAAACAATGGCTAGAAAAGTTTTAGTAGTTGATGACGAGAAATTAATTGTTAAAGGAATCCGTTTCAGCCTGGAGCAAGATGGTATGGAGGTTGACTGTGCATATGACGGGCAGGAAGCGCTTGATTATATTAATAAGAACAAATATGATGTTATACTGCTGGATGTTATGCTGCCAGTGCTTAATGGCTTTGAGGTATGCCAGCAGATACGTGAATTTTCAAATGTGCCTGTAATTATGCTTACCGCTAAAGGTGATGATATGGATAAGATTTTAGGGCTTGAGTATGGGGCAGATGATTATATTACAAAACCATTTAACATACTGGAAGTCAAGGCACGTATTAAGGCAATTATAAGAAGAAGTTCTGCAACAGAAACTAAAGAACCGCCAAAGGTTTATTCATATAATGGTTTAAGAATTGATATAGAAAGCAGGAGAGGCTATATAAATGACCAGGAAGTAAACCTTACAGCTAAGGAGTTTGACCTTTTAGAGCTTCTTATGCTTCACCCAAATAAAGTATATGGCAGGGAGGAACTGCTTAATACAGTGTGGGGATATGATTATCCAGGCGATGTAAGGACTGTGGATGTACATATCCGCCGTTTAAGGGAAAAGATAGAGGAGTCCCCAAGTAATCCTGTTTTTATCCATACTAAATGGGGTGTTGGTTATTATTTCCAGAAATAACATAAGCTGTATGGAGGAAACGCTTTGAAAAACACTTGGAGCAGTCTGTTATATAATATTAGGAGTATGCGTGTCCAGGTATTCGGGTTGCTGCTTTGCACTGGGCTTATACCTATAATATTTTTATTTACTGTAATAACAAATACATATGATACACAGATGGTTTCACAGAGAACTGATGAATTGCAGTCATGCGGTACAGTTATATCAAACCTTATTGTTTCATCAGGTTATCTTTCAGGGAATAACTCTGGCAATGTAGACAGTGAAACGGAAGAAATAGCCAATATATACCAGGGACGTATAATTATAGTTGATAAGGATTTAAAGATAGTAAAAGATACTTATGGTATAGAGGAAGGCAAGACACTTATTTCTACAGAAGTAGTAAAATGCTTCAGTGGTAACAGTGAGAAGAAATATATAAATGATTTAGGCGGGTATATGCAGCTTACAATGCCTATAACAGACCCAATTGTTAATGAAGTGTGTGGCGTTATTGTAATTAGTTATTCTGTCAGGAATTTGGCAAATATATCACGTGAAGTGTCACACAGGACGCTTTTCCTGCTTCTTGGAATTGCACTTATTATAATTATTTTGTCATTTGCATGTTCAATACTTCTTACATCACCTTTAAAAAAGGTAACAGAGTCAATTAATGATATATCAAAAGGTGATATGGAGATAAAGCTTGATATGCATGGGTATTCTGAACTTGTAAAGATTTCGGAGTCATTTAACCAGATGACAGAAGTAATAAGGAAGCAGGAGATTTCCAGGCAGGAGTTTGTGTCTAATGTTTCGCATGAGCTTAAAACACCACTTGCTTCAATGAAGGTACTGTCAGACTCGCTTCTTTCACAGGAAGGCATGCCTGAAGAAATATACCGTGAATTTTTAGGTGACATTACTACAGAAATTGAAAGGATGACACGTATAATTAACGACCTTCTTTCAATGGTTAAAATGGATAAAAACAGTGCTTCAATGCAGGTGGCCAATATAAGCATTAATGAGCTTTTAGAGCAGCTTCTTAAACGTTTAAGGCCAATAGCAGCAAAACGTAATATAGAGCTTATATTTGAAAGTTACCGTCCAGTTATGGCGGATGTTGATGAGGTTAAAATATCAATAGCATTAAATAATATTATTGAAAATGCAATTAAGTATAATTATGATGACGGATGGGTAAGGGTTACTTTAAATGCAGACCATAAATTTTTCTTTGTGACAATACAGGATTCAGGTGTTGGTATACCAGAAGACTTGCAGGACAGTGTATTTGAAAGGTTTTACAGGGTGGACAAGGCAAGGTCAAGGGAAACAGGCGGTACAGGGCTTGGGCTTTCTATTACAAGAAATGCTGTTCTTTTGCACAGGGGCTCTATAAAACTCTACAGCAAGGAAAAAGAAGGCACTACATTTACAATAAGGATACCGCTTAATTATATACCATAAAGGGCTTTTCTGGAAAAGTGTCCAGGATTTTAAATCTGGATGGCTGGCAAAGCCAGGATTATAAAAGCATTACAGACATGGGGGCTTGTTATGGGTAAATCCACGTTTTATAAAATAATAATACTGGCTGTTTCTTTGCTTTCTTCCTGTTTTCTGGTTTCATGCCAGGACAGCAGGGATGAAAATTATGAAGGCTATTATATATTTGGACTTGATGCTAATGAAACTAAAGTTGTATTTGAAAAATACAGTCCTGTTTCAGAAGATACAGAAGAGCTTGTTGTGGAATTTTTAGATAAAATGTCAAATGAACCAGAAGATATTTATATGAAAAAGGCTATACCTGATGATGTGGAAATAGACAACTATGTTTTATCTGGAGAGGGCGGGCTTTCATTGTATTTTAATTCATCATATGGCAACTATACAGGTGTATCTGAAATACTAAGAAGGGCAGCGGTTGTAAAGACTTTATGCCAGATACCAGATGTAGCGGATATACAGTTTTATGTTTCAGGACAGCCTCTTACGACTTCAAATATGGAGGCCATAGGGCTGATGCGGGCAGACGATTTTATTGATAATACAGGCGGGGAAACAAGTTATAAACAAAATACAACACTTAATATGTATTTCTCAGATTATAAGGGTACAGCGCTTGTTGAAGTACCAGTAGAAATTACTTATGATGCAACTATACCATTAGAACAGCTTGCAATTGAGCAGCTTATGAAAGGGCCATATTCTATTGAAGGTGTTAATAAGAAAAGTATGCTTCCTACAATACCTGAAGGTACAAGGCTTAATAAAATTACAGTAAGGGAAAATACATGTTATCTGGATTTTTCTTCTGAGTTTTTAAATAAGCGCAAATCAATTACAGCAGATGTTGCAATTTATTCTGTTGTAAATACACTTGTTGAACTTCCAATGGTTAATAAAGTACAGTTCAGCATAGATGGCGGGCAGGTTCTTGAATATAGTACGTCTATTAACTTTGGAGAGCCATTTGAAAGAAACCTTGACCTTGTGCTTTCAAACGCACCTGTTTCATCTAATGAGGAATAATAAGTTTAAGGAGGGGATTGGATTAAAAGACCAGCTATATGGGTTTTTGCTGCACTGGTTATATTGTCTGGTATTTACAAGTACTGTTTTGCAGAAACATATAATGCCAGGCATTATATAATGGATAATGTTTTTAATGATAAGACGGAGGCAGGAATTACAGGCAGGGTATATAATTATGAAGAAAAAGCGGATGGTAGTTCCATATACCTGAAAGATGTTTCTGTACAGCTTAAAGACAGCCAGGCGCTTTACAGCCTGCCATATATACTTGTTTATTCTAAAGAAAAAAGCTGTTTTGGCACAGGCAGCCAGTTAAAAATAAATGGAATTATATATAAGCCAGAAACCCCGTCTAACCCAGGCCAGTTTAACCAGAGGGAATATTTAAGTGAAAAGAATATATATTACACAGCCGTGGCAAAATCGGTAACTAATATAGGAAACCAAGGGAACAGCATTAATTATAGTTTCCGCCGGTTTACAAGGGGGATAAAGGAAAAACTGGCAGAAGTATATAAAAATGCCCTTCCAGAAAAAGAATGTGGGATTATAACTGCTATGCTGCTCGGTGATAAAACATTTGCCAGCATAGATATAAGAAACCTATATAAACAAAGCGGCATTGGGCATCTGCTTGCAATAAGCGGGCTGCATGTATCAATACTTGGAATGGCTGTATATAAACTGGTAAAATGGTTTATTGCGCTAATATGCAGTGTACTGGTTTATATATATAAAGATAAGGCAGCTACACTAAAGTATATAAAGGCTTTATCTGTACTTTCATGTGCATCACGTATAATGCCTGTAATTTCATCATCAGTTTTTATATTATTTTATGGAAGCATGACTGGTCCAGTTGTGTCAACAAGCAGGGCAGTTTCTATGATGTTAATTATGCTTTCAGCCCCTCTGTTATATAGAAGCTATGACATGCTTTCAGCACTTGGGGTTAGTGCAGTAATTATATTATTACAGAAACCGTTTACTGCATTTTCATGCAGTTTTCTTCTTTCGTATGGTGCAGTACTTGGAATTGCACTAGTTTATCCTGTATTAAAAAATATATATGCTGGAAGCCCGGATAGAAATAATGGTTATAACAGGCGCAAAAGGTATAGGTACAGGTATAAGGAACTGCTTAAATCCAGGGATAAAAAAATTACTTTCTTAATGTCTTTAAAATATCTAGTTTATTTATTGTTAGAAAAAACCGTAGATTTATTATTAACAAGTCTTTCTATACAAATTGTAACACTTCCAGTTATTTTGTATTTCTATTATAAATTTCCAATATATGGTGTATTTATAAATATTATTGTACTTCCACTTATGCCGCTGGTTGTAATTACCGCAGCAGCAGGAGGCGTGGCAGGGCTTTTATTTATGCCACTGGCTGGATTTCTGCTTGGAAGCACAAAATTGCTGCTGGATATTTATGAAAAAATATGCAGGCTGGCAGCAGAATTACCAGGTAATATTTTAATAACAGGACAGCCTGGAATATGGCAGATAACATCTTATATTGTAATTGTATTTTTAATATTGTATGTTATCCATAACATAGGCAATTGTAACCTGGTATTGCCATCCGCCATGTATATGGTGGCATTTTGCATAATTATTTATACCAGAAGGTATAATGGCATTAATGTAACATTTCTTGATACAGGACAAGGGGATGCTATATTTATACAAGACAATAAAGGAACAGTATACCTGGCTGATGGTGGCAGCAGCAGTATAGAAAAAGCGGGTACATACAGGATAATTCCATTCTTGGAATACAATGGCATTAAAAAAATAGACTATATAATAATTACACATCCCGATGAAGACCATATTTCAGGCATAAGGGAGATATTAGAACAGTCCAGGCATGGAATAAAGGCAGAAACCCTGCTTGTACCAGACCCTGCTTCTGCCTGTAAAGATATGGCGTATTATAGTATAATAAAAACAGCAATGGAAAATAATGTAAAAACAGCGTATATAAGGGCAGGGGATACTATATCAAACAACGCAGGCTTTAGCATTAAATGCCTCCATCCACAACATGGGTTTAATGCAGGCAGTGCTAATGCATATTCAACAGTATTAAGTGTTTTATATGGAAATATATCTTTTCTGCTTACAGGGGATGTTGAAGGGAATGGGGAGGCAGCCCTGTCAGACAGGCTTTATACAGATAAAACACTGCCTGTACATTACAATGTGCTGAAAGTGGCACATCATGGTTCTAAGAACTCTTCTTCAGAAGAATTTTTAGAACGGGTATCACCAGATATATCAGTAATATCATGTGGGAAAAATAATCTTTACGGGCATCCACATAAGGAGCTTATAAAAAGAATTGAGGACTGTGGAAGCAGATGGGTATCTACAAGTGAAGCAGGGGCAGTTACCATATTAAGTGATGGAAATAAGATTAGTATTAAAACATATAAGAAAACAGGTAAAGACTTTATAGATGGTTTTAAATAACAGTTATCTTGTTTCTTTGTGTGTGGGTTAACGGACGGTTTTTAGTGCCAGAGCCACAATATTCCATACAGGGGCACGCTTGCGCTACGTTAACCCACGCAGCGGCACATAAAGCCCGTATATTATATATTCCAGATAAAACTTACGTTTCCCTGGAATATATAATATACGGGCTTAAATGCCGGCGGGGTTAAAGTGCCCCTTTTATGGAATAATTGATGGCATCTGGCACGCAAAACCTGTCATCATAAACTTACAATAAAACACAAAATAAAAAGATAACTGTAAATTGGGGTGGTGGGAATTATTCCGCTAGTCACTTATTAGCCAGTGTAGTAATTATTGTTAAACATGGGTGAAACCAAATAGGGATAAAAATATAAAAATTTTTTCTTTCATATTATATGGGTTTTAATAATATTTTTGGTGTTTCGCATGATTTTATTGATTTTATCTTCAAAACCACATATAATAAAAACAACTCAAAGAAAAGGAGGATTTGGCCATGGTTGTTACTGCAACAGAATTTAAAGCTAATTTCGGAAAGTATCTTGAATTGATTACTAAGGAAGATATCTTTATTACCCGTAATGTAAAAACGGTTGCTAAAGTTATAAATCCACAAGTTTCTGCTGTGGATTCCTTGCGTGGAATGCTTGGTGGTGTTTCCTCTGATATTGATATGGATTCTTTACGGGAGGAGCGTCTGTTAAAATATGAAAATAATGTGTGATACGAACGTAATCCTTGATGTATTATTAGAAAGGGAAGCTTTTGTAGAGGATTCTTACAAGATTCTGAAGCTTTGTGAAGAACATAAAATAGACGGTTTTGTATCAGCATCTTCTGTTACTGGTATCTTTTATCTTGTGAGGAAATACACCCATAGCACAGAGCTGGCATAAGGCAGTTGGAAAACTTTTGGAAATTGTCAAGGTGTGCAATGTCACTAATAATGATATTCTTATTGCATTTCAGAAAAAGGCAAAGGATTTTGAGGATTGTCTTGTTGCTACTTGTGCTAAATCTATACATTGTGATTATATTGTTACCCGGAACAAAAGAGACTTTGAAGGATTTGGAATTTCTGTGCTTACCCCGGCTGAAATTCTTTTGAAAATTATATAACATACGCTTCACGGAAAAATTTCTTATCTACTGGTTACAGAATTGGATTATGGCTGATATAATCCGGTGCCCGCTATTTCTATGGGCTGCCATGCATCTAAATCACATTCCCCATACCATAATTTCCAGTTATATTATCTATTTTGTATTTATGTTATATTTTTTGTGTTTGCTTGTGTACAGCAGGTTTCCAGTGTTCCAGCTAAACATTATTCCATGACAGGGACACT
>CAJTRU010000076.1 GCA_910579085.1 uncultured Lachnospiraceae bacterium | reverse complement strand
AGGGATACTATGCACTGCTGCGTGGGCTGACGTAGCGCAAGCGTGCCCTGTCATGAATAATTTAGTGGAACACCAGAAACCCTGCGTCCGTCATACGCAAACAACAACACAAGATAACTATAAATTATCTATCAATCAACCATTTTTAAAGTTAACATAATTAGTTTTTAATAAAAAAGTAAAGACTTAATTTTTTTTATATGGTATTCTTAGTAAAATGATACAACAATGATGGGTATTGGGGCATATCTTAAATGTCCTGGGAAAGAGGGAAAATATATGGAAAGTACAAATATTTTAGTAGTTGATGATGACCATGATATAGCTGACCTTGTTTCAATCCACCTGAAAGGGGAAGGCTATAATTGTTTTAAGGCGTATAGTGGCAAGGAAGCAATCAGTGTTTTTGAAAGCAAGGATATAGACCTTGCAATCCTTGATATTATGATGCCTGGTATTGACGGGCGGCAGGTTTGTGCAAAGATAAGGGAAAGCAGTACAATACCTATTATAATGCTTAGTGCAAGGGACAGTGAGAATGACAAAGTAGAGGGGCTTGTTAATGGTGCAGATGATTATGTGACAAAGCCTTTTAATACAATGGAACTGGTTGCAAGGGTAAAGTCACAGCTCCGGCGTTACCAGAACTTTGGTGGTATGCATGAAAAGTCTGCTGAATCTGTTGAGCTTGAAAACCTCTGGATGGACAGGAAACTGCACCAGGTCAGGGCATATGGAAAGGATGTTAAGCTTACTCCTATAGAATTTGACATATTGTTCCTTATGGCATCACATCCTAATAATGTATTCTCAACGGATGAAATTTTTGAAAGGGTATGGAAAGAAAAAAGCTTTGAAATGAGCAACACTGTAATGGTGCATATCAGAAGGCTTAGGGAGAAAATAGAACTTGAGCCAAGAAATGCACAGATAATAAAAACTGTATGGGGAGTTGGCTATAAGATTGAAGCATAGTATTTACAGAAGTCTCAGGGGGGAGCTTGTTATTTACAGTATAATAAGCCTGTTGCTTGCAGTTGTAACGGAATCTGCAATGGGACTAGTGCTAGTAATGGTTGCGCGTACATTTGGCGTATCACGGGGCGGTTATGGGAAAGGCATGCTTATGAAAAAAGAGCATAGTCCTGTACAGCCAGGGTTTCTGCCAGATTACCGCGGTATAAAGCATTGGAATAAGGATACTCTTATGGTAATTATGTTTATAATACTCTTGCTTGGTTTCCTGCTGTTTATATTTTATTTCCTTATGCTTACAAGGCGTATTACAAAGGATATGAGCTATATATCAAACTGTATTTCAGATATTGCATCAGGTAGTATGGAAACAAAGATAATTGGCATAAACAGGGAGGATGAAATTGGCGAGATAGTTTTACAGGTAAACAGGATGCATGATGAGATAGAAAGGCTTATGAAATCAGAGCGTGAAGCACTACAGGCAAATAAGGATATGATAACATGTGTTGCACATGATTTGCGGACCCCTCTTACTTCAATTATAGGCTATCTGCAGCTTGCTACAGATGTTAAAAAATATACAGTAGAAGAAAGGCAGAAGTATGCAAATATTGCAATGCGCAAGGCAGACAGGATGCAGGGGCTTATTGAGGAACTTTTTAACTATACAAAACTTATGAGCGGTGAGATAACTGTACACCGCAGTGATATAGACATAGTAAAACTGGTTGTGCAGATGACAGAAGAGTTTTATCCGCTTTTTATGGAAAATAACCTTGAATATACCCTTAAACAGAATGTAAAAAGCCTGATTATGAATGTTGACGGGGAACTTATAGCAAGGGCAGTTTCAAACCTTATTGGCAATGCTGTAAAATATGGCAGGGATGGCAAGGCAGTCCATATTGAGCTGGAAAAATATAATAGTGAACTACAGATACGTGTGGTTAATTTTGGGCTGGTAATACCAGAAGAAAGCATAGAACATATTTTTGATAAATTTTACAGGGTAGAAAGTTCAAGGTCTGTGCAGACAGGCGGGACAGGGCTTGGACTTAATATAGCACAGGAAATAGCAGTACTCCACGGAGGAAAGATAACAGTACAGAGCAGTGTCAAAGGTACATGTTTTACAATTGCACTTCCTATAGATAACCCTGGTGAAGAAAAAGGCACAAAAGAAAAAGAGGATGGGAAAAAGGAAATTTAATTAATGGAATGGAGGTACAGGACTTATGAAAATAAATCCAGTATATGGAAAGGAAGTAAAATTAAGGGTACGTTCACTGAAGTTTGCAATGACAATCCTTTTTTTTAACCTTGGGCTGGTTGCAATAGCTCTGCTTGGCTTTGAAATGATTTTTAATATAAATATGAATTACAGAATAGATTATTCGGCTGCTATTATGGTGTATTTTGTAATTATCTGTATTGAGGCGGCAATGGTTGCATTTTTAGTCCCAGTGTTTACTGCTGGAAGCATAGCAGGTGAGCGTGAGAAACAGACCCTTGAAATACTGCTTACAACTGTATTAAAACCAGGGCAGATAGTAATGGGAAAGCTTATGTCATCCATAAGCATGGTAGTGCTTCTTGTTTTTTCAAGTCTTCCAGTTGTATCTATAATATTTACAATTGGTGGTATCAATATGGCAGACCTTCTCCAGTTTGTAGTATTTATTATTGTAATGTCACTTTTTATAGGGAGCATGGGAGTGTGTGCTTCTGCAATGGTTAAAAAGGCAATTCCTGCTACTGTAATATCGTTTGTAATGGTGGGGGTTGTATGTGGTGTAACTGCCATAGCAGTATTTATATCTAATGAATGTGCAAATATTTATTATTATACTGTACAGAATTCAAGTGGAAATGTGCCTGATGTGACATTGGCAATATATCCGCTGCTTATAAATCCTGCATTTACAATATTCCATATGGTAAGTGGCCAGTTTATGGGTGAAAATATGCTTTCGTATATGGCTTCTGCACTTAATGGGGAACTGCTTCCATTTGTACAGGACTACTGGTTCTTATGCAGTATTGCAGCACAGCTTGTATTCACAGCATTATTTTTAAAGTTAGCAGCATTGTTCCTTGACCCATTAAGAAGAAAGGAAAAGGCACGCAAAAGCAGCAATAAGAATAATAAAAAGAAAAAGGCAGCAGCAATGGCACTGGTATTCTTTGTTTTAGCTGTTGCACCAGCCAGTACACAGACGGCATCTGCTTCTATAAAGATAAAAGAGCTTGATAATGAAGGAAAAATAAAAATCAGCAAAGATGATATAAGTGCATCAGTAAGGCTTGGTTATAAGGGTAAGGCAAAATATAACAGAAGCATAAGGGCAGATGCTGTTATAGAGAATAAGGGGAGTGATTTTACAGGAAAATTCAGGGTAGAATATGCCAGGACAGATGCAAATGGCTATATAGCAATACAAAAAGAATTTGCAGTTGCAGCAGGGGAAAGCAAAAAGGTACAGTTTGCGCTGCCAGATATTGAGGAAGACAGGAATATCAGGGTTGCAATTTGTGATAAAGATGATGATATTATTTGTTCGGAATATGTAAAATTAAATTATAAAGATAATATAGATACATTGTATATTGGTACACTTTCTGACAGCCAGGACAGACTTAAATATATTGCAAGCGGCCTTGCAGCAGATAAAATTTCATTTGGTGCAAGTGATGAAGGGATTATATTTGAACTTCAGGGTGATGATATTACAGAAGATGACAAGATGATTGATGTCCTGGATGTTATTATAATAGATAACTTTGATACAGCAAAATTTTCAAAAGGGCAGATTAATGCTATTAAAAAATGGGTCAGTAAAGGAGGCACACTTTTCCTTGGAAGTGGTGCAGATGCTGGCAAAGTGCTGGGTGCATTTTCAGGGACTCTTTTAAAAGGCACTATAGGCAGTGCAAAAAGCATAAGGACTAATTTTGGTGTAACCAGGGAAAAACTTACAAGCCTTCTTGGTGAAAACCTTCCAAATAAAAGAGTGCCGCTAGATATTACACAGATTAGCATAAAAGGTTCTAAGCCAGTTTTAACAGATGGCAGGAATAATCTTGCAAGTGTAAAAGATTATGGAAAAGGCAATATAATAACAGCAGAATTTTCACTGGCTTTAAGTACAGGGACATCAAGGCTTTATGGGCCTGTTGTTGTGGATGTAATAAGGGATAATATAAGTGAACAGCGCAGGCAGGACCTGGGGCTTTCCAGTGGCAATTCATTGCAGTCATATTCACAAGTTTATATGGGTGAGTCTGATTTGTTAAATTTAAATAGTACAGACTCATTGCCAAACCTTAAGCTTTATGCAGTTATACTGCTGGCATATGTTTTTCTGGCAGGGCCAGTATCATATATAATCCTTAAGAAAAAAGACAAGAGAAACCTGTTATGGTTTATTGTGCCAGCGCTTTCAGTAGTATTTTCAGTAACAATTTATTTAATTGGAACAAGCACACGTATACAAAAACCATTTATAAATTATTCTTCAACAATTGAACTGCCAGAAAAGGGGAATAGCAGCCATAATGTAAATACAGCATTTACAATTACAAATTCTTCAAGTAAGGCATATGAAGCAGTACTTCCAGAAAATTCTGATATAGTGCCATCAAACCTTAATGGATATTATTCCTCATATTATTCATCAAATGATGAAGCTGATGAGTATGATTATGGGATTGAGTATGGTGCTAACAATATAACATTGCGTATGAACAACCTGTCTGCATTTGAAAGTGTTCCATTTAAAATGGGCAATAAAAGCAGCAGTACAGGCACAGTTGATGTAAATGTACAGAAAACAGATGATAAAATATCAGGGTTTGTAACCAATAAAATGTCATGCGGGCTTGAAGACTGTATTTTCTACTGTAAGGGCACAATGTACTATATAGGAAGTATTCCTTCAGGCAAATCTGTTGATATATCAAAGCAGAAAAGTTTTGAAGAGAGCAAATTTTCATATAGCTTTGAATCCCAGTTAAGTGCTGCAATGGGAGGAAGCTATTATGATAATTCCATAGATGTTTCATTAAGAAGAAAAATAGGCATGCTACAGGTGTTTATTACTAATAATAAATTGTCTGATACATGGTTTTATGGATTTGTGCCAGAGGGTGAAGAAACATCATTTACAGGTAAATTTTCATATGACAAATATGGTGCAACAGGTGTCTATAAACAGGTACAAGTACCAGAAACATTAAACGGATATAATGTAATAGGCAGGCTTGAACAGTATGCAGATAAGTATGATGAAAATGACACTAATGGGTTTTATATATATGACACTACAAGAAAAGAGCTTGAAGTCACATATAAATTTCCAGAGAATTTCACACTTAAAAGGATTATATACAATAAAGAAACTACAGGCGGATGTGAATTTGAACTTAACCAGTACCAGTATGTAGAAACGGCATTTTTAGGTGTTGCAAAAGTTAAGGATAAAACAACTGGCCAATATGTAGAATTGCTGCAATCTGGCCAAAAAGCGGATATTGATGGTATGGAAAAATACCTGGATGATGACGGAAGCCTTACAATATATTATGAAATTGGCGATACACAATATCAGGAAGCAGACTCATATATATTGCCAAGGGTTAAACTTGCAGGCACATATAAAAATACAGGTAAAAGGCGTTAGGAGGCAGCGGCATGGTAAAAATAGAAAATTTATATAAACATTATGGGAAGTTTGTTGCGCTGGACCACCTAAATCTTTCTATTGAAAAAGGGGAACTTTTTGGGTTTGTAGGCCCTAATGGTGCAGGCAAGACAACTACAATGCGTATAATATCAGGGCTTTTAAGGGCAGATGGCGGCTCAGTCCATATTGCTGGTGTAGATGCACTTAAGGATAACCAGAACTTAAAAAGAAAGATAGGGTATATGCCAGATTTCTTTGGTGTTTATGATAACCTTAAGGCAATAGAGTATATGGAGTTCTATGCATCAGTTTATGGAATTACAGGTGAGAAGGCAAAAAGTATGTGCTTAGAACTTATGGACCTTGTAAATTTAAGTGATAAAGCAGATTTTTATGTAGATGGGCTTTCAAGGGGAATGAAACAGAGGCTTTGCCTTGCAAGAAGCCTTGTACACAACCCTGAACTGCTTATTCTTGATGAGCCGGCATCAGGACTTGACCCAAGGGCAAGGTTTGAAATGAAGGGAATACTTAAAAACCTGCATGATATGGGTAAAACTATTATTATAAGTTCGCATATATTGTCGGAACTTGCTGAAATGTGCACCACTATAGGGATTATTGATAAAGGCAGTATGGTATCAAAAGGTACTGTAGAGGAAATAATGCAGAAACTTAGCACTTCAAATCCGCTAAAAATACATGTTGTTAACAATATAGAAACAGCAGTACGCATTATAAAAGAAAACCCACAGGTAGCAAACCTTTCTATTGACGGGCAGGATATAACAATATCATTTGACGGTGGTGAAGAAGAAGAGGCAGAGCTTTTGAAAATGCTGGTAAACAATGATGTACAGGTTTCTTCATATATGAGGCAAACAGGTAACCTTGAAGAAGTGTTTATGATGGTAACGGCTAAAAAAGAGGTGCTGGATTAAATTTGGAATTGGTTTATGCTGGTGTGTGGACGGTTTCCGTTCCAGAGCCAGCAATATTCCATATAGGGGCACGCTTCCGCTACGTTAACCCACGCAACGGCACATAAAGCCCTGTATTAATATTCCCAAATAAACCTGTGTTTCTTTTGGAATATTAATACAAGGCTTAAATGCCGGCGGGGTTAAAGTGTCCCCTATATGGAATAATTGCTGGCATCTGTACACTGGAAACCTGTTTTACAAAATATATAAAATAAAATTAAGTATTGGTAGTGAAATTCCAAATTGGATTTTGTGAAGAGTGGTTTAGTGTATTTGCCAGGTAGTGTTAAGGGTGGTTATCATAAATTTAATCTTGTGGGGTGTGGTTTGGGTTTAAAAGAGTAATTGCAGTGTTTTATGGTATTGTATATTTTTTATAGTTTGGCAGGTGGTTTGTATGGATAGGAAAAAGGCAGGGCTTACAAGGCTGGATGTTGAGATTGAAGGCTTTTTAAAGGCTGTTGCAAGGCGTAAGACGTTGCAAAAGTGGATTTTTTGTACTGCATGGTGTGCGCTTGTGGCTGTTATTCTGGCATTTTTGCTAAATGTTATAGCAATTTTTGTGCCTGTTTACAATGCTGCTTTATATGGGTGGCTGCTTGTACTGGCTGGTTTTGTTGTTTCTTTTATATATGTGGCTGTAAGGCGTACCAGCATGTATGAGGCAGCAAGGTATGCAGACAGGGCAGGGCTTAAGGAAAGGCTTGTTACAAGTATTGGATGCCAGGGGTCTGATGATGGTTTTGCGGGTATGCTTAAAGAAGATACAATTAATGAAATAAACCGTTTTGACAAGAAATTAAGGCTTCCTCTTATGTATCCCTGGAAGAGATATATTGCTTCCTGTTTGTTTCTTTGTCTTTTTATGATATGCATATTTATACCTTCACAGGCAAAAAAGGACGCAGAACTTCTCCATAAGCTTGCTATGCAGGCGGAAGAGGCCAAAGAGAAAGTAGAAGAGGTGGAAAAACTTATTGACAAGGCAGCAGATAATGAACTTGCTAAAAAGGAAGCGGCAAATGTTAAAAAGATTTTAGATGATGCAAAGAAGGAACTTAATGATGCAAAGAATATTGATGATATAAAGAAAGCAAAGGAAAGGCTTGAGAGCAAGCTTAAAAAGGAACTTGCAGAAGCAAGTGAGCAGGGCATTATAAAGGCAGCCCAGCAGCTTGTGCCTGGTACTGACCTTGAAGGACTGGCGGATTTTAATAAAAAACTTGCAGAGCTTGCAGAAAAGAGCGGGCTTAAGGGTGATTTATCCAATGAGCTGGAAAGTGTTGCAGAAAGCTTATCTGCTGAGGAAATGGAAAAACTGCTTAAACAGCTTGAAGAGGCAGCGGCGGACGGAGAGATTACGGCAGAGGAAGTGGCCAGTGCACTTTCTGGAATTGAAAACAGTGATGCGCAGATGGCTTCTGCAACAATAACAGCTTCAAACCAGAGCGCAGCAGGGGCACAAAGTTCTTCTGCAAGCCCGTCACCAGGCAGCTCAACAGGTGCGGCTGGCAGTGGCCCAGGAAACGGGCAGGGAAATGGTAATGGTAATGGTTCTGGAAATGGTAATGGCCAGGGCAAAGGGAATGGCAGTGGAAACGGAAATGGTGGTGGCAGTGGAAAGGGTTCTGGAAACGGCGGCGGCTGGAATATGGGAAATGGTAAGGGGCTTGAGCGTAAAGAACAGGAAAACAAAGGTGAAATTGTAAACCTTACTGGCAAGAAAATGGGGAATGATAATAACCTCACTGGTAAAAAGAATGGTGATGCCAAGATAACAGAAAAGAACGGGCAGAAAGGCGGGGCATCTGATGGGATTAAAGCAGACCTTGATTCAGTAATAGGTGAGTATAGCAGTGAGGCATATGCAAAGGCAGACAGTAACAAAGTCCCGTCTGCAATGAAAGATATTGTAAAAGAGTATTTCAGCGGTTTTGGAAGTGAATAGTAACAGTGGTTAAGTTAAGTGGAGGATTAAAATGTCTGGTAAGGAAAACATTAGTAAAATAATTGATAATATGAACGCCTGTGAACAGGAAATTGCCAAAGCAATTATAGGGCAGGAGGAAGTTGTACATGAGATTATGCTTGCAATACTTGCTGATGGCAATGTGCTTTTAGAAGGTGTGCCAGGGCTTGGCAAGACGCAGCTTGTCAAAACTATTTCCAAGGTTCTGGATTTATCATTTTCAAGAATACAGTTTACACCTGACCTTATGCCTGCTGATGTAACAGGAACAAACCTTATTATAAAGGAAAATGGCAATAATGTATTCAGGTTTGAGCAAGGGCCTGTTTTTGCCAATATTGTACTTGCAGATGAGATAAACAGGGCTACGCCAAAGACACAGGCTGCAATGCTTGAGGCAATGCAGGAAAAGACCGTAACGGTTGGCAAGAATACCTACCCTCTGCCTTCACCATATATGGTGCTTGCAACACAGAACCCTATTGAAAATGAAGGCACTTATCCATTGCCAGAGGCACAGCTTGACCGTTTTATTTTTAAGATTAATATGGAATTCCCAACGCTGGATGAACTTAAAAGAATTATGGATGTAACTGTCACAAATACAAAACCTGTATTAAAACCTGTATTAAACGGCAGTGATATTATAGAGATGAGGGAACTTATAAGGGATATACCTGTTGCAGATGCAGTACAGGAATATGCACTGGAAATAGTATTAGGTACACATCCTGAACTTGAAAGTTCTCCAGACAGTGTTAAAAAATATTTCCTGGCAGGTGCAAGCCCAAGGGCAGCACAGGCAATTTTCCTCACAGCCAAGGCAAGGGCATTACTGGATGGAAGGTATAACGTGTCGTTTGATGATGTAGAGGCAGTAGCTCTTCCAGCACTTCGGCACAGGGTTATGGCAGGTTTTGAAGCTGTTTCAGAGGGAGTTAATGTAGATGATGTTTTAAAAGAACTAATTAAAGGGTTAAAACAGGTATTGTAAATGGAAGAAAAAATTTTTGACCAGGATTTTTTTAACGGGCTTGGCATGGTGAAACTTGTTACAAGGATTACAATGCAAGGTGGCAGAAGCGGCATGAGAAAGTCTGCTGCCAAGGGAAGCAGTGTTGAATTTGCTGATTTCAGGGAATATGTACCAGGTGATGATATAAGAAGAATTGACTGGAACACATATGGCAGGATGGATAAACTTTTTGTAAAGCTTTTTGTGGAGGAAAGGGAAGCATATTATTCTATAATTACTGATACAAGTGCTTCAATGGATTTTGGAGTACCTGGCAAGAATGTGTGTGCTGCAAGGCTTGCTGGTGCAGTCAGTTATATGGCGCTTAATAACCTTGACAGAGTGCGGCTTTCTGCAATAAGCGGGGACAAAGTAATAAATAGCAGTGATTTTACAGGCAGGCAGGGGTTTAACAAAGTAATGGCATGGTTAGGCGGCATGGAATTTGCAGGAAAGACAGATTTATATAAAAGCATAAAAGGAATACCATTTAACCAGAGAGGTGTAACTGTTATAATATCAGATTTATTCAGCCAGAATTCCACAGATGAAAATATAGAAAATATAACAGACACAATCCGCTATTTAAGATATATGAAACAGGAAGTACTTGTGCTGCATGTGCTTTCACCTGAAGAAATGAAGCCAGGCCTTGAAGGCACTATAGGCCTTGAAGATGCAGAAACAGGTGATATACTGCGCGTAACAGCAACAAGCCATTTATGCAGGCAGTATAAACGTGTGCTTGACAGGTTTATGTCAAGAGCAGAGGAGTGTGCAAAGCATTACCAGGCGCATTATATACCAGTATGCAGCAACGAAAATGTAGACACATTTATTTATAAAGGCATAAGAAGCGGGCAGCTTGAAAACTTTTAACTGGCAGACAGAAAGGCATGGTTTTTATGGGATTTGTAAGGTTATGGCCGGCGCTGCTGGCTGTTTTTATACCAGGCATTATATTGTTATATCTTTTAAAACAAAAAGTGCTTAACCAGAAAATATCTGCATTAAATCTCTGGAGAGAAGCATATGAGAATATACAGGCATCAACACCCTGGGAGAAATTCCGTAACAATATACTTATGTATATGCAGATAGCAGCACTGGTATTGCTAATAACTGCCCTTATGTCACCATATATTACAGGGCGTAGCAGTGAATATTCCAATGTGCTGGTTCTGATAGATAACAGTGCAAGCATGTCAGGCATTTATTCTGGTGAAGAAACAAAACTGGATGTGGCAAAAGAACAGGCAGCAGAGTATGTAAGTAATAATGACGGTGCAAGGTATACAGTCATGTCTGCTTCTAATACAGCAGACCTTTTAATATCTGGTTCTTCAGACAAAGGGCGTGTAAAAGATGCTATAGATAATATAGAAGCAACTGATATTCCAGGTTCACTTGAAAATGCCATAAGCATGGCACAGTCACTTTCAGATGCATGGAAACATTATAAAGTAATTGCATTTACTGACAGCAGCGCCAATGTCCAGAATATTAACTGCGAAGTAGTTGATTTAAGTGTGCAGGGGGAAAACGGGGCAATACAGAGCTTAAGCCACACTGTTTCAGAAGATGGGACAGTAAAGGTAATGGCAAGGGTGGACAATTATGGGATAAGCAGGCTTAACACAGATGTCAACCTGTATATAGGAAAGAAGCTTTATGATATACAAAGTGTAACAACAGAACCAGGAGAGAGCAGCACCGTTTATTTTAAAGATATTGCAGCAGGGAAGTATAACAGTATACTTGCAGGAGATATGCCATATCTTATGGCAGAACTTAATTCAAAGGATATGCTTGCAGGTGACAATATAGCCTATGATATACTTAATGGTGAAAGTGATGAGAAAATACTTCTTGTTGCAAGTAAAAATACTTTTCTGGAGAAAGGGCTTAAAGTTTCAGGTAACAGGACTGTAGACAAGGTGCTTCCAAAAGATTTACAGGCAGCAGATACAAATGAATACAGCCTGGTTGTATATGATGGCATAATGCCAGACAGCATACCAGAAGACGGAAATATAATATTTATAAATCCGCCCGTTTCAAAGATAAAAAACCTTGGAGATAAAAAAGCTAAAGAAGAAGATAAATGGAAACAGGATATATTTATATATTCTAAGAAAAGCAAAAGCAGCATTGTAAAGACTTTAAAGGGCAATGTAACAAATTACCTGGATGGTTATTCATTCGGATGCCTTGATGTAACAGGGTTTAAAACTCCTAAGTGGGCAAAAAGCTTTTTTGAAACAGATGATAAATTTACAACTGGCTACCTTGGCAATTATAACGGCAGGATGGTGGCAGTAACAGGCTTTGACCTCCATAATACAGACTTTCCGTTACAGACAGAATTTCCAATATTTATGTATAACCTGCTAAGGGAAACCATGTCTGCAAGAATAGCAGATAAAACCATATATAATGCGGGTGAAGCTGTAAGCATACAGAAGAAAGGCAAGGCAGAAAAGGCAGTTGTAATAAAACCTGGTGGTGGAAAAGAAACATACAGCCTGGATAAAGGTACAGCAGTTTTTACAGGTACTTTAAAGGCAGGTTTGTATAATATAAAAGAAGGCGGGGATAATGTGTATTTTACAGTATCATTTCCAGAAGATGAGTCGGATGTTTTAAAAGAAACAGTAATTACATCAGATAATAAAAATACGGCAAATACAACCAAAAAGTTAAGTGGTGTCCTTTCAAAGAAAATGGTAGTATTGCCTGTACTTGTTTTACTTTTAATTCTTTTAATGGCGGAGTGGATGGTTTACAGGAAACGTTTATAAAACATGCACTTATAATAGAAAGGCAAGGTTGTTTTTATGAGGATTGCTGTACAATATCCATTTGTGTTGATACTGATACCTGTTATAATAGCAGTAATGCTTGTAACATCACGTAATTTAAGGATTGGGAACAAAGTGCGCAAGTGTTTTATTATGGGTATAAGGATTGTTCTGTTTTCTTTAATTATATGTGCTATGGCTGATATATCAGTTAATGTAAGTTCTAAAAATACAGGCACTGTATTTCTGCTTGATGTTTCAGAAAGTTTTGCTGCCAATAAGGAAGAAGCTGTCCAGATGGTCCAGGATGCGCTTAAGAAACTGCCAAAAGGTAACAGGGCAGCAGTTGTTGCGTTTGGCCAGGATGCAAGGGTTGAACAGTTTATGACAGATGCCAGTATGTTTACAGGTGTAGAAACAATGCCAGTTGTTACTTCTACAAACATAGAAAAGGCTGTAAGGGCAGGCATGGCACTTTTTGATGATGATGAAGCAAAGCGCATTGTACTTATAACAGATGGCAACCAGAATGAAGGCCAGCTTGAGAAAATGAGTGCGCTGCTGCTGGCTGAAAATGTAGAAGTTAATGTTTTAAAAAAGGATTTGAAGATAAGCAATGAAGCTTATATATCAGACCTTTCAGTACCAGAAAAAATACAGGCTGGTGATAAATTCAGGGTGCAGGTGGAAGTGGAAAGCACAGTTAAAACAAATGCCCTGCTCCAGCTTTATACAGGCGGAAGGCTTAGCAAACAAGAAAATGTTGTACTACAAGAGGGCAGTAATTCATTTATTTTCCAGGATACAAGGAAAAAAGAAGGCTTTGCAGAATATAAAGCAGTAATAATTCCTGATAAAGACACAATAAGCCTTAATAATGAATACCAGGCATTTACAGAAGCAGGTGGGACAGAAAAGGTACTAATAATCGAAGGGGCAAGGAACGAGGCAAAAGAGTTTAAAAGGCTTCTTTCATCTGCCAATGTTGCTTTTGAAGTTGTAAATCCTGGTTCAGCACCTGCAAAACTTGAAGCCATGAATAAATACAAGTGTATTATTATGGAAAATACAAGTGCAGATGCTCTTCCAGATGGTTTTATAAATTCAATTTCTTCATATATTAAAGATTATGGTGGAGGCTTTATAACCATTGGCGGCAAAAGGAGTTTTGCGCTTGGCGGATATAAGGATACGCCTATAGAAGATGTGCTTCCAGTAAATATGGATATTTCACAGGATAAAAAAATACCAGAGATGGCAATGGTAATGGTAATTGATAAATCAGGAAGCATGGCAATGGATGACAGCGGCAACAGTAAGCTTGAAATGGCGAAAGATGCTGCTTCTTCTGCAATAGATAACCTGCGTGATACAGACAGTGCAGGTGTTATTTCCTTTGATGACAAGTATGGGTGGAATGTCAAAATACAGAAAGCAAAAAATAAAGAAGATATAAAAAGCGGGATTTATGGTATAAAAGAAGGCGGCGGGACAAATATATACCCTGCTGTAAGAGAGGCTTTTGACAAGATTAAAGATGTGGACTGCCAGATTAAACATATAATATTGCTGACTGACGGGCAGGACGGGTTTTACAATGGATATCCAGGGCTTATTGAAATGCTTGAAAAGAACAATATTACACTTTCAACTGTATCAATAGGTACTGATGCTGACGACAGGTTTTTAGAGAGGCTTGCAGAAGCAGGCGGAGGAAGGTTTTACAATACAAAGGCAGGTACAGAGCTTTCAAGAATATTTGCGCAGGAAGTATATCTTGCACAGAAAGAGTATATTGTAAACAGGGTATTTACACCAGTAATAAAAACTACCAGCAGCATATTAAGTGAAGAAGCCAGTGAAGGGCTGCCAGCGATGGCTGGGTATATTGCCACAAGTATAAAGCCAGAAGCGCAGCAGGTACTTTCATCTGATAAAGATAATGACCCTGTACTAGCGTGCTGGCAGTACGGGCTTGGACGCACTGTTGCATTTACGTCTGATATAACAAACCAGTGGACAGGCAACTATGCTTCCTGGAGCGGATATCCAGGTTTCTGGAAAAGCATAATTAACTGGGTAACAGATATTGCAGAAGAAGAGGGCAGTACAATAAGCGTATTACAAGAAGGCAGCAAAGGCAGGATTGTCTATACCACAAAGGATTACTCTGGCAAAACAAAGATAAAAGCAACCTGTACAGGGGAAGATGGCAAAAAGGCAGAAATAGAACTTAAAGCAACTTCACCAGGTGTATTTGAAGGAGAAACAGAAACTGCAGATACAGGTATCTACTCAGTAAATGTTACAAATACAGAAGATGGCATTGTAAAAGATTTAAAAAATACAAGACTTGTAATGCAGTATTCGCAGGAATACAGGTTTGCAGATGTAACAGACTGCCTTGACAGTTTTACCAGCCAGTCAGCAGGAAAGTTTATAGATAACCTTGACGGAATATTTGACAGCAGGCCTGAAAGAGTGCAGGCAAATAAAAATATAACAGTTCCATTACTAGTTGCCGCTGTAATCTTTCTTTTAATAGATATAGTATACAGAAGGCTTGACTTAAAACTTGGTGCAAAACTTGCTGCAACAATAAAAGGCAAAGTGGAAACTATAACACAGGCAGCAGGAGAGAAATCAGCACAGACAGCCAGAGAGGTACAAAGTGCAGCAGAAACTGCCAGCAGTAAAGCACATGGTACAGAAAATAATACAGGATTAAAAAAAGAAGAAAATACAGTTATAATGCCAGACAGTATGGCACAGAAACCAAAAGAAAGTACAAGGCTGGATAAAAAAAGAAGCAGCAGGCGTAAGAAAGAAGATACACAAGATATGCTTGATGTAGGAAGCCTGCTTGCCAGACAAAAAGAGCGTGAGAGGTAAAACATAAAAATAACCAGAAGTTCTTATAGAGGTTGTATATATAGGATAATTTCCAGTTATCTTGTGTTAATGTAAAACGGACGGTTTTTAGTGCCAGAGCCAGAATATTCCATACAGGGGCACGCTTC
>CAJTRU010000075.1 GCA_910579085.1 uncultured Lachnospiraceae bacterium | reverse complement strand
TTGCCCTCCTGTGATATGGATTGATATGATTGATTGGTTTCGGTGCTGATATATGGTTTTCTTCCGTTTATTGTGGAGAAATTAGATTGCGGAATATTGGTCTTGGGTATTTCTCCGCTTGGGGGAATAGAAATTCATTTCATACGGTAATTACCGCATGAAAAAAGACTATAACTGTTACTGTCATAGCCTTTTCATTGAGGAAGTCCCTTTTCTCTGTTAATTTGCTTTTTCAGCAAGTTCTTTTTCCCGTTCCCTGCGTATTTCCTCCCGTTTCCTCGCCATATACTTCCTGTTGCACGCCCGTTTCTTCTCCAAACGTATGCGCTCTTTCTCCTGCTGTGCCTTTTCTTCCTCGGTCAGTTCGGTTTCCTCATGGGTATCTCGATTTTGCCGATATAATTTAAGTATATTTCTACTTCCTGCGTCCGTCCTGCGCCTATGCCCTCGGCTTTATGGACTACGATTTTTGAAACAAACTCGTTAATCATGGCGGGGGTGAGTTCTTCAAAATCGGTATACTTTTTTGCAAGTTCCATAAACAGGTCTGCGTTCTCCCTGTCGGCGTTGATTTCTTCCAGTTCCGCATTGTCTGTTTCAAGGCTGTTTTCCAGTTCCACAAGCTCGCTTTCATAGTCATTCAGCATTGCGTCAAAACGCTTATCGCTTAATTTTCCGCTGATGTTATCCTCATAAAGTTTCTTTATCAGACGGTTCACTTCATCATAACGCTTTTCATTCTTTTTTATCCGCTGTCTGACGGTCTTTCCTGCGTCCGCTTTTCTGTCAGAGGACAGCTTGCAGATAATCCCCTTAAACTCGCCCTCGTTGGCTACCGCATAATTGCACGTTTCCTTTATCGTTTCAAGGACAAGCGCATTGACCGCCTTTGTCTGTATTCCATGTGAGGAACACTGCTGTCTGTATTTCTGTCTGCCTAGGTTGTAATTAGAGCAGTTGTAATCATCTTCGGGAGCAATCCAGCGTCCTTTGCCTTTGGTGTAGATGTCTTTCCTGTACCTTGCCGTCCTGTGGCGGTGGTTATACATCTTCGCCCCGCAGTCAGCACAAAACATCTTGCCTGTCAGTGGGTTTGCCTCGCCTAAAACGTCATGCCTGCGGACTGTCTTGCGGAGTTCCTGCACCATGTTCCATGTTTCCTCGTCAACAATCGGCTCTTGGGTGTTCTTGAAGATTACAAGTTCTTCCTTTGGGGTTTTCTTTGCCCTCTTGTCCTTGTAGCTTTCCTTATAGGTGCGGAAGTTTACTGTATGCCCCATGTATTCGGGTTTGGAGAGGATAGTTGCAACCGTACTTCCACGCCACATATAAGGGTTTTCGGTGTCATAGGTGGTGCAGTGTGTTCCTAATCCCCGTTGCCCCATATAGTAGGACGGTCTTTCAATTTTTTCATCATAGAGTATCCTCGCTATGTCATACGGTCCTTTTCCTGCAATGCACAAGCGGAATATCCTGCGGACAACTTCGGCTGCGGGTTCGTCAATTACCCATTTGGTGCTGTCATTCACGTCTTTTTTGTAACCGTAAGGGCAGTGGTTTGATGTGTGGGCGTTCCCCGTCATTCCCCTTGCCCGTAAGACAGTGGTAATCTTCCTGCTTGTGTCACGCACATACCATTCGTTCATGATGTTAAGGAATGGCGCAAATTCCGCACTTTCCCTTTTCTCGCTGTCCACTCCGTTTGAGATTGCTATAAAATGCACTCCCTTTTCTCGGAACAATACCTCGGTATAAAATCCTACCTGCAGGTAGTCACGCCCTACTCGGCTCATGTCCTTTACAATCACTGTGCCGATTTTGCCCTGTTCCACATCTTCAATCAGACGTTTCCAGTTCGGGCGGTCAAAACTCGCCCCGCTCCAACCGTCATCAGTATAGTGGGAGAGGTTGGCGTAACCGTTCTTTTCCGCATAGTCCTCTAATATCTTCTTTTGGTTTGTGATACTGTTGCTTTCCCCGCTCTGCTCATCGTCTTTTGACAATCTCTCGTAAAGTGCGGTAATCTTTAAGCTGTCCTTGTTCTTCATTTTATCCTGCTCCTTTCTTTCGGGGTGTTTTCCACGCCCCACACTGACAGCTTATCACTTCTGTTATCTGTTTTTGTTTTCTTATTGCTGTTCTTTTTTTACGCTTTCTTGCTTTTTCTGCCTGTCCCTCTGGCAGTTTTCCAGCAATGATGCGTCCAAAGGCAGTCTTTGTACTGTATTTACAAAACCCAAAGATATCCACCATTTTTTCCTGCCTTTTCTCTGCTTCTTTTAATAATTGTACTAAAGAAATGATGATAACAGGAAATGCAAAATTTGTCCCATTTTTCAAGAACCTCTTGTAAATTTTTATCTGATTGGATAAAATTATTTTGTAAATCCATGACAATCCTCTTTTCTGTAAAAAAGTTTCAGGCAGAATTATTTTACACCAAAAAGAGGATTTGTCATGGATTTTTTTGTAATTTCTTTTACTAATTTTCCTTTAAATCATATTTTTTAGGCAAATTTTTCTTAAGTTCGCACTTATGGGAAATACCCGTCTGCATGACGAACTTTGCAACGATTTTGAACAACCTTTTCTACGGCTCGGAAAACAGGAATGAATACATCGTAAAGCTGTGTTCCTATCCCCTGCTTATCCTTGATGATTTCGGCATGGAGAGAGGGACGGAATACGGGCTTGAGCAGGTCTACAACGTGATAGACAGCCGGTATATCAGCAAAAAACCGTTAATCGCAACGACGAACCTTACGCCGGAGCAGCTTAGGAATCCGGAGGACGTGCCGCACGCACGCATTTATGGCAGGCTGCTTGAAATGTGTGTGCCTGTTCGCTTTACGGGCGGCGATTTCCGCAAAATAACGGCACAGCAGAAAATGGAACGCCTTAAAAAGCTGATGGAGGGAGGCGAAAGCCAATGAAAGAAGTTCCGATTTGGGAAAAGAGTAATCTAAGTCTGGAAGAAGCCGCCGCTTATTCAGGGATTGGTATCAATAAACTGCGTGAGCTTACCAACGAGAAAAACTGTCGCTTTGTTTTGTGGGTTGGCAATAAGCGGTTAATCAAACGCCGGCTGTTCGATCAGTATATTGAGCAGGAGTATTCTATCTGACAATGGGGATTATCTCATTCTTTGCAGTTTTTATGAATCTTATGGTGTAAATTTGGCTTTGATATGGTACAATTAATGAGTCATATCAAGGCTCTTTCCACCACGGAAAGGAGTTTGAAAATGTCTGAGAAACGGAAAGACAATAAAGGACGAGTCTTAAAGACAGGGGAGAGCCAGAGAAAAGACCTGATTTATCAGTACCGCTATATGGATATCCACGGAAAACGGCAGATCATTTATTCCTCTGATTTGAAGGAACTGCGGGAAAAGGAAAAGGTAATCCAAAAGCAGCTTGATGATGGGATTGATTATGCTGCCGGAGAAGTTACGGTTATTGCTCTCTTGGAACGCTATATCAGCTTGAAGCAGGGTGTGCGCTACAATACCAAAGTCGGATACAATTTTGTGCTGAATCTGATTAAAAAAGAAGACTTCGGGTATCGGCAGATAAGGGATATTAAGGTATCGGATGCCCAGCAGTGGATCATGAAGCTGCATAATGACGGAAAAGGATACAGCACTATTACGAGCGTCAGGGGTGTTGTAAAACCCGCTTTTCAGATGGCATATAATGAGGATATTATCCGCAGGAATCCATTTGATTTTAAGCTGGTTGATGTTGTGCCAAACGATTCACAGAAGCGTATCGCCATGACAGAGGAACAGCAGGAGCTTTGGATGGGGTTTATTCGTGAAGATAAAACCTACTGTAAGTATTATGATGAATTTGTCGTGCTATTGGGAACAGGAATTCGTGTCAGCGAATTTTGTGGCTTGACAAAAAATGACCTTGATTTCCAAAATCGAAAAATCCGTGTTGACAAGCAGCTTGTCAGGGAACGGGGCGGAAAATATTATGTGGAAAAAACAAAAACAGAGTGCGGATGCCGTTTTATCCCGATGACAGAGGAAGTGTATCACAGCTTGAAGAATATCCTTGCCAACCGTTCGAAATTGAATACAGAAGCAATCATAGACGGTTACAGCGGTTTTCTTCTGATTGACAAAGACAATCACCCGAAAGTGGCATTACATATCGAGAACGAAATGCGGTGGGCAATGAAGAAATACAAGAAGTTATACCCAAATAAACCGCTACCACACATCACGCCCCATGTATTTCGCCACACCTTCTGTACCAACATGGCAAACGCAGGCATGGATATTAAAACCTTGCAGTATGTGATGGGACATTCGGACGTAGGCGTTACGCTGAATGTATACACCCATGCCAGTTATGACCGTGCGGAGGAGCAGATGGCAAAAATCTTAGACTTCAAAGAAACGGATATGCATGGAAAACAGGGAAAATCAGGTTGAGAAGTACACGAACCTACTACACCAATTACTACACCATTTGCCCGTAAATTTGCGTAGATTTATAACGAATTGCACAGATTAAGGGTAAAAAAACCAAAATGAAAAAAGCGCCTAAATGCCTGAAATATCAAGGTTTGAAGGATTATGAAGGGATATAAAAGATATGGTAAAAATATTATTTATCTGTCACGGCAACATTTGCCGCAGCCCAATGGCTGAATTTGTTATGAAGGATTTAGTTAATAAAAGCGGGTATAGTGAAGATTTTTTTATTGCTTCTAAGGCAACAAGCACTGAAGAACTTGGCAACAGCCCGCATTATGGCACTAGAAGTAAGTTAAAAGCTGAAGGTATTCCAATGGAAACACACAGAGCATCCCAGATGGACAGAAGTGATTATAATAAGTTTGATTATATTATAGGGATGGATGCATGGAATTATAAGAATATTTTGCGGATTACTGGTGGTGACCCAGAGGGAAAAGTTTCACTTCTGCTGGATTTTGCAGGGGTGTCACGTGATATTGCTGACCCGTGGTACACAGGTAATTTTGATAAAACATATGAGGATATATGTAAAGGGTGTGAAGCACTTTTGCATAATCTTATACTTGAAGATAAATTATAGGGTTATGCTATTTATACTATATAGAAACAGTATAAAAACAGGTATGGGTAAATGGGCATGAATAAAAAACATGAACAAAAAAGTATAAATAAGTATAGGTATAAATTAGTATAAGTATGAATAAATAAATCCATAAATAAATACACTTATGCTAAAGTTATTTTAAAAACAAATATGCCAATTTTTACAAAATTATAATTGTTTATAACAGATAGTATGATATAATAAACATAAGGCTGAGGCGTAGTAAAACTAAAGCCAGTAAAAATTTATCTATCAAAATCTATATATTGGGGAAAGAGAGGTCTGTATGAAGGATATTATAATTAAAAAGTTTGCGGAAGTTTTTGGCAGTGAAGATGGTGCAGAGGCTTTTTTTGCACCAGGACGTGTTAATCTTATTGGGGAACATACAGATTATAATGGAGGACATGTTTTTCCATGCGCACTTACAATAGGGACTTATGCTGTTGCACGTAAAAGGGATGACAGGAAGCTGCGTTTCTATTCTATGAATTTCGAGAGGCTTGGAATAATAGAATCAAGTCTTGATGATTTAAAACCATCAAAGGAAGCAGGCTGGACTAATTATCCAAAAGGGGTTATATGGGCATTTGGAGAGAAAGGTTACAAGGTTGATTGTGGGTTTGATATATTATTAAATGGTAATATACCAAATGGCTCAGGGCTTTCATCGTCAGCTTCTGTTGAAGTAGTTACAGGTTATATACTTAGTGAAATGCTGGGACTGGATATTCCAAACCAGGAACTTGCAATTATAGGGCAGTTTTCAGAAAATAATTTTAATGGTGTTAATTGCGGAATTATGGACCAGTTTGCTATTGCAATGGGCAAGAAGGACAATGCAATATTCCTTGATACATCAGATTTGTCATTTGAGTATGCGCCAATTAAACTTGAAGGGGCTAAAATTGTTATTTCATGCAGCAATAAAAAGCGTGGTTTAGGTGATTCAAAGTATAATGAAAGACGTGCAGAATGTGAAGAGGCTTTGGGTGAGATACAGTCTGGCATGGGTATTAATACACTTGGTGACCTTGATGAAGAACAGTTTGAGAAAGTTAAGATGGCAATTAAGGATGAGGACCGCAGGAAACGTGCAAAACATGCGGTATATGAAAACCAGAGGACAATTAAAGCTGTAAATGCGCTTAAAAATAATGATATAGAATTATTTGGAAAGCTTATGAATGAATCACATATTTCACTCCGTGATGATTATGAGGTTACAGGCGAAGAACTTGACACTCTTGTAGAAGAAGCATGGAAAGTTGATGGTGTTATTGGCTCAAGGATGACAGGTGCAGGTTTTGGAGGATGTACAGTAAGTATTGTAAAGGATGAAGCAGTAGATACATTTATTGAAAATGTTGGTAAATCATATAAGGAAAAAATTGGTTATGCGGCAGATTTCTATGTAGTTGAAATTGGCCATGGACCTTGCAGGCTCTAACCATTTAAAATTGACAGGAAATTTCCCTGTTCCTTGTTTATGTTGTAATGGCATAACATGGGACAGGGATTTTTTATTTTATAAAAAAGATTTTTAAGAATGTATTATTTAATGTAGCAGTACAGGCATTATTTTTATAAACAGCCATGAATTATATTATTGATAGCAGTAGCCAGTTGTGTTACAATATAAGTATTATTAACTGCTAAGTTATTTATGTAGAACCAGGCAAGCATTTTATATGGCTTTAAATGCCACAGGAAGTGTGGCGTGGGCAAGGACTGGGGGAAACATTACATGGATTGTAATTATGATTTTTGTATAGCTTCGGCTTTAGTTTTACTTCTGCTGGTAATATATAACTGCTGTATAGTGCGCAAATGGAAATTTATAAGAAAAGTATATCTGGTTTTGCTTATATTGTCATTTGGATGTTGTGTGGCAGATATATTTTCGGGAATGGTACTTATGAAAAAGTTCAGTAATAATATATTATTGAATTATATAGGAGGAATTTTATATTTTTCTTTACAATGTGCAATTCCGTGCTGTTATTTTATTTATATAACTGTTGTGTCTAAGAAAGTGGATTTTATCAGCAAAAAAGCTGTTATATGGCTTGTGCCTGGAATGATTTTACAGGCAGTGGTATATACAACGTTTTTAACAGGGTGGATATTTACGTATAATAAGGATGGCTATAGCAGAGGCCCGTTTATGTGGTTTATAGTAATAGTATCAGCACTTTATCTGGGGTTAGGTCTTTGTTCTGTATTTAGTGAAGGTGAAAAAATTGGAAAAAGATATAAGATAGTTTCGGTTGTATTTATTTTAATTCCTGCCTGTGCGGTTTTTATACAGGCAGTATATACAGACCTGGTTCTTGCCAGTTCTTCAATGGCATTGAGCTGTCTTTTAATGCAGTTTATATTGCAGACACCACAAATGATTTGTGAAGTAAATGAAAAAGAAATAGAAGCAAGGCGTGTGGCAGAAGAGGCAAACCGTGCCAAAAGTATGTTTCTTGCTAATATGTCCCATGAGATAAGAACTCCTATGAATGCAATATGTGGCATGGCTGATATGCTTGAGAGAAGCAGTATTCCCCCACATGAGATGGAATATGTGCAGACTATACAGGTAGCGGCCAGGAATTTACTTGGAATTATTAATAATATACTTGATTTTTCAAAAGTTGATGCAGGTAAACTTGATTTATGCAATGCCAATTACCGTTTAGACGAAATGTTAAGAGGTGTCGAAAATATTATAGCATCAAGGGTATATGGCAAAAATATTAATTTTGAAATAGATATTAAGCCAGGTATTCCTGTTTACCTGGATGGTGATAAAACAAAAATACACCAGGTACTGATTAATATACTTGGCAATGCTGCAAAATTTACAGAACATGGAAAGATTAAATTATATACTGGATGGGAACAGCTTTCTGACGATAAGGTTAAACTTATATTTGAAGTAACTGATACAGGGATTGGAATTAAGGAAGAAGATTTGCCTAAACTTTTTAACCAGTTCAGCCAGGTTGATACAATACGCAACTGCAATATAAAAGGAACAGGGCTTGGCCTTGCTCTTTCAAGAGGTATTGCAAGGCATATGGGTGGTGATATAACTGTTGCCAGTGAATATGGCAAGGGCAGCACTTTTACAATAACTATGGAACAAGGAATTGTAAAACATATAGATAATATCCAGCAGAAACTGGATAATTATATAGTGCTTGTTTATGAAGAAAATTATAGTGACAGGAAAAGTTTATCACATATACTTGATGAAATGGGAGTTAAAAATGAATTTATAGAAAGTCCAGACAAGATAAATTATTCTATATTTGACAAGTACAGCCAGGATAAGAAAATTTTCTTATATAATTATGAACAGATACAGGTATCAGATATAAAATTTCCTGCTGATATAAATGTTATAGCATTGCTTGAGTATTTTGCTGTTATTAAAAAAGGTGATGTGGTTTATAATTACATAAAGAAGCCTTTTGATATATTTAAGGTATATGATGCATTGTTTAATAATAAACCACTTTATTATAAAAAATGGAGTAAAAACAATATTGTTGTGAGTAATGCACATATAGCCGTTGTTGATGATAACAGGGTCAATCTTAAGGTAGCAGTTACACAGCTTAAAGAGTGGAATATATTTGCGGAAACATTTACAAGCGGGCAGGGTCTTTTAAAAGCACTGGAGAAGGGAAGAAAATATGATATAATTTTTATGGACCATATTATGCCTGGGATGGATGGCATTGAAACTACTATTAATATCAGGTCAATGGAGGGGGAGTATTTTAAAAAAGTACCAGTAATAGCACTTACTGCCAATGCTATAGATGGTGTTATGGAAGAATATAGGAAAGCAGGGATGGACAGTTGTCTTTTTAAACCATTCAGCCTTGGACAGATTGAAGAAAAACTTGCAGAATTTCTTCCAGAAGAGAAGGTAAAATTTAAAAATGGCAGCAATGGGTTTTAGGCAATAAGCATTACATAATAAACGGGGATTGGTGCTGTATTATTAGCTGCCAGAGGCGGTATGGAGGATTAATATGAAACGTGTAGTAGTAACTGGAATGGGGCTTGTTACACCTATAGGTAACAGTGTAGAAGAATACTGGAAAAACATCCATGCAGGTAAGGTTGGCATTGGGCCAATAAGAAATTTTGATACAACAGATTATAAAGCAAAACTTTCAGCAGAAGTTACAGATTTTGAACCTAAGGATTATATGCCAGCCAAGGATGCAAAAAGGATGGACAGGTTCAGCCAGTTTGCTGTGGCGGCAGCAATGCAGGCTATAAATAATTCGGGAATTGAAATGGAGAAGGAAAACCCATACAGGGCAGGTGTATCTATTGGTTCAGGTACAGGAAGCCTTATGGGAATTGAAAGGGAATATGATAAGCTTCTTGCAAAAGGGCCAGGGCGTATACATCCGTTGTCTGCACCTATGGTATTAGGTAATATGGCTGCTGCTAATGTTGCTATAGCTTTTGGATGTAAAGGCAAATGCCTTGATATAGTAACAGCATGTGCAACAGGTACTAATTCAGTGGGTGAGGCTTTCAGGGCTATACAGCATGGTGAAGCAGACTTTATACTTGCCGGGGGTGTTGACAGCTCGGTAAGCAGGTTTGGCGTTGCAACTTTCCAGGCTCTGACAGCACTTTCAGTTTCAGAAAACCCATTGCAGGCTTCTATACCATTTGACAGGAAAAGGGATGGTTTTGTTACAGGAGAGGGCGCAGGAGTTCTTGTGCTTGAAGAACTAGAACATGCCCTTGCCAGAAATGCACATATATATGCAGAGATTGGCGGTTATGGTGCAACTTGTGATGCAAGCCATCTTACAGCACCACTTGAAGATGGCTCAGGAGCTGCTATGGCAATGGAACTTGCTATAAAAGATGCAGGGCTTTCACCTGCTGATGTTGATTATATTAATGCACATGGCACAAGCACACCTATGAATGATAAACTAGAAACAAAAGCTATAAAACTTGCATTTGGAAGCCATGCATATAAAGTTAAGATAAATTCAACTAAATCAATGATTGGCCATTTATTTGGGGCTGGCGGGGCTGTTGAACTTATAACATGTATTTTATCCATAAATGAAGGATATATACACCATACAGCGGGATTAACTGATGATGACCCGGAATGTGACCTTGATTATACAAAGGGGAAAGGCGTATATATGCCAGTGGATGTTGCTATTAGCAATTCTCTTGGTTTTGGAGGACATAACGCAACAATCCTTGTTAAAAAATACTGATTTTATCCAGAAGGGAGTGGTGGTTATGAAAAATATGGAAAAAGCTGTAACTGATAAGAAAAAAGAATTATTAGATATTTCACAAGATGAATTTATGACATTAATTAATTCTTCTGAATGTGCTATGTTTATTGCAAAATCGGGTTCTGAAATGGAACTAGTCTATGCAAATGATAAATTTTATTCTATATTGCAATATACTAAAGAAGAATATACTGAAAAGTATGGCAAAGCTGCAATGGCAACAGTGCTTAATGAAGAGAAGCAGAAACTCCGTAACCTTATAGCCCGCCAGGCAGCAGCTGGAGGCATATTAAAGCTTGAATACAGGGCTGTAAGGAAAGACCATTCCATTGCATGGATTTCTTTATCTGCAAAGGCTGTAGTTAAAAATAACCAGTTAATTTATTATGGTTCTTGCCTTGATGTAACTAAAAGTAAAAAAACTATTGACGATATATATAATGCAAAGCGTGAAATAGATGTTATGGCAAACAGTATACCAGGTGGTGTAATAAAAGCCAGGATGTCTGATTATAAATTAATATATGCAAATGATGGTTATTTTTTGCTGACTGGTTATTCACGGGCAGAATTTTCTATGGAGTTTGGAAGTTATTGTGATACAATAATTTATAAAGAAGATATAGAAGATGTGTTAAAATATATTAAGCTGGCATTGGAAAATAACGGGCTTTTAGGGTTTGAGTGCCGTATTAATGCAAAAAACAACTGTATAAAATGGATATATGTAAGTGGAAGAAGAATTGAGGATGACAACGGGCATCCTGTTTACTTATGTGTCCTTACAGATATAACTGATAAGAAAAAGATTGAATCTGAAGTTGAGGATAATATAAAAAGGGCAGAAGTTGTTTCAGGCTTTTTAAATGCTATGATGTGGACATATGATATAAAAACAAATACCCTAAGCAGAAGCGGGAATTTTGATATTACATATTCACAGGAAAGAAAAATTGATGGCCATCAGGAAATAAGAGATTTAGTAAATATAATACATCCAGATGATACAAAAAGAATAGAGGAGTTTTTTAACAAGAGAAGAAATAACAAAGGACAGTCACAAGGTGTTTTCCGTATAAGGAACAGTAAAGGCCTTTTCCAGGATACAGAAATAAGTGCCGTTTCTGTTTGTGGAAGTGATGGCAAGCCAAATAAAATTTATGGAATGACTAAGGTTATAGATGATATAAGTACAGATGCCAGAATTATTAAGGAGAAACCAGAAAACAGGATTTTATCACTGGCAAAGGCATCAAGGGCAAAAGCAGAAGACAATGTAACAGGCCTTATGCCTTATTCATCATTTTTAAGCAAGGCAGATAAAATCCTTAAAAAGCGTGATGAGGATGACCATTTTGCAGTATTATGTGCTGATATTAATGAATTTTTAAAATTCAGCCACCACTATGGGTTTTCTATTAGCAACCAGATTTTAAAAATATTTTCAAAGGTACTTCTTGACAATATTGCAAAAGATGGTTTATGTTCACGTGTTGATGGTGATTACTTTGTAGTAATGTTCCAGTATGCAAACCATAAGGAACTTATGAAACTTATGTCATCAATGCTGCGTACAAAGGAAGAATTTGACAAGAAAAACGGTGGTATCCGTTTTGGGACTACTACAGGTATATATCTTGTACAGCCTGGTGATGAAGACCTGGAGGATATGCTTGAAAAAGCCGATATTGCAAGAAGAAGCATTAAAGGGCTTATGGGCAACCACTATGCTATATTTACAGAAGATTTGAAAAAGGATAAATCTAAAGAAGAAGAGATAATAGATAAAATTTATGTTGCAATGAGGACAAGAAGCATAGATGTATGTTTTATGCCTAGAATATATAAGAATAAAGAAAATGTTATTGGTTGTAAGGCAATACCAAGGGTTGTTATGGATGACGGGCAGTATATTGAATCCGTCAGGCTTTTGAAGTATGTAGAACGTGGCGGCAAGCTTAATGAATTTGCTTTTGTAACATTATCTTTAGTATGTGGCAATATGGGTGCATGGAAGAAACAGGGCAATAAAACAGTGCCTCTTTCAGTAGAAATTACTGCAAGTGAACTTTCAATACAAAATGCAGTTGATATTATTGATGATATAGTAGTAAAGAGAAATGGCATTGACCCAGAAGAAATTATTTTTGAAATAAATGAAAGGTATTTTGCAGAAGGAACTACTGTTTTTGATATGAATGTGCGTACTCTTTGTAAAAAGGGATACCAGGTGGTTATAAGCCGTTTTGGTTCAGACTATACAGCGGTAAATGCTATCAGAAGGCTTCCTGTTACTGGAATTAAATTTCATGGAGGTTTCTTTAATGAAAATATGAATAACCAGCATGAGAAAATAATCTTCCGTAAAATCACAGAAATGGCAAAAGAATTAGGGCTTTCTGTTTCATGTGGAGGTATACAGTCTAAAATACAGGAAGATTTTGCAAAAGAAATAGGGTGTGACGTTTTTGAGGGAGAAATGTATTATGGAAAAGTCAGGCACAACGTATTTGAAAAATGCTTTTTATCAGATTAACTTGAAGGAGGATATTAGTAATGTTAAAGTATTTTAAAAAAATCTTTTCGGTTGTGCTGGCAGCAGTTTTATTGGTAACTGCTACAGCCCCATCTGGTGCTATTGCAGCATCAAAACCAGGCAGGCCATCTTTTAAAGTGGTTAAAAGAGCAAAAAAATCCGTAACACTTAAAATAAATAAGACAAAAAATGCGACTGGATACCAGATATTTATTGCAAATTCAAAACATGGCAAATATAAACAGACAGCAGCATCAAGAATACGCACTGTAAAGATTACAAAATTAAAAAAAGATAAGGTTTACTATGTTAAAGCCAGGGCATTTAAGACTGTTGGATACCATATAACATATGGAAAGTTTTCTAAAATTGTCAAAATAGACAAGTTTGGCAAGAGGCCGAAACCAGAAGCACAAGAACCAGATGTAACAGAAACACCAGCACCAGAAGCAACACAAACACCAGTGCCAGGTGTAACAGAGACACCAGTTCCAGAAGCAACAGGAACACCAGCTTCAGGGACTAGCATAACACAAGCACCAGAATATATAACAAATACACAAGCACCGGATACAACAGAAAAAACACCAGTTCCGGATGTAACACCTTATCCATAATATATAACAGGAGCACTTGCATTATAACATTAATATGTGTAAAATATACCAGTCAGGAAACCAGAATGATTAAAGGCAAAAAGGAGAGACCAGATGTTAGATATTAAATTTCTAAGAGAAAATCCAGAAATAGTTAAACAAAATATAAAAAATAAGTTCCAGGATGAAAAACTTCCATTAGTAGATAAAGTTATTGAGCTTGATGCCAGTGCCCGTAAGGCACAGCAGGAAGCAGATAATTTAAGGGCTTCAAGAAAAAAGATTTCTAAAGAAATAGGCGCTTTAATGGCACAAGGCAAAAAGGAAGAGGCAGAAGCAAAAAAAGAAGAAGTAAATAAAAATGCTGCCCGCCTTGAGGAACTTTCAATACAGGAAAAGGAGTTCCAGGAAAAAGTAAAGGAAATAATGATGGTTATTCCTAATATTATTGACCCAAGTGTTCCTATTGGAAAAGATGACAGTGAAAATGTTGAGATTGAAAAATTTGGTGAGCCAGTAGTTCCAAATTTTGAAATACCATACCATACTGCAATAATGGAAAAATTTAATGGTATAGATATAGATGCAGCAGGCAAAGTTGCAGGTAATGGTTTCTATTACCTTATTGGTGATATTGCAAGGCTTCATTCAGCTATAATATCTTATGCCAGGGATTTTATGATTGATAAAGGGTTTACTTACTGTATTCCGCCATTTATGATAAGAAGCAATGTTGTAACTGGTGTTATGAGTTTTGCTGAGATGGATTCAATGATGTATAAGATTGAGGGTGAAGACCTGTATCTTATAGGTACAAGTGAACATTCAATGATAGGGAAGTTTATTGATACAATAGTAGAGGAAAAAGAACTTCCAAAGACACTAACAAGTTACTCACCATGTTTCCGTAAAGAGAAAGGGGCGCATGGAATTGAGGAAAGGGGTGTTTACCGCATCCACCAGTTTGAGAAACAAGAAATGATTGTAGTATGTAAGCCAGAAGAAAGTCCTTTCTGGTTTGAGAACCTTTGGAAAAATACGGTTGCACTATTCCGTTCCCTTGATATTCCAGTGCGTACTCTGGAATGTTGTTCAGGCGACCTTGCAGACCTTAAGGTTAAGTCAATAGATGTTGAGGCATGGTCTCCAAGGCAGAAGAAATATTTTGAAGTTGGGAGTTGTTCAAACCTGGGTGATGCACAGGCAAGACGTTTGCAGATACGTGTAAGGAAAGAAGATGGCAGTAAATATTTTGCGCATACATTAAATAATACAGTAGTTGCGCCGCCACGTATGCTTATTGCCTTCTTAGAAAACAATCTTATGGAAGATGGAAATGTACGTATACCAGAAGTATTGAGGCCTTATATGGGAGGCAAAGAATTTTTAGGCCAGTAAAGATATTCTTAAGGTTTTGCCAGTTTTATGCATGAATAAATCCAGGAAATCCTTTAAAAAATATTTGAGATGGAGGGATAACTGATGAAATTGAAGCTAGATAATGAAGATTTGCAAACAGACAAAAAGGAGTGCAAGCAGTGTGGCCGTTACCTTAATAAAGACTATAATGAAGAATTATGTCCAAAATGCACAGAAATGAATCTTTTTTCAGCAGTCAGGGACTATATCCGTTCAAAGGATGTCAGGGAAATGGATGTAGCAAAGCATTTTGATATTCCTGTTACTAAGGTAAGGTCATGGATAAGGGAAGGTAAAATTGTATATAAAACATCAGATGGCAGGACAATATCAGGTGTTTACTGCCAGATGTGCGGCAAAAAAATAGATTTTGGAACTGTTTGTGCCGAATGTCGTAAACTTCAGCAGTTACAGGTTGTATCAAAACAATATGGTGAAATGAAGGCAGATGAGATGCACTTTCTTGGCAGGGGTGATGATAAAAACAAATAACTGCCAGTTCTATGAGAAATTATTAAAAACTGTTGCTAGTATTATATACTGGCAACAGTTTTTGTTTATATGACTTTAGTCTGTTGACTGCGAAGCGAGTTTCTCAACAGAGAAATGAG
>CAJTRU010000074.1 GCA_910579085.1 uncultured Lachnospiraceae bacterium | reverse complement strand
TGGCTTACCGTAGCGGAAGCGTACCCCTTGTATGGAATATTCTGGCTCTGGCACTAAAAACCGTCCGCCCGCCAAATTACACCAATAAAAGATAACTGGAAATCCTCCAATAGCAAATCCGCTCTTGCACTATAGTGTATTTCCGGGTACAATAAATGCTATATGCAGATAATTCCAAATACTATATGGAGGGATAATGATGGGCAGCGTGATAAAAGTTGTAGTTGATGCAATGGGCGGTGACAATGCACCAGAAGCACCTGTCAAGGGTGCAGTTGAGGCGCTTGGCGAAATTTCCAATCTAAGTATTGTACTAGCTGGACGGACTGATGATATAAACAGGGAACTTGGCAAGTATACATACGATAAAGAGCGTATAAGCATTGTACATGCTGATGATGTTATTGGCTTTGATGAGCCGCCTGTTATGGCCATAAGAAAGAAGAAAAACTCATCAATTGTTGTAGGCATGAACCTTGTAAAACATGGTGATGCGGATGCATTTGTTTCAGCCGGAAGCACAGGTGCAATACTTGTCGGCGGACAATTTGTTGTAGGCAGGATAAAGGGTGTTGAAAGGTCGCCGCTTGCCCCTCTTATCCCAACAGCAAAAGGCCCTGCCCTGCTTATTGACTGTGGTGCAAATGTTGATGCCAAAGCATCACATCTTGTACAGTTTGCAAAAATGGGTTCTATATACATGAAATATGTAGCAGGAGTAAAAAATCCAAGGGTTGCAATAGTTAATATTGGTGCAGAAGAAGAAAAAGGTAATGCCCTGGTTAAAGCAACATATCCTTTATTAAAGGAGTGTACAGATATTAACTTTACAGGAAGTATTGAAGCAAGGGATATACCTAAAGGTGATGCAGATGTTATCGTGTGTGAAGCATTTACAGGTAATGTAATCCTTAAACTTTATGAAGGGCTTGCATCAACGCTTATGTCTAAAATTAAAGAAGGGCTTATGTCCACTTTAAGAAGCAAGACAGGGGCAGTTCTTATAAAACCTGCACTTAAAAAGACATTAAAGCAGTTTGATACATCAGAACAGGGCGGAGCGCCGCTTCTTGGGCTTAACGGGCTTGTTGTAAAAGCACATGGAAGTTCTGGCTCTTTAGAGATAAAACAGGCAATTAAACAGTGCCTGCAATTTGGTGAAGAAAAGATAAATGAAAAAATCAAGGAAAACCTGACTATTGAATAAGGTATTAGATTGAAAAACCATTCTAAGGCTGCACAAAACGCATCCGGAGAATGATTACGGTTTCAATCCTGGAAAAACGCAAAAGTGGCGTTTTTCATATCTATTTGGGTCGTCAAAGGCGGCAGGGAGGATTAAAATGGAATTAGAAAAACTTCAGGCAATAATAGCAGAAGTATTACAGACAGATGCAGAGTCTGTTTCTATTGATATGTCATTTTATGATGACCTTGGGGCAGATTCACTGGAACTGTTCCAGATAGTTATGGGTGTGGAGAGTGAGTTTGATATTGTAATTGATGAGGATACTGCAGCAAGTATAAATACAGTAGAAGATTTATATAAGCTAATTGCTGCAGGATAGGAGATTTTGCTGGATGAGACAGGAGAAAATATTAGAATTTGAAGAAAGGGCTGGCTATAAATTCAGCCAGCCAGATTTGCTGGTGACTGCACTTACGCATAGTTCATATTCCAATGAAAACAGGCTTAAGAAGTATGAGTGCAATGAGAGGCTGGAATTTCTCGGGGATGCTGTGCTTGAACTTGTTTCAAGTGAATATATATATAATGAAAATCCCGAAAAGCCAGAAGGAGACCTGACCAAAATAAGGGCAAGTTATGTATGTGAGCCTACTCTTGCATTATGTGCAAGGGAGCTTAAGCTTGGGGAATATTTACAGCTTGGCAAGGGTGAAGATTTAACTGGAGGACGTGAAAGGGATTCTATATTGTCTGATACGCTTGAAGCTACTATAGGTGCAGTTTACCTTGACGGAGGGTTTGAGCGCGCCAGAGAGTATATATATAAGCATATTTTAAAGGATATAGAGAAGAAAAAACTGTTCTATGACAGCAAAACCATACTCCAGGAAATTGTGCAGGGAGACCATCTGGAGCTTGAATATGAGCTTCTTAGTGAGGAAGGGCCTGACCACAATAAATCGTTTACAGTATCCGTAAATGTTGGCGGCAAAATGCTTGCAAAGGCCACAGACAGGACAAAGAAAAAAGCAGAACAGTCTGCTGCATACCAGGCAATCCTTAAACTGGATGCCAGTAAGGACAGGGGATAGCAGATGTATTTAAAAAGTCTTGAAGTACATGGTTTTAAATCATTTGCCAATAAGCTGGTTTTTGAATTCCATGATGGCATTACTGCTATTGTAGGCCCAAATGGAAGTGGCAAGAGCAATGTTGCGGATGCTGTAAGGTGGGTTTTAGGTGAACAGAGTGCAAAACAGCTCCGCGGTGCTAAAATGGAGGATGTTATCTTTGCAGGTACACAGATGCGCAAGCCATTAGGTTTTGCATATGTGGCTATTACAATCAGCAATGAAGACCACAGGCTTGATGTGCCTTATGAAGAAGTAAAAATTGCAAGGCGTGTATACCGTTCTGGTGAAAGTGAATACCTTTTAAATGGGGCATCATGCAGGCTTAAGGATGTGCAGGAACTTCTTTTTGATACAGGTATAGGCAAGGAAGGATACTCAATTATCGGGCAAGGACAGATTGATAAAATATTAAGTGGAAAGCCTGATGAACGCAGGGAACTTTTTGATGAGGCGGCAGGAATTGTAAAGTATAAAAAGCGTAAAGCAGCAGCAGAAAAGAACCTTGAAGAAGAGAAGCAGAACCTTGTGCGTATTGAGGATGTGCTTTCTGAACTGGGCAAGCAGGTAGTGCCTCTTGAAAGGCAGGCTGGAAAAGCAAGGGAATATTTAAAATACAGGGATGAGCTTAAAAACCTTGATGTAAATGCATTTCTTATGGAATATGACAGGACTGGCGCTGAAATTGCAGAGGCAGACAAAAAAATAGAAATTGCAGACAATGACTTGGAAAGGGCAAGGTCTGGTTTAGAGGATTGCAGGCAGCAGTATAAGGAACTGGAAGAACAGTTAAATAACCTGAACGGTGTTATTGAAGAAGAGGGCGGAATTCTTTCTGAAAAGAAAGTGCAATATAATAATGCTGAAAACAGTATAAAGGTATTAAATGAGCAGATAAATGCAATACACCAGAGTGAGCAGCATTTTAAAGAGCAGATACAGAGTTTTAAAGAGCGTAAAACAGCATTTGAAAATGAACTGGAAAATTATAATTTACAATTAGTTACAAACAGTGAAGAGCTTGCAAAACTTGAGGATGCAAAGAAGGAAAATGAAGCTGCTTTAAAGGCTGTATCAGATAAAATAAAAGAGAGCCAGCAGGAAGTGGAAAACTGCCGTAAAGAGATGATGGAAGCACTTAATGAAGCTTCAGGAATTAAGGCAGAGGAGAACAGGCTGAAAACACTTCTTGAGCAGAATAATATTAAGAAAGCTGAATTTACACAAAGGGTTATTAAGAATAAATCAGATGCTGCTGTTTTTAATGAAATTATGGAGAAAGGGCAGAAAGCCCTTGATGAAGTTTCGGAAAAAATTGATGCAAAAAAGAAGTTAAACCAGGAATATGGACAGGCTGTAATAAAATTAGATGATGGCATTAAGAACCTGGAAAATGAACACAGGGAAATGCAACAGCAGTTCCATATTGAGAATTCCCGTCTGTCTTCCCTTAAAAACATGGCAGAAAGATATGACGGTTTTGGACAGAGCATAAAACGTGTAATGGAACAGCGGGAAAAACACACTGGTATAATTGGTGTTGTAGCTGATATTATAAGAGTAAAGAAAGAGTTTGAAACTGCCATTGAAATTGCACTTGGCGGAAGTATACAAAATATCGTTACAGATAATGCCGGGACTGCAAAAGATATGATACAGTACCTTAAGAAAAATAAATATGGGCGTGCTACATTTCTTCCACTTACTAATATAAGGCAAGGAAAGGAAATGCAGGCAGATGGCATTATGGAGCAGAAAGGTGTTATTGGAACAGCTTCTTCACTTGTGGAAGCAGATGCACAATACAGCACTCTTGTCAGATACCTGCTTGGACGGCATATAGTTGTTGACAATATTGACAATGCCATAGCACTTGCTGGAAAATACAACCATACTATAAGGATTGTAACTATAGAAGGTGATTTGTTAAATCCTGGCGGCACTATGTCAGGAGGTGCATTTAAAAACAGCAATAACCTTCTTGGGCGGCGCAGGGAAATGGAAGACCTGGAAAAATCAGTAAAAAGCATTGGGGACAAGCTTTCAAAGATTTCTGCAAAGCTTAAAGAGGCAGGAGATAAAAAGGCTTCTGTTTCAGGCAAAATAACTGCCAATGAAAAGATAATACAAGAACTGGTATTAGAACAGAATACAGCAAAGATTAATTATGACAGGGCATTAAGTGATTTTAAAGCAAATGAAGAAAAACTTATCCATATCCATATTGAGGCAAAAGAAACTGAACAAAGGGATAATGAACTTAAAAAGGCGCTTGGAGAGGTTAGCATAAAACTGTCAGATAATGACGGGAGAAACCATTCATATGAAGAACGGATTACTGCATTAAATTCAGGGCTTGAAGAACTGCATAATTCTGAAACCAGCATTTCCAGGGATAATTCAAACCTTATGGTAGAGATTACCTCACTTGGCAGCAGGCGCAGCTTTATTTCTGAAAATATAAACCGTATTACCCAGGAAATAAGGGATATGGAAAGAGGCATTGAAGAAGCTGTATCAAATAGCGGCAATATTGGCAAACTTGTACTTGGCAAACAGCAGGAAATAGAACAGGTATTGCAGGATATAGAAGATATAAAGCTTGAAACAGCCAGGCTTTCAGAAAGGCTTGAAAAAAGAAAATCAGAACGTGAAGAAATATCTGCAAAGAGTAAGGAATATCTTGCAAAACGTGAGGAACTTGCAGAACTTGCAAGTGAACTGGACAAGGAATGTTTCCGCCTGGGCAGCCAGAGGGATAAGCTTGAAGACAGGATTAATTCTTATACAGAATATATGTGGGAACAGTATGAACTTACATACCACAGTGCAGAAGCTTTAAAAACTGAAAGTACACTAAGCCTTGCTGATATGAAGAAACGCATTGAAGAACTTAAAAGCACTATAAGGGCGCTTGGGGATGTTAATGTAAATGCTGTAGAGCAGTATAATGAGCTTATGGAAAGGTATGAACTGCTTGCGGGGCAGCATGCCGACCTTACAGAAGCCGCAGAAGTGCTTGTTGGTGTAATAGAAGAACTTGATACAGAGATGCGCAGGCAGTTTGAAATACAGTTTGCAGAGATAAGCAGCCGTTTTAATAATGTATTTAAAGAACTGTTTGGCGGCGGCAGGGGTACTATTGAACTTGTGGAAGGTGAAGATATACTTCTTGCAGGGATAAATATAATAGCACAGCCTCCAGGTAAAAAATTACAAAATATGATGCAGCTTTCAGGTGGGGAAAAGGCACTTTCAGCGATTGCGCTTCTTTTTGCAATACAGAGTTTAAAACCTTCCCCGTTCTGTCTTCTGGATGAAATAGAGGCAGCGCTGGACGACTCCAATGTAGGCAGGTATGCGGACTACCTGCATAAACTTACAAAAGATACACAGTTTATTGTAATCACACACCGCAGGGGCACAATGGATGCCGCAGATATACTGTATGGAATAACAATGCAGGAAAAAGGTGTTTCAACCCTTGTGTCTGTAAACCTGGTGGAAGTATAGGCTGGATAATTTATTAGGAAAGGGCATGGATTTAGTATTATGAAAGAAAAGAAAGGTTTTTTTAGCAGGCTTAAAGAGGGACTGGCAAAAACACGTGATAATTTAGTGGCTGGAATTGATTCAATTTTCAATGGGTTTTCAGAGATTGACGAGGACTTTTATGAGGAACTGGAAGAAGTCCTTATTATGGCAGATATAGGTGTTGCCACAACCGAGAAGATTATTGAGAATTTAAGACAGAAAGTAAAAGAGCAGAAGATAAAAGAAATAGATGTATGCCGCCAGCTTTTAATTGATTCAATTAAGGAGCAGATGCGGGTGGATGAAAATGCTTATGATTTTGAAAAAGAGGTTTCTGTCGTTATGCTTATAGGGGTAAACGGTGTAGGAAAAACTACTTCTGTAGGCAAGCTGGCAGGCCAGTTTAAAAACAAAGGTAAAAAAGTAGTACTTGCCGCTGCTGATACATTCAGGGCTGCCGCAATAGAACAGCTTACAGAATGGGCTTCAAGGGCTGGAGTTGAGATAATATCAGGACAGGAAGGCGGCGACCCTGCTTCTGTTGTATTTGATGCAGTAAATGCCGCCAAAGCCAGAAATGCAGATGTGCTTATATGTGATACAGCAGGCAGGCTTCATAACAAGAAAAACTTAATGGAAGAACTTAGGAAAATCAACCGCATAATAGACAGGGAATTTCCAGATGCACGCCGTGAAACACTTGTTGTACTTGACGGGACTACAGGACAAAATGCACTTGCACAGGCTAAACAGTTTAATGAAGTAGCAGATATAACAGGAATAATACTTACAAAACTTGATGGTACAGCAAAAGGCGGAATAGCAATTGCAATACAGTCTGAAATGAAAATACCTGTAAAGTATATAGGAATTGGTGAAAAAATAGACGATTTACAGAAATTTAATGCAGATTCATTTGTAGATGCGCTGTTTTCAATGCCGCCAGCGGATGGAAAATAATAATACAAAAAAGCAGTTAAAAATCCAAAATAAAGAAAACAGAGGAGGCATATTAAACTATACCACTGAAACAAAAATGGCATTGCTTTATTTGATGGTTTTGATATAATAAATAACTGGCAGGATTTCCGGATATTTATATATTTATCTGTACAAAGGAGGCACAATATGGCAAACAGGCCAGTTTTTACAGTATCACTGGATAATAAATTCTGTACCAGGGAAGATACAGAGTTTGAATTTTTCAGCGGCTTTTCTGATAAACAGAAAAAGAAGTGTATATGCAGCCTGCATAATGAATTCCTTAAAAAGAATAATGGCAAAAGAGTTTTAGAGATTTCCAGTAAATCAGAGGAGATAGCTGGCGTAAACTTAAGTGCATTTAACCTTATGACAAAGACCAGCGATGGCAGGGAATGTTCTGTTGAGTCAGCTTTCCAGGCAGGCAAGGTTTTTGAAAACGGAGGCCCGTATACAGATTTATTATATGTGCCATCAAAGGCAGCTAAAAAAGATGAACGTTTAAAAAATAGTGGAAGGATTATTTCATTTGTATTTGATGGAATGGAATTTGAAACAAAACCAGAAACATATTTTTATAACTGGTTATACATTAATGCTTTAAACTTGCAAAAAGACCTTGCTGTACAGGTGCTTGGATATGATGCTTTTACAGACATAGAATTTAACCCAAAGAAATCCATTAACTGCCAGGCAGAGGCTGCTGCTATATTTGTTTCTTTGACAAGACAGGGTCTGCTTGAAGCAGCATTAAAAGATAAAGAAAAATTTAAGGAAATTGTTTATTTAAAATCCAGAGAGGGGTAATTTATAATTATGATGACTCTTGATAAATTTGAGGAAGCAGCAGAAAAAGTAAAAGAGGTGGTATTACCTACAAACCTTATTTATAGTGAATATTTTTCTGCACAGACAGGCAACAAGGTCTATCTTAAACCTGAAAATATGCAGTATACCGGCGCATATAAAGTAAGGGGTGCTTATTATAAAATAAGCACACTTCCAGAAGATGAAAGACAGAAAGGGCTTGTTACTGCTTCTGCTGGAAACCATGCACAGGGTGTTGCATATGCTGCAAAGCTTTTTGGCGTGCCTGCAACTATTGTTATGCCAGAAGCAACACCGCTTCTTAAAGTGAACCGGACAAAGAGTTATGGTGCAGAGGTTGTGCTTTATGGTTCTGTATATGACGAAGCAAGCCAGTATGCACTTAAGCTTGCAGAAGAAAAGGGTGCAGCATTTATCCATCCATTTAATGATGAAACAGTTGCAACAGGCCAGGGCACTATTGCTATGGAAATATTTAAGGAACTTCCTACAGTTGATATTATACTTGTGCCTATTGGCGGCGGCGGGCTGGCTGCGGGTGTTTCAACACTTGCAAAGCTGCTTAACCCAAATATAATGGTTATTGGTGTTGAGCCTGCGGGTGCAAGCTGTATGAAAGCTTCATTAAATGCCGGGGAAGTTGTAACACTTCCAGATGTTGAAACCATTGCAGATGGTACAGCAGTAAAAACCCCAGGAAATGTTGTATTTCCATATATACAGGAAAATATTGATGAAATTATAACAGTAGAAGACCACGAGCTTATAGTAAATTTCCTTGATATAATAGAAAACCATAAAATGGTTGTTGAGAATTCAGGTCTTCTTACAGTAGCTGCATTAAAGCATTTAAAATGCAAAAATAAAAAAGTTGTTTCAATACTTAGCGGCGGAAATATGGATATAATAACACTTTCTTCTGTTGTACAGCACGGGCTTATACAGAGAGGGCGTGTATTTACAATAGCAGTCCTGCTTCCGGACAGGCCAGGCGAACTTGTTAATGTGGCAAATGTTATTGCAGAAATGAATGGTAATATTATAAGGCTTGAACATAACCAGTTTGTAAGCATTAACAGAAATGCAGCAGTAGAACTTACAATTACGCTTGAAGCATTTGGCCATGAGCATAAACAGCAGATAATTAATGCACTCCGCGAAAAAGGTTATGACCCAAAAGCAGAAAGCCCTACAGGTATTTATGACAAATAAAGAGCTGTAAGTAATGTATTATGCAAAACATGGGCCAGGTAAAATTTTAATAATATTCCAGGCAGCATAAACAAGATAGGAATTGTAGAAAAAATTGCGGTTAAAACAGAGTAACTGGATATAAAGCATATAGAGAGGAATTAGGACAGATGGGACAGGATATATATATGGAATGGGACAGTAATGGGGCGGAACTTTTGCACACTCCCGGGGGTGTCCAGGATATTTATGGTGTGATGTGTGCCAATAAGCTTAAAATCCAGTCTGCTGTACATGAGGTGCTTTCTTCATATGGTTTCAGGGATATACAGACACCAGCTTTTGAATATTTTGATATATTCAGCAAAGAAAGAGGAACTGTGGCATCAAATGAAATGTTTAAGTTTTTTGACAGGGGAAATAATACACTTGTCCTGCGGCCTGACATGACACCTCCAATAGCAAGGTGTGTTGCAAAGTATTATAAAGATGAACATATGCAGATACGATTGTCTTATATTGGCAATACATTTGTAAATACAGGAAAATATAAAGGTAAGTTACAAGAGGTTACACAGGCAGGGGCAGAGCTTTATAATGATGGCAGTTCTGATGCAGATGCGGAAATGGTAGCACTTACTATTGAGTGTCTTTTAAAAAGCGGCCTAAAGGAATTCCAGATTGAGGCTGGACATGCTGGTTTCTTTAACGGGCTTGTAAAAGAAGCTGGTTTTTCAGAAAAGGAAACAGCAAAACTTAGAAACCTTATTGAAAGTAAAAACTTTTTTGGTGTTGAAGATTTGCTTGATAACCTTACTGTTTCAAAAGAGCTTAAAGAAATTTTCCTGAAAATGCCAGAAATGTTAAACAATCTTGATGAAGCAGTAGAGTTTGTAAAAGCACGTTCAAAAAGTGAAGAAGTATATAAAGCAGTTGAACGCCTTAAAAAGCTTGAAAATATTATTGGTTCTTATGGATTTGGAAATTATATTACAATAGATTTAAGCATGTTAAGTAACTACAGCTATTATACAGGTGTAATATTCAGGGCATATACTTATGGAAATGGTGAAGCAGTTGCCACAGGCGGAAGGTATGACGGCCTTGTAAGCCAGTTTGGCAAAGATGCACCAGCTATAGGCCTTGCAATAGTAATCGACCAGCTTATTATAGCACTTTCGCGCCAGAAGCTGCTTGATACGGAAATAATGCAGGGGACAATTCTTCTTTATCCACAGTCTTTAAGGGACATGGCAGTGAAAGAGGCAGAAAGGATGCGCAGCCAGGGCAGTATTATACAGCTTGTCCGCAAATCTTCCCAAAAACAGGCAGAAGAATATAAGGAATATGCGAAACGCATGGGAGCTGAAAGGGTGCTTTACCTGAAATCAGAGGACAATGTAGAAGAATGGAATGTGGGACAGCATTTTTAACAGATTGGAACAGCCTGTAAATGGCATGGAGGAAATATGAGATATATAACATTTGCACTGGCAAAAGGAAGGCTTGCGAAACATACGCTTAAGCTAATGGAGCAAATTGGCATAACATGCGAAGAAATGAAGGACGACAAGACAAGGAAATTAATATTTACCAATGAAGAACTTGGATATAAATTTTTCCTGTCAAAAGCGGCAGATGTGCCTGCATATGTAGAACTTGGTGCAGCAGATATTGGTGTAGTTGGAAGGGACACAATTATTGAGGAAGCCAGAAAGCTTTATGAAGTGCTTGACCTTGGTTTTGGCAAATGCCGCATGTGTGTGGCAGGGCCTGCAAGCGCAAGGGAACAGTTAAATGATGGTTCACTTATAAGGGTTGCAAGCAAATATCCACGTATTGCAAAAGATTATTTTTTTAACTGCAAGCACCAGACAGCAGAGATAATTAAGCTTAATGGTTCAGTGGAACTTGCGCCAATAGTGGGGCTTTCAGAGGTTATAGTTGATATTGTGGAGACAGGCTCTACCCTTAAAGAAAATGGCCTTGAGGTTTTAGAAGAAATCTGTCCGCTTTCTGCACGTGTTGTGGTAAATGAAGTAAGTATGAAAATGCAGCATGAACGTATTACAAAACTTATACATGATTTAAAAAAGGTAATAACAGAATAGGTTTTATAGCACGCACTGCACCAGAGAAATGGAGGAACAGGAATGAAAATTGTTAAAATAACTGAAAAAGAACGCAAAAATATTTTGCAAAATCTTTTAAAAAGAACCCCTGGCCAGTATGGGAAATATGAAGAAAAAGTAAATAAGATACTGGAAGATATAAGGGAAAGAAAAGATGAGGCATTATTTGAATATACAGAAAAATATGACAAGGCAAAGATTAATGCAGGAAATATTAAAGTTACAAGTGAGGAAATAGAGGAAGCATACACAAAAGTTGACCCAGGGCTTGTAGAGATTATAAGGAAATCACTTGCAAATATATATGATTACCACAAAAAACAAGTACATTATAGCTGGTTTGACAGTAAACCAGACGGTACAATCCTTGGGCAGAAGATTACACCATTATCAAGGGTTGGCGTGTATGTTCCTGGCGGCAAGGCAGCATACCCGTCATCTGTACTTATGAATATTGTACCAGCAAAAGTTGCAGGTGTTGACAAAGTTATAATGGTAACGCCTCCTGGAACTGATGGTAAAGTATATCCTATGACTTTAGTAGCAGCAAATGAAGCAGGTGCGGACAGCATATATAAAGCAGGTGGTGCACAGGCAATAGGCGCACTTGCATATGGTACAGAGAGCATTAAAAAAGTAGATAAGATAACAGGGCCTGGCAATATATTTGTAGCACTTGCCAAGAAGGCAGTTTACGGACATGCCAGCATTGACTCCATAGCAGGCCCAAGTGAAATACTTGTAATAGCTGATGAAACTGCAAACCCACGTTATGTTGCAGCAGATTTGCTGTCACAAGCAGAACATGACGAAATGGCATCAGCTATACTTATTACAACAAGTGAGGAATTTGCAAAGAAAGTTTCAGATGAAGTGGATGGTTTTGTAAAAGAACTTTCAAGAAGTGAAATTATAAAGAAATCACTTGAGTCATATGGTTATATACTTATAGCAAAAGATATGGAAGAGGCAGTTGCAACAGCTAATGAAATAGCATCAGAACACCTTGAGATTATTACAAAAAATCCGTTTGACGTAATGACCAGGATAAGAAATGCAGGGGCAATATTCCTTGGGGAATACAGCAGTGAACCACTTGGAGACTACTTTGCAGGGCCAAACCATGTACTGCCTACAAACGGAACAGCTAAATTCTTCTCTCCATTATCAGTTGATGATTTTGTAAAGAAAACAAGCATAATTTCATATTCCAGGGAAGCGCTGGAAGAAATACACACTGATATTGAAGAATTTGCAAAATCTGAACAGCTTACAGCACATGCTAATTCAATAGCGGTAAGGTTTGAAAAGTAAAAAGGAGATTATATATGGGACGTAGTGTTAGCGTTTCCAGGAAAACAGGGGAAACGGATATTAAAATCAAACTGGATATTGATGGTACAGGCAAAGCAGATATAAATACAGGTATTGGTTTTTTTGACCATATGCTTAACAGCTTTGCAAGGCATGGGCTTTTTGACCTGGAAGTATCTGTAAAAGGCGATTTGTATGTTGATTCGCACCATACCATTGAAGATACAGGCATTGTGCTAGGACAGGCAATTAAGGAAGCAGCAGGAAGCAAAGAGGGTATTAAGCGCTTTGGTGAATGTATACTTCCAATGGACGAGGTGCTTATGTTATGTGCACTTGATTTATCAGGACGTCCATATCTTGTATTTAATGCAGACCTGACTGTGCCAAAGACAGGAGATTTTGATACAGAAATGCTTCATGAATTTTTCTATGCTATAAGTTATAGTGCAGGAATGAACCTGCATATTAAAATGCTTGATGGTGTAAATAACCATCATATAATTGAAGCAACATTCAAATCATTTGCAAAAGCCCTTGACATGGCACTTGGATTTGATAATAGAATTGCAGGTGTACTTTCTACAAAAGGAAGCCTGTAAAAAGTAAATAGTAAAGCCCCGCCTGTATGGACGGGGCTTTTAGCTGCCTTGCAAGATACTGCATGTAAAGGTACATTATAAATTATTTTTTGATTTTTATAGCTTTAGGTGCACCCTTGGCTTTAATAATCTTTTTGTATGCCTTTATTTTAGCTTTAGGCACTTTTATAACTGCTTTTTTATTAATTCCTTTAAAAGCGTTTTTGCCTGTTTTTTTAGCTGTAAGTTTTTTGGATTTGATTGTTATGCTCTTTAAGCTGCTACAGCCATTAAAAGCATTTTTGCCAATTTTATTAATATTTGCACCTATTGTAAGTTTTGTAATCTTTTTATTGCCTTTAAGCGCATTATTGGCAATAGATGTTACTTTAAACTTTTTGCCGCCAACCTTAACAGTTGATGGGATTACTACTTTTTTAATATTTTTCTTTGTGCCTGTAAACTGGACTGCTTTAGTACCACTTACTGAAGTTACTTTATACTTTGTATTACTGATAGTAACATTCTTGCCAACTTTTATTTTAGAAGAAGAACCACCATTATCTTTTGATGGCTGTTTTGTTGTTTCTGGTGTAGCATCAGGTTTATCTGTTGTACCTGGTTCTGCTGGTTTTTCTGATGGTGCTGTAGTATCTGTAGTTCCAGGTGCAGGACTTGCTGTGCTATCTGGTGTTTTAGTTGGCTCTGTTCCTGGTGTAGCACTCGGTACTGGTGTAGCAGTGGATGCACTGCTGCTCCCTCCAGGATTGTATGCAGGAGGTATTACAGGTTTTGTTGTATTGCCAGGCGCAGGTGTATTTGTAGTTTTATCTGTATCTTCAAATGTAATAACATAAGTAGAGAATTTATCACTTAAAAACTTGATTTTTGTTTCTGTAACTGTAATATCAGTATCAGGAAGTTTCTCTGCTTTTGAACCATGAATTCTTATAACAATATATTTTCTGTCTTTTCCAGAAGGTATGGCTGTGAAATTTGGCAAAGACATAGTAACAGCTATTTTATTATCAAGTTCTTCTACAACAATTGATGCCATTGTTGAATTATCAGAAACTTTTTTACAAATGCTTGCCAGTGTAATATCAAGGAAAGCTGCGTTGCCGTCTGAAAGATTAGCCGCATCAATTCCAAGGCTGGTGTTATTTTTAATTAAACTAGCTGCTTCTGTTTTAGCTTCTGCTGATGCACCAGTTACACTAAGTGCTGCCTGGATATATGCTTCATCTTTACTTACTGCATTTTTAATTTCATTTGCCAGGCTGTCATCAATATCTTTATTATTAGTAAATGCATTTAAAAAGCTTTCAATAACTTTGTTATCTGTAAAGTCTGTTTCTGCCAGGCTGGCATTATTTGCATTATCATCTGGGCTGGCATCTGTTAATTTTTGTAATTCTGCTGTACCTGAAACAGATAATTCTGTAGATGCTTTAATTGTTACATTTACATTATAAGCACCACCAGCGCCTATTTCAAAAGCAGAAGATGGGACAGTTTCTGTACCTGCTTTGACAACAGGAGTTTCAGTAAATGCATGGCCTGCATTTGGTGTTATTTTAAGGATAACAGCATCTTCCTCTAAAACTTCACCGCCCGTAAACTCTTTGTTGTTGTATGTAGCTGTAAGAACTGCATTTTTAAGTGTGCTAGAAGCATCTTTAATAGTTACATCATACTTTTCATATGCTTTACCTGAAATAGCTACTGTTGTATCTGATGTTATTTTTATGCCATTTTTTACGTTGTAAGAAGTATTTGCTTCATTTGGTGTAAGTTCTGCCTTAATGTCATTTACCATTACTACAGGTGCTTCTTTAAAAACACATCTTTCCTTTGGACTAATCTTAAGAGAAACGATACTTCCTCCAGTTACACTGCTGCCATCCTTAAGTGTTTTTCCATCACATACAGCTTCATAATTTGCTTTAGCAAGTTCATTTTTAAATGTTACTTTAAACTGCCGGGTGTCTGCTTTTGCACTGCCTGATAACTTGATTAAAATATCCTGTGTAATACTTTCCAGGGTAAAAGTAATAATAGTTTTTGTTGAATCAAGAGTACCAGTAACAGCTTCCCTAAGGGAATATGCAGCAGTTCCAGCAGAATTTCCATCCGTTCCGTTAGCAGCTGCACTAGAAGGTGAAGCAGGTGCAGATGGAGAAGCAGAAGGAGCTTCTGTTGCCGGTGGGACAGAAGGAGTGTTCGTTGGTTCAGCAGTTGGGTTTTCTGTTGGCTCAACAGTTGGACTGGCTGTTGCATCAGTGCCAGGTTCTGAAGATGGGCTTCCAGATGGAGTATCACTTGGTGCTGGAGATATAGTGCTTCCGCTTGGTGTAGTGGAAGGTTCAGTTGTTCCACTTGCTTCTCCTGTAATTTCTGTCTGCAATGTTACATCACTTACTGAGTTAAACATATAGCCATCATCTGCTTTAACAGTAATAGTTGCTGTACCATTTTTTAATAAAATAGAAGCTCCTGATGTTGCTTCTGTGCCATTAATTTCTATAGTTGCATTATTAACATTTCCTTGTAATTTTGCATTTGGTAAATTTTCTGCATTTGCCACTGGTGGTGCTGGTATAAGTGAAAAAACTAATGCAGCCGCCATAAAGAAACTGGTTTTTCGTTTTGTTTCTTTTTTCTGTTTAAAAAACATAAATATTTCCCCTTTCTTTTTATAAATTAACTTTCTTATATATCAATTGTAAAGCTGGAAATATCTGTTAAAAACCTTATAAGCGCAGGCAAAAGCGTTAAGGTTAATTTATAAATGCAGCATCTTTTTTGATATTTTTTGCTTTACAACTGATAACATAGGTTAATTATTCCATCTACAAATAAATATAATTAAATAGCAAGTAATATTGTGGACAGAACAATATAGTGTAATATAATATTTTTCCAGGCATATATGGGACAAGTTTAGCTTAAACTGGTTTGAAAGCCGTCAAACTGTAATATCCAGACTGGATTTTATTAAGGTATCTGTTTGTAATATCCCTGTAATATAAGGGATGGTGCAGGCAGATTAAAAATATTACACCAGTACATTTCGTGAAGGTGCTATATTCACGAAATTGGAAATAAAAGGAAATAAAAAAGAAAAACTAAGTAAAATAACATAAAACTGTTAATTTAAAGTGCTCTGTTAATACAATAAATATTAAAACTATTATAAAAACGACATATATATACATATAACTAAAAAAGAATAAAATACTAGATATTAAAGAAATAACCAGAAAAAAAGAGGAATTTAATTATTTAGCTGTACAGTAGAATAAACAAATTTTTTTGTATTTTTTCCATATATTAATGACGGAAAATCTGACGGCTTATAATTCATATTTAGGAGTGTGCTGTAAAAATATAATTTATAAATTGGGGTTTTATTATTGACAAACTGGCTATTTGAGAATATAATTCAAAATAAATTTCTATTAAAAACATTAATCGTGAATATAGCA
>CAJTRU010000073.1 GCA_910579085.1 uncultured Lachnospiraceae bacterium | reverse complement strand
TCCCGTTCTGTTTTTAATTAAAGAAAAACATTATATGAAAATTATTTTTCCATTGTTTCTGCTTCACGTTCTGCCCATTCCCTGTATTCTTTGATATCACCTTCCATTACAGAAAGGGTTTTTGAAATGCTTTTAAGTATGCTGGCATCTTTTTCTTTGTACATCTTTTCTTTGTACTTTTTTAAACTTTTTATATGTCCTTCAAGCAGAAGTCCAAAGTCTGATGCAACAGCATATAATTCATGTACTGGTTTCATCCGCAACACTCCTGTCTATTGACTGCCCGCATATATAACAATATTCCAGCGTTGAAAGAACAAGCCTGCTGTTACATACTGGACAAATCCTGGATAAATCATGTATACATGCTTAATTGCTTGTATTCCTGCTTCATATCTCCGTCTATATCATCTATGTCCATACACTCATTGAATACGCTTTGCAGGCTTTTAGCTTTTTTCCATGTGTGCTGTATTTTCATTTCCGCCCTGACATATCCTGCCGCTATTTCTGGATATCTCCTTATGTTCTCTGCGGCGTGGCGCTCTGGCATAAACATACAGAACATACAGCTGCACCTGCCAATATATCCATAACATGGATGCGGCTCTAACTTAAGCTCTTTTCCCTGTTCAAACATTTTACCCTTTTCGTAATCCAGGCATGGCCTGTACCAGTGACAGGTAAAATCTGCTATACGTTTTGTTTTTAATGTAGTGCTATGATACTCCAGTTCTGGAAGCTTTGCCCTTCCCCTGCTTTCGTCCCTGCGTTCACCAGATACAAATAAACACCTGGTACCCAGCTGTTTCCTGTTCTGGCGTATCCATTTATCAGTCACAGCAGTTTTTAAGTATGCTGTGCACCAGCGGTTTTTCATATCCGAGAACTTGAAACGTTCATTTAGTAACAATCCTAAAAAACCTCTTGCATCTGCTAATAATATTGGTTTAACCCCTATGAATTCCGCTGTTTTATAGAATAACGCTGTATTTTCTGGGTATTCACAGCCTGTATCACAATACAGCAGGTATATTTTTTCTTTAGGGAAGTGTTTTATTGCCCAATAAAGTGCCCCTGTGCTGTCAATACCATTGGAATAGCTTACGATTACGCTGGTATACTCTAAATCACTTAACAGCCCTTCTGGCGGTATTATCTTTGTCCTTGCCATTACCTGTAACCCTCCCATCTTTATATATTCTTTCATTCATACCCCAGACAGACACTTGTTGTAAAACTGCGGTATCCCCATAGGTACTGAATACATTTCCTAACCATCCTTCCTTAAATAACCAGACTCTTTCCCCTGGCTGTATTAACCTGCCAGGGGTTTGTGTGCGTTTTTATATAAAAATGGTATAGTGCCAAAGTAAGAATGTAATAAATTTTAAGGAACTGAAACGTTTTTATGCGGCATGGCACGCACACAGGCCATGCCTTAATGCCCCTGATGCTTCTGACGGCATCAGGGACAGGACAACTAGGCTTTGCCAAGAAACCTGTCAAGTTTGTCCCTGTAGATTAAATAGTTTTTTCTTTTGCCTTCTACGCCTGGAAGGACATAACCTATATCAATAACTTTACGCTTCATGTGTTCCCTTACTGCCTGCTGTGACATGCCTAATTCTTTCGCCGCAACAGGTAATGGTACTCTGTTATTTTCCATACTGTCCACTTCCTTTATATATCTTTTCTTCAAAACATAAACACGTATCTTCTGGTGTCAGGCTTAATTTCCCCTTACGTTTTCCTGCTGGCACTCCACAGATACAATGTCCTGTATAGAGCATGAAAAATGTGCCATATTCGTCCCTTCCATAATGCTGCATATAATGTTTGCATTGTTCACAATACTTTGGTTTTGGAGCATCTAACTTTGTTATGTCTGCTATTATTGTTGACAATCTTTTGTTTTCAAGTTCCAGTTTCTGTACTTTATCTGATAACATTCTTGCAACCTCCTTCTAATACATGGTAAAATAAAATATTATTATAAATATATAGTATAGGAACATAATGTTCCTAAAATCATATCTACAGTATAAGGAACATAATGTTCCTTGTCAATACTTTTTAGGAGGTTTTATGAATTTTTCAAAAAAATTAAAACAACTGCGCCTTATGCTTAATTGCACCCAAGCACAAATGGCTGAATTTTTAGGAATTACTGTACGTGGATACCGAAACTATGAATTAGGTGCAAGAGAACCAGAGTTATCTGTCCTAATCAAACTTGCTGACCATTTTAACGTTTCACTTGATGAATTAGTCGGAAGAAAATTCCCTAAGGATTCTTTGATGGACTCCAAATAAATCCTCTAATTTATCCCATACTTCAAAAGTGCCATTTCTTGTTCCTGATTCAATAAACCGATAGTATCTTTCACTTGTCCCCAGGTATTCCGCTACCTGCTTCTGTGTCATGCCTGCCTTCTGGCGGGCTTTCTTTAAATTATCCCTTGACATTCGTTTCCCTTTCCAGTGACATATCCAGTTCCTTTGCCGCAACAGGTAATGGTACTCTGTTGTTTTCCATGCCTGCCTCCCTTTCTGGTGTGGACTGCCATAACTTTGCCAGCATTTATTACCACATATCCCAGTCCATTCATATACATATCAATACAATCCTGTATTGTCAAAATACCAAAACCCATATCTGCTTTCCCTTTTCTTTCTGTCCACATATTTGCCATCTCTGGTAATACTACTCTGTTACTTTCTATAACAAACACTTACTTTATATGTTTTTCCAAAACATAAACATGTATCTTCTGGCACTGGTTTTTCTTTTCATTACGTTTTAATATTGACTACCTTGTGCATTTATCACATATAATTGATTGTTCCCCTCTCCTGGTAAACATTTATATCTCCTTTTATAACTGCCCAGGATAACCACCTATCCCCCCTTGCCACCTGTTTCTAATATCCTATAATAGTACTACTAAGTATGAATATAAAAGGGGGAATCCAAATGATTAAAAAACTTTTTATAGTTTCTTCACTGTGTCTGGCACTTGTCATTTCACCTTATGGCAAAGCCATAAACCCTGATGCTGTGGCAATAACAGAAGCCAAGACTTATGTTTACTATGTACCTGGTTCAAGTTATGCCTACCACTCTGGCAGGAACTGCTGGACACTGAAACGTAGCAAACATATCAAGAAAACTACTCTTAAAAAGGCTAAAAACAAGTTAAAATTAAAGCCTTGTGGTGTATGTTACAAGTAGTGCATTAACAGGTTATCTGTGCATATGTAATAAACATAGCTTTTAATAAGTCTCCCTTTTCGGAAAAGTGTTCCCACTGTATATTTACCTCACTTTCCGTGTATATCTATACGAGTTGCTTCGTAGGGTTGCGCTGATTGTCGTTTTTAATTGCGTTCAACCCTGCATCTACCAATGTTCTAATCATTTCAGACTGAGAACAGTTGTAGAACATTTCTTTCTTAATTCCATCCAGTAACGGCTCCATTTCTGGTGTTAAAACAAATGTCATTCTTTTAAGTTTACTTGCCATAAAATCACTCCTTTCCAGTTCTGAACTTCTGAACTTGTTTTCATTATAGTTCATAGGTTCTGAACCTGTCAACCCTTTATTTCAAAAAAGTTCATATTGACATATTGTATGAACCTATGTATGATATGAACTAGGAGGTGACAGCAATGCCAACAGAAAAACCACGTTATACTGTTATTGTTGATGAGGAACTTTTAAAAAAGATTGATGATTTTCGTTTTGAAAATCGTTATCCAAGTCGCTCTGCTGCTACTTTGGAACTTATTCGTCTTGGTATGGAAGCCTTAAAAAAAGAACAAGAAGAGGGGAAGTAGTTCCCTTTCTTCTGCATATTTATAGACTCTTATTCACTGGGTACACAATTCCGAAAAGGGAGTAATAAGTTTGCTATTTCATAAGTTAAGTGCTGCCCCTTCATTTTATCTGTAAGGGCAGCATTTTTAATTTTCCTTGTTATTACCACCTTTTAATTCTTCGATTTGCTTTTCTAGTTCCAGGCATTTCTTTTCTAGTTTTATATGCTGTTTACTCAATTCTACATGCTGTTTACTCAATTCTGCATGATGTTTCCCCAATACTACATGTTGGTTTCCTAACGCTCTAGTTTCTTCATAGTGATATTTTTCTAATAATTTAATATCTGCGTTATTATTTTTACCAATACTAAACATTGTTGCCATGACCATCCAAGCAACTGCCTCTATCCGCAATAACCTTATTTTAATGTGGTCTTGTGGATTTTTCTTTTTCTCCTGGTGTATCTGGCAAACAATATAAATGCTTAAAAACACACTTCCGATTACCCTTATGTAGCCCAGCACTTCAATTATTTTTGATAAATACAGTCAAAGCCACCTCCTTTTTGGCAAAAAACATCCATTGGATTATCAATTTTAAGTTTCTCTATCATAATTTGAATTCCTGCTTTTTCGTCATATGTGTAACCATAAGGCTTACACACCTTCTCTGGATTCATTCTGCCATCCCATACAGTTTTAGCATCTGCTATTCTTTTATTTTGCGTATCTATTTAACACACCCCTTTTTGTAATATAATTGTCAAAGTGCAAGATTTTTTATGATGTATTTCCAACTGGTTTGGCATTTATTAATATTTCCCTTGTCTTTTCAGTTTCATATAGATTTTTTGTAAAATTTGCACCCTCAATAAAATACAACATTGAATTTTTTTCATCATTATTTAATGATTTAATAAAAGCAGCAAATTTATCTATTGTTGCTCTATCTTCTGATTTTAAGAGAACACTTGTAGTTGCCATAATAAAACCTCCTTTCTTTTTTGTTGCTGTTAAGACTATTATAAGTGCTATAAAAGCAAATGTCAATAATCTTTTTGTTGATTTTAGCACTTTTTGTTGACATCAACACTATTTCTGCTTATAATAGATACAAGAAGGAGGTAAATAAAATTGAATGAGCGTTTAAAAAAGCTTAGAAAAAAATTAGACATTACACAACAAGAATTTGCTGACAGAATTGGCATAAAAAGAAATTCTTTTGCTAATTATGAAACAGGACGTAACAAACCCATTGATGCTATAATCAAATCTATTTGTAGAGAATTTAATGTAAATGAAGAGTGGCTAAGAACTGGTATTGGTGAAATGTTCATAGAAGAAGATTTTTTTTCTTTAGATGATTATGCAAAATCCAATAATTTGACAGACATTGAAAAAAAGCTTATTTTAGGTTTTATGAAATTAGACCCTAAAGTTCGGGAAGCCGTCTATTCTGTATTTAAAAATGCATTTTCAGAACAAAACCCAGAACCAAACAATATCTATGATGAAGCACCAGATACAGTCGAAGAACTAGAAAGGCTTTACCCACCTATAGATATTAAAAAATTGCGTTCAAAAGCAAGATAACTTCCACCCTAAATTTATGTTATTTAATTACAATAAGTTTGAACTTAGCTTTAAAATTAACATTATAATAAAGTGTATTTGCTGACCTGTAATACAGTGCAGATATTTTTTTATCAAAATAATGTATATATTTTATGTACATATGTAAACTGCTCCTTTCAAGGTGGGCATATATACAATTATAAATTCATTTTCAAAAACAATGTAATTAAATTACCAAGTATGAAGAAAAAAGGAGTAAACATGAGAAAAAAAATTATTATTTTTCCTATAGCATTATCTTTATTTTTAACTAGCTGTGGTTCTGATACCATCTCCAAAAGATATGATGAGTTGTCCCAAAAATATGAATATTATCCAGAATCTATAAAAAATATAAAAAAAAATATGAATGTAACTCCTGAACAGGCAGATGAAATTTTTTTGACACTTATTGATTGTGGTATTTCAGATACTATAACCAAAATTATGAAAAATTCAGATAATACCTTTTCTGTATGGATATCCCTTAATGAATACACTGTTTCTTTGGAAGATGGTGTTACTTCAAAAGTTATTGATAATAATTTTTTAGGGGAAGATGAACAATTATATCCTGTTCCTCAAAAAACAGAAAACGAAGATGACATCAAAACTGAAACAACTCCAAAACCTACCCCTAAGCCATCAAAAGAGGATACCATAAGACTGGCAATAGAAGATGCTATAGGTGCTGATAATTTAGATACTTTTAATTATGTCCCAGATAATAATTTTTCTTTAATAAAATTTAAAGGAACAGAAAACCTTACAAATAAAATGACAATTAAAGGTATGTATTTAGATATGTTTAATATTTTAAAATCTATACAGCCCGTAATAAATACTAGTGTTGATTTTAATGTAGTTTATCCATTGATAGATGAATATGGAAATAAAGAAGATGTGATAGTTATTAAAGCAACATATAAAAAGAAGACTATTAAAAAAATAATTTTTGACAATGTACTATGGGAAAATACACCTAATCTTGCAGATGAATGGTGGAATCATGCTGCATTAAACTTAACTGATTAAATTATATTTATTTTTAAACTATTAAAAATACCACTTGTTAAGGGTAAAAGGAGGCTCTTCTATGAAAAAAATAATTAAAATATCCTGTATGTTATTTTCTATTGCATTTATTATCACCTTTATTCCAGTTAAAACCTGCGCAAAGGTAACTAACCCATTTGCCAGCCAGACACAGGAACGTCCATTGCTTGCACCAGAAAGCGGCAAATATTTACGTATTATAGCTGCTGAAATATCATGTGATGATAAATCTTTAAAACAACTTTATAGATACTATATTAAGAACAGAAACAAATTTGAATATGTAGTTATCGACTTTGGTACTGGTAATGGTCTTTTTTGCAATAAAAAGAACAAAACCTTTATATATGGTAAATTACAAAAGAATAATAAAACTAACAGTTACAAAATATCCAAAAAGAAAGGTACTATCAAAATAAAAGGCAAATCTGTTATACGAAAAACAGGAAACCGCCTTCTCGACTAATAGTAAACTGATTAATAACACAAAGAGGGAACTACTATGAGAAACAAATTACTTATATTATTAATAGCTTCATCAATTATTTTTTCAAGCTGTGGCAATAAGTCTGATACTAGCCCATCAAGCACCCAGGATACTAAAACAACTCCATCTTTAAGTACAGAAGAACCAAAAGATACTCCACTCGCAAATACAGAAGAACCAAAAGATACTTCATCAGATAGCCTGGATGATTTAGATGCAATAGGCGATGTTGAAGTCGAAAAGAACCTTTTCAATGTAAAGTTTAAAGTGCCTGCTGAATTTGTAGGAGAAACTACACAAAAAGAACTTGATAAAGCAGCAAAAGAAAGCGGTTATAAGTCAATAACACTTAATAAAGATGGAAGTGCTACATATATTATGACTAAATCGCAGCACAAAGAACTAATGCAGGAAATGACTGATAATGCAAATGAACAATTAGAAAAGATGATTGGTTCAGAAGATTACCCAAACTTTACAGATATTAAAGCAAATGATGATTTTACATCATTTGAAATCACCACAAAATCTAAGGAACTAGATTTATCTGAAACAATGTCCAGCCTGGTTTTTTATATGCTTGGCGGAATGTATAATATTTTTAATGGCGCAGAAGTTGATAATATACATCTTGACTATATAAATGCCAAAACAGGAAAAGTTATTGAATCCTACGATTCCGACAAAGCACAGCAGCAATAACTTGTAATGCTTTTTTCGCATGTTTGACAATAATCATGGTTTAATATGCAAAAAAGGAAATTTCCAAAAAATAACGTAATTTAATTACTAAACAAGGAGGTATTAATTTATGTCATCTTTAGAAAAATCTATACAGTTATTAAATACGCTTCCTGAAAATGAAGTAGAAAAGGTGTACAGTTATATACAATTTATACGCTCACAGCATGATACCAGAAAAACACCTGGTATGGATGAAAATATTGAGGATATATTGGACAGTATAACTGGTTCTGTACCAGATTCTGGAAAGACATTTGATGAATACAAAGCTGAAAGGATAAATGGACGTTATGAAACTACTGATTGATACAAATGTAATCCTTGATTTAGTCTTTAACCGTGCAAATGCTGCTGTGTCTGCTGATGTATTCAGAAGGATAAGCAACAATTCAGATATAGCATTAATAACTGCTTCTTCTGCAACAGATTTATTTTATATTATCCATAAAGAAACACATAATTCTAATACATCATATAGAATTATGGAAAAAATACTAAAAATTACCAGCATAATCCCTGTTATTGAAAATGATATCCTTACTGCCATGATGTTAAAATGGAATGATTTTGAAGACTGTGTGCAATATGCCGCTGCCAGAAGAAACGGCATAGATTGTATTATTACAAATAATACTAAAGATTTTAAAAACAGTATAATCCCAATTATGCTTCCAGCGGACTTCTGTAAGGGTTAAGTTTATTTTACAATAAAAATATATAAACCATATGGTACAATAAATACTACAGCCTTTGTGCTGAACCACAAAGGCTGTATAAGATGCTAATGCTATATATCTTAAAAGCATTTATATTGTACCACTTTATTACACTTTTTTCAATAATGGGTGTATTTTTTTACACTTTTTTTAAGAAAGGATGGTACTTATGGCACTGTTAAACTGTATTGAATGTAACCATGTAGTATCTGATAAAGCATCTGCCTGCCCTAACTGTGGATGCCCTGCCAGCTTTTCACTTAACGCCGCCAGCCTTGCAGAACCAGGCAAGCCAGAACCAAAGAAACGCAAGCCTAAAAAGCGCAGGAAATATAAAAAGCTGCCAAACGGCTTTGGATGCATCAAGAAACTTTCTGGCAACCGTTCCAGGCCATTTGCAGCATACCCTCCAACAAAGGAATTTAACCTTAATGGTTCTCCTGTTTCACAGCCAGCTATAGGATATTATGAAGACTGGTACAAAGCATTTGACGCATTAAGGTCTTTTAATTCAAACCCTTATGACCTGGCACATGAAAATATAACATTTGCAGAACTGTTTGAATTATATTTCCAGGCAAAGTATATAGACAATAAAAAGAAAAAATATTCACAGGCTTCCATAGATTCAACAAAAGCTGCATTTAAAAACTGTTCCGCACTGCATAATAAAAAATTTAAAGAACTGCGTAAGTATGACCTGCAAAGTATAATAGACCTCTGCCCTCTGAAACATTCAAGCCTTGAACTTATTGTCACACTTTTTAAGCAAATGTACAAATTTGCAAAAGAAAATGACATAACAGATAAAGATTATTCTGAATTTATCCAAATCAATATACCAGATGATGATGAAAGTGGAGAACCATTTACCCAAAAAGAACTGGATATCCTGTGGAACAACAAGGACAATGAAACCATACAATTTATCCTTATAATGATTTACAGCGGTTTCCGCATAAAGGCTTTTGAAACAATAGAAATAAACCATAAAGAAAAATATTTCAAAGGCGGTGTAAAGACAAGAGCAGGCAAAGGAAGGATTGTGCCAATACATACATCAATACTCCCATATGCCCTTAATTTTACCCCTGAAGCATTTAAGGCTAACTATTTCAGGTTGAAATCTTTTTACCCCGTATTAGAACAATTAGGTATCAATACAACGGCATCTGGCAAAAAACACACACCACATGACTGCCGCCATACATTTTCCTGGCTGTGTGACAAATACAAGATAGATGAATTATCCAAACATCTGTTAATGGGGCACAGCCTGGGAAATGATGTTGAAAAATCAGTTTATGGCCACAGAAACATTGATGAACTACGTGCAGAAATAAACAAAATACAGGTATAATACTTGTCGCTATTTGTCGCTAACCGCACTATTTTTTAACCATTTTTATCTTATTTTATACAACCTTTAAATCACGTCAAAGTCTTGTTTTATCTGGATTTTCTGTATAAATGCTAATTTTGTACATATAACTAAATTTTAAGTAATCCTTAAATAATAAAAATATTTAACCATTAATTTGCAATAATACTATTATCTGTCTTGTACAAGGCATTAAACCATAAAACAGGCAGAAATATCTATACATTGTAAATATTCCTGCCTTCCCATTATATATCTTGTAATTCTGTAAATATTTATTATCTGGTTTGTTGCAAAAACCTTCTGGTTGTGCTATATTAAATATATAAAAGGAGCAACCGCCCACAAAGTGGTTAGCCTCCCGGTTTTGGTTATAAACCTGCCCCGACGGTCAAGTACAAGGCAGGTTTATTTATTTGCGCTTATTCCTACTGTCTATGTAGGCAAGCAGTGTAATTAAAAACGTCGCAAACAGGATTAAATCCTGGAATGTAAACATCTTCATCCGCACCACCTCCCCTCTTATGTAAAGCTGGGAGGCTTTCCTCCTTGTAACACGGTTACCCCGTTCTTAAATTATACTATATTTGTCATATGTATACAATAGTCATATTATTTTATTTTTTCTGTTATATGCTCCTCTATTATTTCCCTTATTTCCTGGAACTGCCGTTTTGTGTCCTGGTTATCTGTCTTAAAATCCAGCAGGTTATCCAGGTATCCTTGCTCTTTTAAAATATAAAAGCTTTCAGGAAATACCAGTTCAAATGCAAGTGCAATATATGCAGCAATATAATCAGCAGGTGTTTTTTTCAGGCTTCTTAATACAGCATGTTTTTCCCTTAAAGCCTGCATAACAGCACCCGTAACCTCTGATTTTGAAATTTCTTCTTTATTCACACTATATATATTTTCTAAAGGAGTATCATTTACCACCTTAAAAATATCAAGCTTATCTGCATCACGTATTATATTACAGAATAAAACCTCCCTTTCACCAAGCCCCTCCTCAATTCTGTACGCACTATGATTATATATAGCTTTTTTAATAATTCCAAGGCTTTCACTTAACCCTTTACCATCTGTACTGTCATTTTCTATATAATTGTATACATCCGTATTTATACTTCCAAAATAATCTGCAATCATTCCATTGCCAAATAATAACTCTGTTGCATAATGTGCATGGTCAACTGAGTCTTCATCTGAAAATGTTCCATACTGGCGTATCTGCTCAAACCTTCCAATATCATGCAGCATACCAATAGCCCATGCCAGGTTAATATCATCTTCCGCCATACAAAGGCTTCTTGCTATTCTGTCACATAATCCTGCAACACGGTAAGTATGTTCCACCTTTAAGCGTATTTTTCCATCACTAATATCATAATTACTTGTATAACTTGCAAATTCATCAATTATCTTCTTTCTGTCTATAATAAGCTTGTCCATAACTACCCTCCATTATATTTTATCTCCCTTTCAATAAAAAAAGTCTTCCCATTGCATAAAATTTTAAATATAACACATATTCTTATATATAAATTAATTAAGCTGCATCCACTTAACACCCATATAAAACACAATTTATTACTTCTTACCTTTCAGCCTCTTAACTGTTGTGTATGCCAATACCAGCAATGCAGCTAAATCAATTATTCCAGTACCCCGTATAATAAACTCTGGCAGTTCCATACTTAAAAAATCCGCGCCTATGGGAATAATTGTACATATTACTATCAAGACCAAACTAAATAACCAAAACAAATTTGTTGTTTTCATACCCCTCTCCAAACTTCTGTTTATATAATTGATTATAAAGTATTTGCCTGCCACTTGCAAAGCATATTTATATATTTATTTCTATGGATATACAATCCCTAAAACCGGCTATTTTATATCTAAAAATGCCATAGTATTCCTGGCAGCCAGTACCAGTTATATACTATGGCATATTTTTAAATATCTGTTATTAAAATATATTTGTTATTTAATCTATAATATAAATAAAAATTAAAATCATTCCAGATAATTACTTTGAAGGTATCATCCTTGCAATCCTTCCTGCAAACTCATTAAAGTTCTGTGTCTGGAGTATAACCCTTCCTGGCCCTGTAAGTTTTGTAAGGAAAAGCCCCTCACCACCAAGGAAAATATTCTTAAGGCCTTTTACAGTTTCTATCTCATATGTAACACTCTTGTCAAAACCTACTACGTTACCTGTGTCAACCTTAATAACCTCACCTGGCTGAAGGTCTTTTATAACCTTATCACCATCTATTTCAAGAAATACCATGCCATTCCCTGTAATATCCTGGAGAATAAAACCTTCACCACCAAAAAATCCGGCTGAAAACTTTTTAGTAAATGTAATATTCAGGTTAACACCTGGTTCTGCACAAAGAAATGCACCTTTCTGGCAGATAAGCCCGCCTGTTTCACCTATATTCACAGGAAAGATTTCTCCTGCTACTGTTGATGCAAATGCAATAGATGCCCCTGGTCTTGTTGCTGTATAATTAGCCATAAACAATGACTCTCCTGCAAACATTCTTCCTACACCCTTAAGGAAACCGCCATTAGTATTTGTATTCATCTCAATACCATCAGACATCCATGCCATTCCTCCTGACTGGGTGTACATTGACTCTCCTGCTGTATCAAAAACAACCTCAACCGCTGGCATAGTACTTCCAACAATCCTATATTTCATTTTTCCTCCCTTTCTATGCATAAGCGCATACATGTTTAATAACTTTTATATAAACAAAACATATGTTGCAGTCATAATTATAACATAAATCCTTGTCTATTAAAAGGAATTTTTATTAACTTCTGCTAAAACTATGATATAATAAAAAAGCAATCAATAGTTTCAATAATTAATAAAACGCAACAACGGAGGAAACATAATGAAAATTGTCAAAACTGCAAAATATGCTGCTTTTTCCATTATATTAATTGCTGTCTTAATATTTATCTATAAACTAAATACTACAGACAGCAATAAAGCCAGTAATACCAGCAGCCCAAGTACCAGCAAACAAACCATTCAAATAAATGAAAACAACAATGATAAAACTATTATTAAGAAAAAACCAGATAATATACAAACCAAAGAAGAATATAATATAATTAATCCTTCTGGAAATACACTTGCTACAAGAATTAGAACACCAAAAGGTTATAAACGTACCAAGGCTAGTAAAAACAGCTTTGAAAAATTTCTAAGAGACTATAAGATGAAACAACATGGTAAACCTGTACTGCTTTATAATGGCAGCAAAAAGGCAAACCAGTCTGCACATGCCGCAATTTTTAAACTGCCTTTAGAAAATGAGGACTTGCAACAATGCGCTGACTCTGTAATGAGAGTTTATGCAGAATACTTCTGGCACACAAACCAGAAAAACAGGATAAAATTCCATTTTGTTGATGGTTTTCTGGCAGAATACAGCAAATGGCAGGCTGGCAGCCGGATACAAGTATCAGATAACGGTTCATACTGGATTAATTCTTCAACAGCAGACAGTTCATACAAAACCTTTAAAAAATATATGCGCATGGTATTTGCATATTCTGGAACTTTGTCTATGGAAGCAGAGGCAAAAAGAATTAAAAAAGCAAGTATACGTACAGGAGATATATTTATAAAAGGAGGCAGTCCTGGACATGTTGTCATGGTAGCAGATACATGCAAAAACAAAAACGGAAAAAAAGCCTTCCTGCTTGCACAAGGATATATGCCTGCCCAGGAATTCCATATACTTAAAAACCCCGCACACGAAGAAGACCCCTGGTATTATGAAGAAGAAATTAAATTTCCATTTATAACACCTGAGTACATCTTTGAAAAAGGAAGCCTTAAAAGATTAAATTACTAAATATATATAATAACAACTAATACAGGCAGACACTTTTGTTATATCTGCCTGTATTATTATCTATGCCAGGTCTTCTCCATATATTTGATATATTTGATATCTTGCATATTATAATTATACGCTTTATCATATACTCTTCTGCTCTGCATACAACAATAAAAATTTACTATCCATATATCCATCAATTTTTATACTTTAAACCAATATATAAAAAATATAACAATACATATTTAAAACCAATCTCAATACTTTTATACAAATTACACCTATAAAATTGTCAAAACACAGCCAAAAATTATTTTATATATTTGGAAACCTGGCAGATAATATATAAATCCTAACATAAATTACATATCTTATGTTAAGAAAAAAATAGCAGACTGGAAATATTTCCATATTTTTTTATCCGTTTGCAAGATAATAACGGTATTCCATCAGACGTTTTTTAAATTCAGTAAATTTTCTTGTACTTAGCATAACCATATCACCATTATTCATTTTAATATCAGTTTTGCAAAAACTATCTACACATCTTAAATTTATTAAAAACGACCTGTGTACCCGGTAAAATCCTTCATCTGCCAAAGCCCGTTCCATTTCTGAAATAGCTGAATCACATGTAACAGCATCCTGTCCTATATGCACAATTACATTCCTTTTTATAGTTTCAATATAAACAATATTTTTTATTTTAACAGTAATGTCTTTTGCTCTTATAACTTTAAGAACCATCGTCTTTCCACTATTAAGTTTCCTTTCTGCACTTTTCAGAGCTTCTGGAAGTTCAGACACCATAGAAGGCTTGTCTATATATCTGAACGCCTCAAAAATAAAACCCTTTTTTGCAAGGTCATCATGTGTTGTAAGAATTATAACAATTGTATCTGGAAACCTGGTTTTATACCTTTCTATAGCTTCAAAACCATCCATCACAGGCATTTCAATATCCATTAAAACAATGTCAAATTCCTCATTTGCATCAAGAAAGCTTTTACCTGACAAGTAACATAAAATACTTGCCTTTTTATCCCCATAGTAAGCAGATAAAAATTTTTCTATCTTTTTAAGCCATAGTTTTTCATCATCAACTACTGCAATTTTCATAAGCCACCCTCCTTCCAGACAGCAATATCTCTGCATTACCACTAAGTTAATTCTAAGCCCAATATATTTTAAATTCATGGATAAAATATAGGAAAAGAAAATAAACATACATCAAGATTAAATATATTTTACCAGATACCTAATAAAATGAAAAGAAAGTTTACAAAATCATGTAAACTTTCCTCCCATAGTGCGTACTACCTTTTCCAAAGAAAAAGAAATACAATTTGCTTACTTTTAATTACTATACCTATTAAAGAAATAAATAATAAAACATCACTACAAAACTAAAGAAATATACCTAGTCATTTTAAATAAATTTTATTGAATAATGAAATATCTAATATAATTATAATATTTATCAATAAAACTAACTAACAAAAACTCAAATAAAAAATGTCTAACTATAAAGTGAAAAATATGTACTTATCTTTTCCCCCATACAAGTTCAGCAAAAAATTCAAAAAAAGATAATGAATATGGCATCACCCTCGTCACCTCCCCTTACGAGTGATAATACCATAATAAAGAGCATATATCCTTTTTTCAATAGTATTTGCGCAAACGCATATGTTAAATACTCAAATGAAAGAATTCAGTTTACCTATATAGTTTATAATTCTAATTTCTTTTGGTTTACCAATGCTATTAGAACTTCAAAAACCATATTATCTGTCTTTATTTCCATGCTTCCATTATAAAGATTAACACTTTTTCTAACATTATTAAGCCCATATCCATGATTTTTATTATTCTTTTTTGATATAATTACATCTTTATAAATATTTACCTCTCCATTATATGGATTTATAATATTACAATAAATCATTAAATCGTCATATCTAAATGTCATTTCTATATATCTGTTGTTTTCACTTATATATTCTAATGCTTCTAAAGCATTATCCAAAAGATTTGATATAATAGTACATAAATCAAATAAATTAATGTAACAAATTTTGGGCAATTTTCCTGATACACTAAATTTAACATTATTTTTACTTGTCTTTTGATAATAATAATTTAATATAGCATCTACAAAACTATTACAGACAGTAATATATTTATTATATCCATTTAACCTTTCTGAAATCTCATTTATGTAGCTTTCGACATCATTATACCTCTTTTCTTTACATAAAATTTGCAATGAATTTAAATGATTTCTATAATCATGCCGAAATTTTTTTGTTTCTTCTTCCCTATATTCAAGATATTCATAATTCTCTTGTTGAACACGAATATACTTTTTATTCAAATAATGTTGGAACTTCAATCCTTCATTGGTTATAGTTATTATAAATATAAAACTATATTGTAATAAAATACTTATGGAAACAATTATAGAAATAATTAATGCCCTTCTATCAATTTCACTCATTATTATAAAAACAAACGCCAATATAAGATAATCTGCAAATCCAATAAACAAATAAATTATATAAAACTTTGCTGAAATTTTGTGTACAAATTGTACCTTATCTTTAACAAACCTACTTAATATTAACAAAAAAATCAATACTATTATATATGTTAATACCTTAGTTATTATTTCACCATCTATACCAAAGTTACCAATTACAATTATAGCAGTATTATATACCATTCCATCTATAATATTAATAAATATTATTGTCCACATACTTTTTAAAAACAATTTTTTAAATTCAAATTCACTATACAAGAT
>CAJTRU010000072.1 GCA_910579085.1 uncultured Lachnospiraceae bacterium | reverse complement strand
GTATAATAGCTGTTATAATTATTGTTCTCAATAGTATTAATAGCTGTTTTGGCAAATTCAGACGCCTGTTCTTTTGTAGTGCCAAGTACATTAGTATCAGTTCCTAGTAAAAAGTTTACAAGCATTTGTTTAAGGTATTCTGAAAAGTATTCTATTTTGCCATCAGCAAAAATTCCAAACGGATTAAAACCTGATAATTCTTCTGCTTTATCCCATGCCTGTTTTACTTCATCTGGGCAGTTTTCGTTAAAACTGTTATTTTTGCTTTTATCTTCAGTTATTTTATTAAATTCATCCAGTTTATCTAAATCAAGACTGCCATCAAAATAACTTTTCCAGAAATTTATATCAGCCATATAAGGTGTATATGTGTCTGCTTCTGGAAGTGACCAAAAAGATTTACTTAGTTCTGCTTCCTCTTCTGAAAGTGAAAGTGACCACAATATAACAGAGGAATTCTGGTCAATACATACTATTTCACGGGTACTGGAAAACATTAAATCTATATGTCCTGGCAGATTACAGACGCCTGTTTCATATACAATTTCTGGGTTATCATGTAATTTTCCGCCACATACTAAATATTTTTTTGAACATTTACCAATATCACCTGAAAATATGCCTTCAAGTTTTTTGCCATTTAGTAATTCATAATAATCCCCTTTTTGCATTAGAATTTTATTTACATTAGCTACCATTAATCCCCAGTCTTTTTTACTGTTTTTACAATCTGTGATATTATGTGATGGTTCAAATATATTGTTTTTTTCTGCAATTTCCTGGAACTGGGTTAATTTTTCCCAGGCAGCGAAAAACATAGGGGAATCAGGAAGCTTTGCTTCAGTGTATTTACAAAAAGCGAACATTTCAAGAGTGGTGGCGTTTTGAGGATTAACAGAATTAATATTAATATCAATTTTTTCTATTACATTATCAGACTTTATAGTTACTGAAACAATGGGATTATCATAAGAACTGTTGCTGGAGTATTCTGCTGATAAAGAAATATTACCAATAGAAGCATTTCCAAGAAAAGAATTATTACTGGAATTTTCTGGCTTGTCTGTATAAGTAGTTTCTGGCTTAAGATTTTGTTGCGTATAATTATTTATACTTTGTGGTATTGTTAAATTGTTTAATGCTGATATCAAAATTTTATTCCCCCCTTTTTCATCATAAAACCAAAAGCTTACAGCATACCAGAAAAGAAATATGTTATCTTTTGGTATGCTGTAATTGAGTTAAAATATTATTGACATACTTATATAGTTTCTTATTATAAAAACTAATTAAGATATTCTGCATAATCCTGTGCAGTTGTCTTACCATTCTTCCAGTCTTCCATTTTCTGCTTTGTAGCTTCTAATGTCCTCTTGGAAATATCAGGAAGTTCTTTGCCCCATGCGGCAGTAGCTTTGTCATATCCCTTCTGGATAGCTGCCATCATTTCGTCTGCCTTGCTTGTATCGCCGCCTGTTAATGCTATTGCCATGCTTACAAGCCTGTCTGATGTTTTATTGACACCCCAGTAACCATCTTCAGAGATATCTTCCTGTGCTTTCTTAATTGTTGCAGGGTCAGCGTTTTTAGCAGCCTCGCCAAAAATAGAAGATAAACTCTGGTTAGCAATGCTGAACTTATTAGTCTGCTTTGAGAGTAACTTTTCAACAAGACTTCTCATTGACTCTGCGCGTGATTTCTGGTCTGCTTTTAACTTTGAAATAACAGAATCCCTGTTATAAATCTGGTTAGCAGTGTCTTTCTTTTTAGAGTCACCTTTTTCATAAACAACTTCATCAGCTGTATTTTTCTCTGTTGTTGCTGTTTCTTTCTGCTGTGCTTCTTTAGCAGCAGTAGCAGAAGCGGCAGCAGTTGTAGTTTCATATGTCTGTGTTGCTCCTGATATTGATGATACGCTCATAATATAAACCTCCTTTTTATACCATTGCAGCCCGTCTGATGGCTGTATGCGGATACTTTTGTTTCTAACAATCTATGTAAACAAGATTATTATTGTATTATTTATATCGGGTCTGTGCCTGCATAAATTTAGCATATAAAAGGAAAAAAGCACCAAATATTAAATATTTATAAAAGTTTAAGAATTTTCTTTAATACTTGTTTTAGGATAATTTCCAGTTATCATGTGTTTGGTGTTTTTGTGTGGGTTAAAGTGCCCCTTTCCCTATATTTTACAATACTTATGATATAATGCAATAGAATAAAGAATTTGATACAAAAAAAGCAGGTATTATGCAGCCTGCAAGTGTTTTTCTATCATTCAATTGTCAAACTCCTGCGTAAAGACGTAAGCGTATGAAAACAAAATTTTTTATAGTTGACATCCTGGGTTTTGCGGAATATAATTTCAATACAGCTGAATAGACAGTTCGGCCCGGTTGCCCGGGCGTACCATCCTGTCGTTAAACAAAACTAGGGAACCCGGTTTTATTGAATCCTGCGTTTTGCGGGATTTTTTTTTGCTTTTTTGTATGGGTTGATTGTGATTGGAGGAAAATGTATGAAAGTACTGGTGTTGTCAAGCGGCGGCATTGACTCAACAGTCTGCCTGGCGCTTGCCGTAGAGAAGTATGGCTATGAGAATGTGCTAAGCCTGTCTGTTTCTTATGGGCAGAAGCACAGCAATGAACTGAAAGCGGCGCAGAGGATTGCGCAGCATTATCAAGTGAGACATAAGGAACTGGATATGGGGATGATATTTGCGGGTTCAGACTGTACATTACTGGAGGGAAGGGGAGAAATTCCCAAGGGCACATATGCATCCCAGCTTAAGGAGAGTACTGGAAAACCGGTTTCTACCTATGTTCCGTTCCGGAACGGGCTGTTTCTGGCGGCAGCGGCGTCTGTTGCGCTAGCGGATGGATGTGAGAAGATATATTATGGGGCGCATGCGGATGACAGCGTGGGAAATGCGTACCCGGATACTTCAGAAGCATTTCATGAAGCAATCAGCCGGGCTGTGTATGAAGGGAGCGGAAAGCAGTTGGAAATCGAGGCTCCATTTCTGTACAGCCATAAGGCAGATATCGTCCGGACGGGGATGGGTCTTCAGGCGCCCTTTGCATTTACCTGGTCTTGTTACGAGGGTGGAGAAAAGCCATGTGGAAAATGCGCCACCTGTATGGACAGGAGGAAAGCGTTTGAACTAAACGAAATCCAGGACCCGGCAGAATATGAGGAGGAGAAGAAATGACAAATTCTGTTTTGTTTATACTTTCAATTGGTTTTTATCTTTTTTCGGTAGTGATTGCCTACAAAATATTTGGAAAGACAGGGCTGTATGTGTTTACGGCAATTTCAGCGATTCTTGCCAATATACAGGTGTGTAAAAATGTGGATATTTTCGGGCTTTCGACTACTGCAGGGAATACACTTTATGCGGCAAGTTTTCTGGTGACGGATATCCTGTCTGAAAAGCATGGAAAGAAAGCGGCGCAGAAAGCAGTCTATATCGGTCTGTTTACAACCGTTATTTTCCTGGTGGGAACACAGGGGCTGCTCAGGTTTGTCCCGAATGCAAACGATATCATGAATGAGCCGATGACGATGCTGTTCGGTTTTGTACCGAGGGTGGTTTTAGGAAGCACACTGGGATATATCTGCTCACAGACAATAGATGTTACGCTTTATCATTTCATCTGGAAAAAAACGGGTGACAATGAGGGAAGGTTATGGCTCCGGAACTGTGGTTCGACTCTGGTTTCCCAGGCTGTGGATACGCTGGTGTTTACGTTTGCCGCTTTCTGGGGTGTGTATGACACGGAAGTATTTGTGAGTATTCTGCTTACAACGTATCTGTTTAAGGCAATTGTTGCTTTCTGTGATACGCCTTTTGTATATCTGGCAAGAAAGCTTAAATTGAAGGAGGAACATTAAATGCCTGAGTTACATGCACTTGGAAAACAGACAAAATACCAAATGGATTATGCGCCGGAGGTACTTGAAAGTTTTGAAAATAAACATATGGACAATGACTATTTCGTAAAATTCAATTGTCCAGAGTTTACATCTCTCTGTCCAATTACGGGACAGCCGGATTTTGCGACAATCTACATATCTTATGTCCCAGATAGAAAAATGGTTGAGAGCAAATCCCTAAAATTGTATCTCTTTTCTTACAGAAATCATGGAGATTTTCATGAGGACTGCTGCAATAAGATTATGAAAGATTTGATAAATCTTATGGAACCGAAGTATATTGAAGTCTGGGGGAAATTCCTTCCAAGAGGAGGGATTTCGATTGACCCGTACTGCAATTATGGAAAGAAAGGGACAAAATGGGAGGAGATGGCTTATGACCGTCTCGCCCATCATGACATGTATCCCGAAAAAGTAGATAACCGGTAACAGATTTGGATGCCCCGTGGCCTTATGGGGCATCTGCCAGAGGATATCCACAAATACGGCAAAAAATGTATTTGAGAGGAAATACATTTATGATTTTGATGAACTTCTGGACGTGGGAAGGATGAAAGAGGCAACGGTTTTTTATCATGGTATTAGAATATAATTAGTACAAGTTAGACATGGAAAATTCCCAACAGGAAAGTATAATAGAACAGATGGAGGAATGAACATGGCTACACAATATACAGAAGAATTTAAGAATGATGCAGTAAGATATTTGAAGGAACATCCAGGGTTTGGGATTGCCAAGTGTGCAAAGAGTCTGGGGATTAGTAAGACCGCTCTTTCTAACTGTAGAAAGATGTATGATGCAAAGGAACTTGTACGCCTGCGTAAAGAGCTGCGTGATACACAGGATGCTTTAGATATCTTAAAAAAAGCAACTGGCATGGAAATTATCTTATAAAAAATCACTTGACAACTAATTCCATATATGCTATCATCCTAATTGCTGTCTGTTATTGCAATATTTATTATTGCACTGTTTACATCCATACAGCCAGCAACGAAGTAGAGTAATCCACTCTCACCTTAGCACATTTAAGTGACTCGGGTTTTATTATTGGTATATTACAGGCAGGAGTTATATTTACTGCATTTTACGCATATATATTAATAGATAAACGTGGATTGTCTTTGCTTTCCACGTTTTTTTCATATTATATTATTTTGGAGGTGTACTACCATTAGCGAGTTAATGATTAATGAAAGAATCAGGGACAAGGAAGTCCGGCTGATTAGTGAAACTGGGGAGCAGTTAGGTATTATGCCAGCTAAAGAAGCAATGAGGCTGGCGCGTGAAGCGGAACTTGACCTTGTCAAGATTGCGCCAGGGGCAAAGCCACCTGTATGTAAAATTATTGATTACGGCAAATACCGTTATGAACTGGCACGCAAGGAAAAGGAAGCAAAGAAAAAGCAGAAGACTATGGAAGTCAAGGAAGTAAGGCTTTCACCTAATATAGATAAGAACGACCTTAATACCAAAGCTAACCAGGCAAGAAAATTCCTGGCCAAAGGTGACAAAGTTAAGGTTACACTCCGTTTCCGTGGACGCGAAATGGCGCATATAAGTTATAGCAAACAAATACTTGACAGTTTCTATGAACAGCTTGAGGATATTTCTGTAATAGATAAAGCGCCAAAGATGGAAGGGCGTTCGATGGTTATGTTTTTATCACAAAAGCGTTAGTTTATAACAAGGGATGCCTGTGATACAGGCAGTATTTGCAGTGTTTATGGAAAGCCAGGCATTTGAGGATTATACAGTCCGGTAAATGGCTTAATATAGATATAATCACAAGTTAAGGAGGAAATATAATTATGCCAAAGTTAAAGACAAAGAGGTCAGCAGCTAAACGTTTTAAAGTTACAGGAACGGGAAAGCTTATGAAAATGAATGCAAATAAAAGCCATATTTTAACAAAGAAATCACCAAAGAGAAAAAGAAGGCTTAGAAAAGCAGTAGAAGTTGATGTTACAAACGCTAAGATGATGAAGCGTATGTTACCATATTCAAAATAATTAAGGAGGAAAATTAAGATGGCACGTGTTAAAGGCGGTTTAAATGCAAAGAAAAAACATAAAAGGGTATTAAAACTTGCAAAGGGTTACAGAGGAGCAAGGTCTAAACAGTACAGAGTTGCAAAACAGTCCGTTATGAGGGCTCTTAATTCTTCCTTCTCAGGCAGGAAAGAGAGGAAAAGGGAATTCAGGAGACTCTGGATTGCACGTATTAACGCAGCAGCACGTATTAACGGGCTTTCATATAGCAGGCTTATGCATGGGCTTAAACTTGCAGATATCAACCTTAACAGAAAAATGCTTTCAGAAATGGCAATCAGTGACCCAGAAGGTTTTGCAGCACTTGTTGAAATTGCTAAATCTAAGATTGCTTAACTGGATAAATAATTTACCAGAGGACTGCTTATATGCCATATAATGGCATATAATGTCTAGGTAGTATTAATAATATTTTAAATGCAGTGATAAAGAGGAGTACACAGCATATGCCTTAAGAGAGTGAAAGCCCGGAGGCTGTAAGGCTTCATAGGAACTAATGCTGTGGAAGGTAGCTTTTGAGCACTGTTTCTGAAAAATCTTAGTTATATGGGTTTTAGTAAGAAGCAGCGGGACATCCCGTTACAGATACAAGAGGCAGTAACAGGTGTGTATATATTACATTATCTATTATTGTGTTTAAAGGTGGTACCGCGGTACATCCGCCCTTTGCTATAAGCAGAGGGTTTTTTTGTTTTTATATGCAAAAAGCAGTACAGAATGGAGGATTTTATGGCTAAAGAATTAGATAAAAATTATAATCCTGCTGGTATTGAACAGAGGATTTACGAAAAATGGGTTAGCAGGAAATATTTCCATGCAGAGGTGGACAGGGATAAAAAACCTTTTACAATTGTGATGCCTCCGCCTAATATTACAGGGCAGCTTCATATGGGACATGCACTTGACAATACATTGCAGGATATACTGGTACGTTTTAAAAGGATGCAGGGTTATGAAGCACTGTGGCTGCCAGGTACAGACCATGCTTCTATTGCTACAGAAGCAAAAGTGGTAGAGAAACTTAGAAATGAAGGAATTTCTAAAGAAGAACTTGGAAGGGAAAAATTCCTTGAAAGGGTATGGGACTGGAAAAAGCAGTATGGCGGACGTATAGTGGGCCAGCTTAAGAAAATAGGTTCATCCTGTGACTGGGACAGGGAACGTTTTACAATGGATGAAGGCTGCAACAGGGCAGTTAAGGAAGTATTTGTTAAACTCTATAATAAAGAATTAATTTACAGGGGAGAACGCATTATAAACTGGTGTCCAAAATGTCTTACATCTATTTCGGATGCAGAGGTTGAATATGAAGACCAGGCAGGACATTTCTGGCATTTAAGGTATAAAACAACAGATGGTACAGGATATATTGACCTTGCGACAACACGTCCGGAAACACTTCTTGGTGATACAGCAGTAGCAGTTAATCCAAATGACAGCCGTTATAAGCATATGGCTGGCAAGACACTTGATTTGCCACTTGTACACAGGCAGATACCAATAATAGAAGATGAATATGTAGACATGGAATTTGGTACAGGTGTTGTTAAAATTACGCCAGCACATGACCCTAACGATTTTGAAGTAGGGCTCAGGCACAACCTTGAAATTATAAATGTACTTACAGATGATGCAAAAATAACAGAAGATTATCCTAAATATGCGGGAATGGACAGGTATGAGGCAAGAAAAGCTATAGTAGCGGACCTTGAAGCAGAAGGGGCACTTATTAAGACAGAAGACCACCCTCATAATGTAGGCACATGTTACCGTTGTGGCACTACAGTAGAACCAAGGGTTTCAAAACAGTGGTTTGTTTCTATGAAAGCACTTGCAAAACCTGCAATAGATGCAGTAAAAAATGGTGATACAAAGTTTGTTCCGCCACATTTTGAAAAAACTTATTTCCATTGGCTTGAAAATATACGCGACTGGTGTATATCACGCCAGCTTTGGTGGGGACACCAGATACCTGCATTTTATTGTGACGGGTGTGGTGAAATGGTGGTTACTAAAGAAGACAATGCTACATGCCCAAAATGTGGCAAGCCAATGCGCCAGGACCCTGATACACTTGATACATGGTTTTCATCTGCACTGTGGCCATTTTCGACGCTTGGATGGCCAGAAAAAACAGAAGAAATGGATTATTTCTATCCTACAAGCACTCTTGTTACAGGATATGACATAATTCCATTCTGGGTTATGCGTATGATGTTTTCGGGTATAGAACAGACAGGCAAAGTTCCATTTGATACAGTATTTATACATGGGCTTGTACGTGATTCACAAGGACGCAAGATGAGCAAATCACTTGGCAACGGGATTGACCCGCTTGAAGTAATTGATAAGTATGGTGCAGATGCCCTGCGTTTTACACTTGTTACAGGAAATGCCCCAGGAAATGACATGCGTTTTTACTGGGAACGTGTAGAGGCAAGCCGTAATTTTGCCAATAAAGTATGGAATGCTTCCCGTTTTATACTTATGCACCTTGGTGACAACAAAATTACAGAGCCCGCATATAATGATTTATATGCCGTTGACAAATGGATAATTTCAGCAGTTAATACACTTGCCAGGGAAGTTACAGAAAATATGGAGAAATATGAACTTGGCATAGCTGTACAGAAAATATATGATTTTATCTGGACTGAATTTTGCGACTGGTATATTGAACTTGTAAAACCAAGGCTTTTTAATAAAGAAAATGACAGCAAGGCGGCTAATGCTGCATTCTGGACGCTTGAAACAGTGCTTGTAGCTTCGCTGAAACTGCTGCATCCATTTATGCCATTTATTACAGAAGAGATTTTCTGCACAATAAAGCCAGAAGAAGAGTCAATAATGGTTTCTTTATGGCCAGAATATAAAGATGAATGGAATAATAAAGAAGCTGAACAGGATGTTTCTGTTATGAAGGCAGTTATAAAAGCTGTACGTAATACACGCACCTCTATGGAAGTTGCACCATCACGCAAAGCAAAAGTTTATATAGTAGCAGACAGTGGGGAAGCAGCAGACACATACAGCAGGCTGTCAGGTTCATTTGCCCATATGTTATATGCATCAGAAGTGGCAGTGCAGACAGATAAAGCAGGAATAGAAGAAAATGCAGTATCAGCAGTTACCAGCAATGCAACAATCTATATGCCTCTTTCAGACCTTGTGGATTTTGAAAAAGAGAAAGAAAGGCTTATGAAAGAGAAAAAACGCCTTGAGGGTGAGTTAAAACGTGTAAACGGGATGCTTGGTAATGAGAAATTTATGGGCAAAGCACCTGCATCAAAGATAGAAGAAGAAAAAAGTAAACTTGCTAAATACCAGGCAATGATGGATAAAGTAGAAGAAGAGCTTTTAAAGTTACAAAACTAAAAACCAGAAAAGGCTGCATGGCTGCAAAAGTGTTAAGTTTTAGTTAACAATTGGATGGGTTCTTGCAATATATAGCAAACTCATATATAATCAAAATAAGTAACTCTGCTCTTAATAAAAATGCTGGTTGGAATATGGTGACAGAGGAGGGATTTTATGCAGGAAGATATTGTAGAAGCAGGAAATAGTATTTGTAATATACAGATAACAGTATCCGATGATGAGAATGCAGCATATATATGTATAGCACCACCAAGTGAAGGTACAGAAAATACGCTGGAATCAGTTTTAAAACTTGCCAAAGATGTGGGTGTAGTCCACGGCATAAGTACAGAAGTAATAAGTAATATTCTTGATAATAATATTTATAATAGAACATTGAAGTTTGCCCAGTCAACTCCAGCAATTGATGGACAGGACGGCTGGTATGAATTTTTATTTGATACACATATTGACACAAGGCCAAAGATTTTAAAGGATGGCTCTGTTGACTATTCAGAATATGGAAGTGTTCCTTCTGTTGTTGAAGGAGAGCGCCTTGTTGTATACCATCCGCCTACACCATGTAAGGATGGCATAAATGTGTTTGGTGGTTCTATCCTTGCCAAGAAGGGTAAAGATTTAGCAAAGATAAAGGGCAAAGGTTTTGCAATTGATTCTACAGGTACAGAATATACTGCAAAATATGATGGCAAGGTAACATATATTGCAGAAAGGCTTGTAGTAGATAAGGAACTTGTAGTAGAGGGTGATGTATCATTTACCACAGGTGATATAGAATTCCAGAATGACATACACATACGTGGGAATGTCTTTTCAGGTGTCAGTGTAACATCACAAAAAGGTTCTATAATTGTTGACGGGTATGTTGAGCAGGCAAACCTTTCTGCAAAAAATGATGTTGTGCTGAAGAATGGTATGCAGGGCAATGGAAAAGGCTCAATAGAAGCAGGCGGCTCTGTAAAAGGGAAGTTTTTTGAACAGTCAAGCATAACCTGTAAAGGTGATGTACAGGCCAACGCTATTATGAATACCAGGATTGAAGCTGGACAGGATATAATTGTTTCTGGCAAATATGGTGTGATAGTAGGCGGTTCTGTATCAGCAATGAGGTATATCAGTGCTAATATTATTGGTAATATGTCAGAAGTAAGGACAGAGATAAAAGCGGGTGTAGATGGTGATTTGTTTGCACTTCTGGCACAATGTAAACAGAATAAAGAAGACAGTGAAAAATCACTTAAAACAGTAGTTGATGCACTTGAAAAAGTACAACAGGCTTTAAGCAAAGGGGACAATCCTGAACTCTCTAAAAAGCGTATACAGCTTATGAGAAGCAAAATAGAATGTGATACAAGGGTTAATGAACTTACTAAAAGGGAGCAGGAAATACTTGACCAGATGGGTAAGGCAAACCTTGCCAAAATTACTATTAATAAAGTAGTAAATCCAGGAACTGCCATAACTATCAATGGAGTAAAGGTGCTAGTTACAGAAGAAAACCATCATGTAGAATATGCAAGGCGTGGGGCGGGAATTATTGTGTATAATATTGGCGAATAGTATGCTTTTATGCCGGTAATTGCGGCTGATATTTGTTGATGATTAACAGGAGGTAGTGTAAGATGGATTTTGAAGCAGAGCTGGCTAAATTCCAGCCAAGTCTTGATATTGAGCAGGCAGAGGATGCTATTTATGGTAATAAGACAACAGATGTTACTGATTTAGTGCAGTCCATTATCAATAATACTGTACCAGGCAATGAAACCATTGATAAAAAATCTATAGAATGGGTGGAGGAATCATGAATTGTCCAAGATGTAATGCTGTTGTACCATTCAGGAGAACAAGGTGTAGTAACTGCGGCCAGGATTTAAGGGATTACTGGAAGATTATAAGTTTATCAAATATATACTATAATAAAGCACTTGGACAGGCAAAAATCAGGGATTTGACAGGAGCAATATCTTCCCTTAAGCAAAGCCTCCAGTTTAACAAATTAAATACTAATGCAAGAAACCTGCTTGGGCTTATATACTTTGAAACGGGTGAGATAGTTTCTGCTTTAAGTGAGTGGGTTATAAGTAAACATTTCCAGGAAGAAAACAATGACGCGGATATGTATATAAACGAAATACAGTCCAACCCTAATAAACTGGAGATGCACAGCCAGGTTATCAGGAAATATAATTCAGCGCTTGATTCTGCAAAACATGGTGATGAGGATATGGCAATTATACAGCTTAAAAAAGTTACAGCCCAAAATCCCAAATTCATACGTGCCCACCAGCTTCTTGCTTTGCTTTATATGATGTCGGACAAGAAAGATAACCGCAATAAAGCTTTGAGGATACTGAATAATATTATAAAAATTGACATAACCAATACAACTACCCTGGCATATTTACAGGAACTTTCAGATATCCACCCAAAAGCAGACCCTCTGGCTGCCAGGACAGAAGAGCCTAAAGCCAGTACAAGGAAGACACTTCCAAGGCTTGAAGAAGCAGACCAGTATAAGACAATAACCCCTTATAAAGAGGAAAAACCTTCTGTACTTCCTTTTGTAAATGTTATTATAGGCATAATTACAGGACTTGCACTTATGTATTTCCTTATATTGCCACATATAAAGTCTTCAGAGGCAGAAAATGCGAATAATAATTTTAAGAAATACAGTGAAGACCAGGCGGCAGCAGATAGTGACCTGGCAGCATTAAAAAGCCAGAATGAAACCTTACAGGCTAAAATTGCAGGCCTGCAAGGTGAGCTTGAAGAACTCAAGGGGGATGGCAATGCCTCTGGCAGCAGCCTTATTGAAATGTATGATAAATTATTCAAGGCAGCAGAGTTTTATATGAATGAAGATATGGAAAAGGCCGCCAGCAACCTTAAAAAAATTGACAGTAAAGACCTTACAAGTGACGCTGCCAAAAAGATATATAACAAGATTGCAGAAGAATCATTTGGAGAAGCCAGCGAGAAGATTTATATACAGGGAAGGGATGCTTATAATGGTGAAAATGCATATGCAGGTGCAAAAGATTATGACAAGGCAAAAGAACTTCTGTTAGAGGCACTTGAGTATAATCCTGACAATACAGATGCAATGTATTTCTTAGGAAGAACATACCAGCAGACATCAAAGCCTAAAAAGGCAAAAGAATACTATGAAAAAATAATCAATGACTATCCTGAATCACCAAGGGTGGCAGATGCAAGCAGCAGGCTGCGTGAACTTGGCGTATAACCAGGAAATCCATGATACAATACCAGATAAAGGCAGTGCCCTGCCAGAATTACATTATATGTTATTCTGGCAGGGTATTTTTGTTGTCCCATTTAATATATTTAAGGAGGTTAATATGGTTAAAGAAAATGTGGCAGGATTTCATTATGAACTTTATAAAAACTGCCTGGTTATATATGTAACACAGGATTTAGACCACCATGCAGTATTATCTTTAAGGGAACGTTCGGACAGGCTTATAGAAGCCGGGGATGTAAAGCATGTAATATTTGATTTTAAGGATGTAGGATTTATGGACAGTTCAGGGATAGGACTTTTAATGGGGAGGTATAAGAAAGTTATGTTCCTTGGAGGAAGGGCAGCAGTAACCAGTGTAGGAAGAGCAGTAGACAGAATATTTAAAATATCAGGTTTATATAAGATAATTGAAAAATATGATACGCCTGGAGATGCAATAAAGGCTTTGGAGGTTAAGTATGAAGATTATATTTGAGAGTTGTTCAGAAAATGAAGCATTTGCAAGGACGGTTGTAGCAGCATATATAACCAGGCTTAACCCCACACTGGAAGAACTGTCCGATGTGAAAACAGCAGTGTCAGAAGCTGTTACCAACTGCATTATTCATGGTTATGAGAATAAAGAAGGCGAAATTGTAATGGAGTGTAATATACATAATAATAAGATAAGCATTGTTATAGAAGATTATGGGACAGGCATAAACGATATAGAGAAGGCAATGGAACCACTATATACAACAAGGCCTGAATGGGAGCGTTCAGGAATGGGGTTTGCATTTATGGAGGCATTTATGGACAAACTGGAAGTGGAGTCAGTTCCAGGCAAAGGGACAAAGGTTTTTTTAGAAAAAACTATAGGGATTTCTGAAGGGCAGGAATAAATAGGCTGTTAAGGATGGTATGTGCATATGGACATTATGGAATTATTAAAAAAAGCACGTGCAGGGGATAAGGAAGCAAGGAACAAAATTGTTGAAGAAAATGTTGGTCTTGTATGGAATATTGTAAAAAGGTTTTCTGGCAGGGGATATGATGTTGATGATATTTTCCAGATAGGCTGCATAGGGCTTATTAAGTCAATAGACAATTTTGACATGCAGTTTGGCGTTAAATTTTCTACCTATGCAGTACCTATGATTACAGGTGAAATAAAGCGTTTTTTAAGAGATGACGGGATGATTAAAGTAAGCAGGACGATAAAAGAAAATGGCTGGAAAGTAAAAAAAGCTGCTGATTTACTAGGGCAGGAACTTGGAAGGACAGCAACAATTAAAGAAATAGCAGCAGCAACTGAGCTTGCACCAGAAGATATAGTGCTTGCACTAGAGGCAAACAGCGAAGTAGACTCGATTTACAGGACTGTTTACCAGTCAGAAGGTAAAGATATATATATGGTAGACCAGATTGTAAAAAACTGCCAGGGTGGTGCAAGTTATATATCTGCTTCTGCAAATAGTGGCGGGTATGGCACTGGTTTTAATGGTTCAGTACAAGACGAAGAGAAAGAAAAACTTTTAAACCGTATTCTTTTAAAAGAACTACTGGACGGATTAGATGAAAAGGAAAGAAAATTAATAGAATACAGGTATTATAAAGATATGACACAGACAGAAGTTGCAAAAGAGCTTGGAATAAGCCAGGTGCAAGTAAGCAGGCTTGAGAAAAAAATCTTAAAAAACATGCGTGAAAAAGCAAAATGCTGAAAAACATTTATATTAAATTATGTATATAAAAAAATATATAAGCCATACTAATTACATGTTATAAATCCTGTTTGTGGCATTAGTGGCAGCAAATGGGAAAGTAATATTGCAAATTTTAATGTGCAAAACCCGTATGGAACGGGATAATAACAGCGCAGAAATGAGGGGTATTATGAAGAAAAATAAAGTATGGCTTATTGCAGTTGTCTTTTGTCTAATGATTATTACAACAGTCTGTTATCTTGCATCCTTGCGCAATACAAGGACTGAATATGCCAATGGAAGGGTTGTTGAAAGGACATATGATGAAGAACCAGATATAGGTATTGCAGCTTTCAGTTTCAGCCATGATAAATTAAACCTGCCTGATTAATGCCTGCATCCATTTCATTTTATACAGCATAAGGCATTGTACAGGTGACTTTTATATAAAGGATGGAAAAATTGATGAAAGCTGATGTGGTTTATATTAAGATTGACCAGAATGTACAAGTATTAAATAAAAAAATATTGTTGCAGGATGTAGCGGAAATATATTCAACTGATAACAATATGGTAAAAGAAATTGGAAGTACAGTTTTATATACTGTTAAAGGAAATAAAAATGAAATTCTTGCTTTTTCAGTGATGAAAGTTATCGGGATGATACAAAAGTCTTTTCCTGGTATTACAATACAAAATATTGGTGAACCAGAATTTATTGTAGAGTACAAAATGCCAGAACCAGATAAAAAATGGCTTGAATATATTAAACTTATATTTGTTTCACTTATTGTGTTTTTTGGTTCGGCGTTTACAATTATGACATTTAATACAGATGTAAGTGTCGGAGATGTATTCAATGATTTTTATTACTTTGTTACAGGTGTGCATAAATCAGATGGTTCAATTCTGGAGATTGCTTACAGCATTGGAATTCCTATAGGCATATTGGGATTTTACAATCATTTTAAAAGTGCCAAAGCCCATGATGACCCTACACCTCTTCATATGGAAATGCGTACATTTGAAGAGGATTTAAATAAAACTTTAATATCAGATTCATCAAGGGAAGGCAAAATGATAAAATAAAACCGAAAGGCGGTGCTGGAATGGAAGTTTTCCAGAACATTGTGCTTGCTGTAATTGGGTTTTCTGGTGGTATTTCAGTAGCTGCCGGGACGTTTGCACTTATTACAATACTTGGGATAGTGCCAAGGCTGGCAGGCGGCATGAAAATTGGCTGTGATATATATAAAATGGAAACAGCAATAGCGTTAGGTGGTACAGTTGGAAGCCTTATAACTGTATACAAACTTAATGTCCATATTGGCGTTGCTGGCATGGCTATTGCTGGTGTATTTGCAGGAATATTTACAGGTGCACTTGCGATGTCGCTTGCTGAGAGCCTGAAAGTGATACCAATTCTTTTTAAAAGGCTTGATTTGAAAACTGGAGTACCAGTAATTGTTGTTATGGTTGCATTAGGCAAAGGCCTTGGCACATTATACCAGTTGTTTTTTTGTGGTGGCATTTAATTATAGAAGGGGGATGGTTTTGTGAAAGAAAAAGACAGGGACAATCCTGGAATAGAAGAAATTATAAATGAAAAAGACAGCAATTTACAGAAAGAGAAATACAACGAATACGTAAAAAATATGACACCCAAAAATAATGGGTTCTTAAATTGCATAAAAGCATTTATAACAGGGGGGAGTATCTGCCTTTTAGGAGAGATATTATGTGGTATATATAAATCAATGGGGAATGATGACAAACTTGCAGGGCTTTACAGTACAATGACATTAATCGGGATAAGCATAATACTTACAGGCTTTAATATATACCAGAAACTTGGGCAGTTTGCGGGTGCAGGAAGCATTGTGCCTATTACTGGTTTCGCTAATTCTGTTGTTTCCCCTGCCATTGAGTTCCAGGCTGAAGGAGATGTTTTTGGTGTGGGCTGTAAGATATTTTCAATTGCCGGGCCCGTAATTTTATATGGGATATTTAGTTCGTGGGTTTTAGGGATAATATACTGGATTTATACAATTTTTGCCAAATAAAATTGGCATGTTTGTATTTTTTATTGCCTGTTTGTGCTTTAGCCAGAGATTTGTATCTATTATATATAATAAAAAAATTAAGAAACTGCTGTTTATGGAAAAACCATACAGCAGTTTTTTAATTTCATTAAAAAATCCCTTTAAAATACATACTGCCAGTGGCAGGCAGCAAAACGGATTGCATATATCCGCTTTGTTTTATGGCAAAAGTTTTGTTAGCGGGGTCCGCTGATGGGAAATTGGCCTGAAAAAAGGAACAAAGGTTCATCCTAATTGTAGCTGCCGCACATTTTGTAAACAGATGTGTAATGCTATAATCGAATTGAAGGGGGAGATGTACTTTATAATGGATGATGCGAAAAAAGTAACAGCAGGAGAAAGAATTTTGCAATTAAGGACTGGGAAACATTATACAAGAGAACAGCTTGCATATATGGCAAAAATATCAGAAAAGTTTTTGTATGAGATTGAGAATAATAAAAAAGGTTTCTCAGCAGTAACATTGTTAAATTTATCAAAAGCCCTGGATGTAAGTATGGATTATATTATGATTGGTGAAAGTGCGGATAATGCAGAAAATGAAATTGTGGCGACGTTGGAACGGTTTAAACCTAATACTTTGGAAAATATAGAACGGCTTTTAAAAATTGTTTATGAACTTACAAAAGGAAATAATTAAGATGTATAGATGTATATATAATTAGAAGTTTATGCTTACAAGTAAAATTTGTTTATTAGATGGTAGTAGTAAGTCCAGGCAGGGGTTATTTATAATTCCTGTCTGGACTTATATTTAATGTATGGATAATTTCCAGTTATCTTGGGTTTGTGTTTTTGTGGATTGACGGACGGTTTTGCGTGCCAGAGCCACAATATTCCATACAGGGGCACGCTTCCGCTACGTTAACCCACG
>CAJTRU010000071.1 GCA_910579085.1 uncultured Lachnospiraceae bacterium | reverse complement strand
CTTAACAACGGCTATACTGATTATTTACCAGCCAATATAATAATTACTTGTACTAATTTTATTATAAAAATAGTAGCACAGGCTCTCCCGTCATTCTGAGTATCCTCTCTTACATCATAATTTCCAGTTATAGTATTTATTTTGGATGTATATTATATTTTTTATGTTTGTTGGTGTACAGCAGGTTTCTGGTGTTCCAGCTAATATTATTCCATGACAGGGGCACTTCAGCACCGCCGGCATTTAAGTCCATATGTTCCAGAGCAAACATAAGTTTCCTTTGGGATATATGGACTTTATGTGCCGCTGCGTGGGCTGACGTAACGGGAGTGTGCCCCTTTTATGGAATAATTTAGTGGAACACGGGCAAACCCTGCGTCCCTTCCCCACCACAAATAACAAAATAACTAGAAATTATTCCCCTGACAATTTTTCAACAGATGCCAGTTTTACGCATATTGTAAACATTTTTGCTGCTTCTGCCATTTCTTCTGGTGTAGGGAATGTTGGTGCTATACGGATATTAGAATCATCCGGGTCTTTTCCGTATGGGTATGTTGCACCTGCACCAGTAAGAACCAGACCCAGTTCTTTGCATTTTGCAACTATAGCTTTTGCGCATCCAGGCATTGAATTAAATGAAATAAAATACCCGCCTCTTGGTTTTGTCCAGCTTCCTATCCCAAGCCCTGAAAGTTCTGCTTCCAGAATGTCCAGCACTGCTTCAAATTTTGGACGTATTAAATCCGCATGTTTCTTCATATGCGCGTTTAAACCGTCTATATTTTTAAAGAACCTTACATGGCGTAACTGGTTTATCTTGTCATGCCCGATTATCTGTGTTGTCATAAATTTCTTAATATATTCCATATTTTCAAGCGATGTAGCAATAGCTGATACACCAGAACCAGGAAAACTTACTTTTGAAGTAGACGCAAATACATAAACCATATTTGGGTTTCCTGCTTTTTCACATTCCTCTAATATGTTTAAAATCTTATCTTGTGTATCTTCAAAAATATAATGTATACAATATGCATTATCCCAGAAAATCCTGAAATCTTCCGCTTTTGGCTTTAAATTTGCAAAACGCCTTACTACTTCATCTGAATAAGTAATGCCAGTCGGGTTTGAATATTTTGGAACACACCATATTCCTTTTACAGCATCATCATTATTAACATATTGTTCTACCATATCCATATCTGGCCCGTCTTCTCCAAGAGGGACTGGTATCATCTCAATTCCAAATAATTCTGTAATCTTAAAATGCCTGTCATATCCAGGAACTGGACATAAAAACTTAACTTTATCCAGCTTGCACCAAGGTGTCAGTCCATTTACCCCCATTGCCATAGAACGCATAACTGTATCATACATAATATTTAAACTGGAATTGCCACATACAATTACATTTGCTTTCTTTACTTCCATCATATCAGCCATTAACTGCCTGCACTCGCCAATACCATCCCAGTCACCATAATTTCTGGTATCATTTCCCAGCAAAGTATTCATATCTGAGTCTTTGTTCACTGCATCTAACATAGGCATTGAAATAGCAAGCTGTGAAATTCCTGGCTTGCCTCTTGCCATATTAAGGGATAACCCTTTTGCCTGTTCTGTCTTAAACTTTTCTTCTAAACTTGCTTTTAATGATAATAATTCATTATGGTCCATATCTGTATATGCCTTCATATGTAACCGCTCCTTTCCACATATTACTTCCTGTTCTTTTCTGTCTGCATAATACTAAAGAAAACAACCTGAAGCCAGACAGTATTTTATAAGTCTTTTAATAGCTGTGTCAGTTTCTGTTAAAAGCAAACCTGCACTACCAGCAATTTTACTTTATTTTGGACAATCTTTCAAGAGAAAATTTAAGTATATCACGGCTGTTTCATAATTGAACACTGGAAACCTGCTGTGCACCAACAAACCACAAAAAGTATAACATACATACAAAACAGATACTATAACTGGAAATTATGGCATTGGGCAGAGGATTTAGACGGGCGGAAGTCCAGCGGCAAATTTTTCATATTAATCTCTATAATAACAATAATCTTTTCATTGTATAATAAGTGACTAGCAGAATAATCCCCGCCACCCCATTTACAGTTATCTGTTTATTTTGTGTTTTAGTGTAAATTTTTGATGACAGGTTTTGCGTGCCAGATGCCATGAATTATTCCGTTAAAGGGGTACTTTGGCATCGCCGGCGTTTAAATCCCGTACTTTGGGATTTTATGCGCCGCTGCGTATGCCACCGTAGCGGAAGCGTACCCCTGTACGGAATATTCTGGCTCTGGCAACAGAAACCGTCCGTTTACCATACACAGGATAACTGGAAATTATCTTGTGGACATGTAAGTATATAAAAAACCTGCAGTAAATCCAGATGTTTTTACTTGCCAGTTCAGCTTCCAAGGTAATTCTGGAACATTTCTTTTGCAACTGGCACGGCATGCTGGCTTCCTGTCCCTGCACCTTCTAATACTATGCTCACTGCAATTTTGGGCTTTTTAGCAGGTGCATACCCTATAAACCATGCATGTGATGTCCCTTCTGAGTCAAATTCTGCTGAACCTGTCTTGCCTGCTACTTTATATGAAAAACTGCTTAATGATGAGGCTGTGCCATCTTCAACTACAGACATCATATATTTGCCAATAATATCAGCAGTTTCTTTATCTATTATATTTCCATTTGAAACTGGTTCATATGTTTTTACTACCTGGCCTGTTTCATTCTGTGTATGGTCTGTAACATATGGCAGCATCATTTCACCATTATTTGCTATTGTAGCTGCTATCATCGCATTTTGTAATGGAGTAATTGTAGTTTTGCCCTGCCCTATTACTGTCTGCATTATTTCATCAGTGCCAGACTTCTTATCAAGCAGGAATTTGCTCTGGTTATATTCAAATTTAACGGGGAGTTTCTGGTTAAACATAAATTTATTACAAAGTTTACGGAATGAATTAATATCAAGTGACATTCCTATATTGGCAAATGAAGCATTGCACGATTTGGCAAGCGAATGGCTTAAATCCAGGCCGCCATGTTCTTCGTTCCCATAACAGTTTATAACATTGCCTTCAAATGACTCCGAACCTTTACATTTATATGAATATTTCCTGAAAGAAGAACGGTTCTCAAGAATATACTCTATAGCTGTAAGCACTTTAAATGTAGAACCTGGCGGATAAAGACCCTGTGTTGCCCTGTTTACAAGTGCAGACTGTGAATTTTCATCTTCAACAAGCGTGTCCCAGTCATCTTCTACAGTATTGGGGTTATAGCCTGGCTTGGACACCATTGCAAGTATTTTGCCAGTGGAAGGTTCAAGCGCCACTACTGCTCCTTTATAATTCCCAAGTGCATTATATGCCACCTGCTGCAATCCTGCATCTAGTGTTGTGTATACATCATCACCCAGGTTTTTTTCACCCCTGAAAGTAACCGCAAGCTGTTTTAATGGGTTTGAATGTGATGTTAAAAGAGGATAACATTGTGAAAGTTCTACCCCTGTCATGCTGTTTGCTGTCCTTCCTGTAACATGGCAGAATATATCATTATAAGGATAAACCCTTTTTTCAGTGCCACTGCTGTCTGTAACGGTCTTTGCAAGCACTTTGCCGTCTGAAGAATAGATACTGCCACGTACAATCCTCTCTGCAAGGATATTCCTGCGCTTATTATATGGGTTGTTAATAACTTCGCTGCTGTCATTAACCATAAAATAAACAATATAGCCTGCCATGCACATAAATACTATTACTACCGCATATGTTACCATTATTATCTGCGCATTGCCCCTTCTGCCTGCACTGGCGTCTTTTATACTGTTAATTCCTGGCTCTTCCCCATACATGCCCCTGTCCCTTAATATCCGGGCTGGCAGCCTGTTATCCTGTCTTTCTGCGGTTCTCCTGCTTTCTCCTGCCCTGCTGGCTTTTCCTGTTCTCTCTCTGCGCATCAAATTCCTCCTTGTCACCGTTTAACACATACATTCCTTGTATTATGCTGAATAATATTACTGTACTTATTACTGAACTTCCCCCATAGCTTACAAGAGGAAGTGTAACACCTGTCGATGGTATAAACTTTGTAACACCGCCTATTGTCAGGAATACCTGGAAAATATATTCAATGCTTAAGCCTAGTGCCGCAAGTTTATAAAACCTCCTCTGCATTTTAAGTGATATATTGATAAACATAATAAAACAGCTTATTTCTACAAGAATAAGGCATAGGCCAAAGAAAGTCCCAAGTTCTTCGCATATTGCGGAAAAAATAAAGTCACTTTCTGCCACTGGCACTGCACCTGGCATCCCTTCGCCAAGCCCCATGCCAAACCATCCGCCTGTACCTATTGCAAATAGTGAATGTGCAACCTGATACCCTGCCCTGTCTATATGGCTCCAGGGGTCGCTCCATGCAATTACCCTTGTCTGTACATGTGTAAACAGGTTATAGGCGGCCACTGCTGCCACTGTGCCTGCCAGAAACCCTGCACCTAAATATATGGCCTTCCTGCTGGCAACAAACAATATAACAATATATGTTATATAAAATATAAGTGCTGCACCTAAATCCTTTTCTGCAACAAGTATTAACACATGGATGGCCGCCAGCACAGAAACCTTGGCAACATTCAGGAAGCTTGTGGATTTGGCAAGCAACGCTGCTGCAAAAAATACAAATAGTATTTTAACAAATTCTGATGGCTGCAATGCGAACTGGCCTATAATTATCCAGTTTTTTGCACCGTATTTTTCCTTTCCTATTACAAATACAAGCGCAAGCAGGATTATACCGGTTATTGCATATACCCATCCAAGCTTGTCAAAGTACTGGAACTTTTCTATAAGGTATGGTATAAACAGGCTTGCTAAACATATGGCTGCCGCAAATACCATCTGCTTTGTGGCATAATTTTTGCCAAGCCGCCCTAGCATTATAAAACCTGTGGCAAGCAGCATAAGCATGTTGTTAAGCAGGGTTTTTGACAGCCCGTTATATACATATGGGTATGCCTTGCTTGCAAATACCAGAAATGCAAGCTGTATAAAATAATACACAGCAATTTTTGTGTCAAGGCTGTTTAAGTATAATACAAGCGAGCAGATAAAATGTATGCTGTACATTAAGTATTTCTGCCTTTTATATATTTTTTCTTTCCTTTCAATATTGCTGCCTAAAAATACTGTAAAGCAGTGCCATGTATATATAGCAAACAGTATTATGATTATATATTTAGAAGTTACTACTAATATAGTATGGAGCATCCCTGCAACATCCATGTCACCAAATATACCTGACAATTTTTTTACTGCTTCTTTTTTATCCATGTTAATCCCCCATGCCGCTTCCAGGGCACAAATAGTTATGTGAAATAATGTACTGTCTTATAAAATACCTGTGTAGTAATGCCCTGTATATGCCTGTCCATTGTACCTGCCTGTAAGCACACTGCTGGTTTCTTCTGCATCTTCTATTGTAAAATCATACCTGAAACTTCTTATCCCTGCCCTGGTTAAATCTTTTATGCATGATAAAGCCAGTAGTGGTAATTTCTGGTAAACTGTACTATAACAGTATTTACAATAATTGACTATAATAAACTCCCTTCCTTTTACATCTTTTATTAAAACCTGCTTTTCTTTACCAGTTCCTTTCTGGCAGCCTGATAGATTGCTTAGTGTGCACTGTGCAGAAACCATAAGTGGTATATGTGTATATATAACTGCTTCCATGCCAGCGCCTGCAATATGCTTTATATAAGGCATCTCTAGTTCAAATGGCACTGTATGCCTTGTGACACCTGCATTTTCCCAGAACTTGCAGGCAGGGCTGTTCATTATATAAAGCCCTGTATCTGTAATAATGCTTTCTGGAGGTTTGCCAAGCATGTCTTTAATAAAAACATACCCTTCAAGGTTTCTTATAACATATCCATCCCAGCCATAGTTATATATGCTTTTACCTTCTGCTACCATTTTCTTCTCATAATCAATTGCCATTTTCCTGAAAATATGTGGCAGTACAATATAGCATTTCCTGCCTGAAGCCTGCACAAGTGATAATGCTTCCCTGGTGCTTTTATTATCTAAAAGACTGTTATTAATATAAACTTCCTGGATTTTCTGGCATTTTAACACTTCACCAAGCTGTTGCATTGTCATTACAGAGGCTTTATATATTGGTTCTGTGCCAGTCCTGGCATTATTTAATGTAATGCCAGGGCTGTGTTTATAAAGGCTTATATCTGGCATTGTATCTTCTGCATTGCGCCTGCTTTTTCCTGTTATATTCCCTTTAAGCTGTGCAAGTGCTTCACGCCGCAGGTTCTTAAGTATTGATACTGGAAGGAATAATCCCCTGTCCATTGTAATATTTAACTGGCTGAATTCAAATTCTGTATTTCCTGTCTGGCGCAGTATTTTCTCTACTGCCTCCTGGCTTGTTGTGCTTTTTTCTGCTTTCTGGCATATACCGCCACAAATTTCTGCCTTAATCCCGTCCTTTTCTACAGACAAACATGCCTGTTCCCCTTCTGCTGCTTTAAACATACCTGTTATAAGCACTTTTTTGTTCTTGTCAAGATACTGGTCTTTTATGTTGTTAAGGACTAAAGCGTTCTTTGTCCTGTATACTTTATCCCCTTTATTTATGGTACAGTCCCTGGAAAACTTTGCTTTAACAATGCTTCCAGCCTTTAAATCCTTACTAATTGTGTATTCATATAATGTATCCATCTGTGCATTACGGAATTCCACAACATCTTGTGCATTTAAGTCTTTATCCAGCCTGTATTCAAGTACGCCTTTTCCTGTGCCAAGTACCTGGCCAGTATATACGCCTCCATGCTTTGGCCTTTTTGAAGAAAGCATACTGCCTTTCTGGTTTCCTTTATATATCTTTCCATTAAGATAACCATTAGTAAAGCCTTCCCTGTTATATACTTCTGCAAGCTGTCCCATATCGTTCTGGAATTCTGTCTTATGCTTTTCAATATATCCTGCATACCCTTCACTGCCATAATCCATATAAATATCTGTGTATTTTCTGTATAATGATGTTACAAGGGCTGTATATGAAGGTTTCTTCATCCTTCCTTCAATTTTAAATGAGTCTGCACCTGTTTCTATAAGTTTATCAAGATATGGCAGAGTGGACAGTTCTTTCATGCTTAAAATATAACTATCCTGCTTATTTCCATTTAAAACTGTGGAATATGGCAGACGGCATGGCTGTGCACACCTTCCACGGTTGCCGCTTCTTCCTCCCAGCAGGCTGCTAAAAAGGCACTGCCCGGAATAGCAGTAGCAAAGTGCACCATGTACAAACACTTCTATTTCGGCATCTGTATCATGGCGCATCTGCTGTAATTCACTTAAAGAAAGCTCCCTGGCTGGCACAATTCTTGTAATGCCATAATTTTTAAGCATCTCTGCCCCAATGCCTGTTACTAGTGTCATTTGTGTGCTTGCGTGTAATGCAAGGCCTGGAAACCACTGGTGGAGCATATAAATAACCCCTGTATCCTGGACAATTGCCGCGTCAAGCCCTGCTTTATAGTATGGCAGTATATAATTATACAGCCTGTCCATAAGCTCTTCTTCTTTTAGAAGAGTATTAACCGTAAGATATAGTTTTACACCATGAAGATGGCAGTAATCAATAGCATAAAGAAGGTTGTCACTGTCCGGGTTATCTGCATACGCCCTTGCACCAAACATGCTGCCACCCATATAAACAGCGTCACATCCTGCATTTACTGCGGCATACAGGCTTTCCATTGAACCTGCTGGGGCAAGTATCTCTGGATACCTGCCATTATTATTAATATTTTTTATAGACATTATAGTAAATCCTCCTGTCATAATGTATATCCGCTGGCGGATATATGCATTTTATTAAGAAGTATATATTTTAAAAGGCTTGCTTAATAAGGTTAAAAAACAAAGGGCGGCTGCCATAAAACAGTCCCCCTTTATTTTGTAAATTCTTTTCATTAACTCCTGTGCCATATATGGCATAACTTATTCCCGCAAAGGCAAAGCGGGAATAGGCAAGTTTACTTATTTTGCTTATTACCTGGCTTATTGCCAAGTTCTGTTTCAAGCCTTATTATATCATGTTCCGCTTTTTTCTTTTCTTCTTCAAGGACTTTCATCTTTTCTTCAAGCGCTTCCATCTGCGCCTGCATTGATATCATCTCATGTTTCATATTAAATATTTCTTTTCCCATTTCTTCATTTTCAGTACGCAGGTCATTAGCCGAATTTTGTGCTTTATGGTAATCATCAGAAAGGTTTATTGCAAGCATTATATACTTCATATCTGTGTCAAGCCTGCTGTAACCTTCCTGCTCTTTAAACAGTGCAAACTTTTCATTAATATGTGCAGCAATTTTTTGTAAATACTCACTGCTTTCATAGCCGCTCATTGTATATTGTTTACCATTTATTACAACTTCTACATCATTTTTTGTATTCATAAAAAATCCTCCCCCGCCAGAACACTGCGTCTTTTTTCAAGCTGTATATTATTGATATGGTTCTTCATCCAGCTTTGGCGGCATATTCATCTGCCTTGTATTTTGCTCAGGTGCATTGGAAGCTAAAAGCTCTGCTTTATTCTGCCTTATTGTTTCAAGGTAATTCCTTAATGCGGCTTCTAAAGCATTAGCATTACTTGCTGCACCTTCATATGCACTCGCAATAACTTTCTCTGCCATGTCAAGCATATCTGTTGTATAATAAATCGCGCCACTTCCTATTTCTTCTGCCTGTTTTAAGGCATTGGCAACTATTGCATCAGCTTTGTCTGCCGCCTGCTGCACCATCTGCTCTGCCTGCTGGTAAGCCTGCTGCATTATGCTGTGTTCCTCAACCATCCCTCTGTACTGTTCCCTGGCATCTACAAGTATTTCATTGGCTTTAGCTTCTGCATCTTCAAGAATGGCATCCCTCTGGCTTAAGATTTTCTGGTATCTTCTTATTTCTTCTGGTACATCACGGCGTAAATCATCCAGTAAATCATATAATTCATTTTTAGGAACTACCACCTTAGTTGTTGATAAATGCTGCATCTTACAACTCTCTACAAATGCATAAATATCTTCAATTTTCTGCTCAATCCTGCTCACTTGCATAATATGTACACTCCTATCTGCCGTATAGACATAATCCATTAATCCAAGTAATTACATTTCTGCATTAGAAACTGGTATACAGAACCAGGAACAAATCCCTTGATGTCCCCTTTATACCTTGCCAGTTCTTTTACTGCACTTGAACTTATATATGAATATTCTGGCTTTGTTGCCAGAAATAAAGTATCTGCTTTACAATTCAGTTTATAGTTTGCCTGTGCTAAAGGAAGTTCATATTCAAAATCTGCCGGGCTGCGTATACCCCTTACTATAGTGTCCGCCCCTGTACTGTCTACAAAATCAATTAAAAGCCCGTCAAATGATAATACTTCTGTACCAGGCATGTCCTTTGTGAGTTCCTTTAACATCTGCACACGCTCTTCAACTGTACAAAGCGGGGTCTTGCTGCTATTTGCAAGAACTCCTATTACCAGCCTGTCAAATATTGCTGCTGCTCTTTTTATTAAATCCATATGCCCTGTTGTAACCGGGTCGAAACTTCCCGGAAATACTGCTTTTGCCATAACTTCCTCCACTTGCTGTTATTAATATGCCACCTTGCAGCTTACACCCTTAAAAAAATATGCTGGTTATTTTTATACTCTTTTACTTTTTCAAGTTTACATGGAAAACTTTCCATATATGATATGTCCTCACCCTTTTCAGTTTCTATAATTATAAGAGTACCTTCTTCTACTATATTTGAATTTAACAAAAACTCTGTTGCTTCTTTTTCAAAGCCTCTTCCATATGGCGGGTCCATAAATATTATATCAAAAACCCTGCCAGCATTATCCAGTTTCTTTAAAGCGTGCAGTACTTCTGCCGGCATAACCTGTGACTGGCTTTTAAACCTGGTTTTTTTAATATTTTCATTAATGCAGGCAAGTGCTTCCTTATTATTATCCACAAATACTGCTTCATGTGCCCCCCTGCTTAACGCTTCTATTGCAATGCTTCCGCTTCCGCTGTATAAGTCAAGGAAACGGCTGCCTGGCACATCAGCCTGTATTATATTAAAAAGTGTTTCCTTTATCCTTCCAGTTGTAGGCCTTGTGTGCCTTCCCTGTGGTGTAGCAAGGTTCATGCCCCTTGCTGTTCCTGCTATAACTTTCATATTCACCTCATTTATAACAATTTGGTAATCATCTCATTGTAACACATCATGTTACCGTGGTCAAATATCCACATATCTTGAAAAAATGCGTTTCTAGTTATATTAAAGCATTTAAAAGGGCGAAAAAAAGCTGTTTTCCGCCAGAATTCTATTGAAAAGCAGTTATCCTGTAACGTCCTGCGCTACTATTGTCATTAACTGTTCCTTTGTAGGTGTTCCAATCTGTACAAGCCTGTTTGCCTGGTTTGTTACAATCTTCTCAAACATATTCCTTATTCCCCTTGCATTACCAAAGTCTTCCCACTCTTCCTGCCCCATGCTGCCAAGCTGTTCTAGTACAAGTTCTTTTGCACCTTCTTCTATTTTAAGCCCTGCGCCATCTGCCATAACATCCATAATATCTATTAGTTCGTCCCTGTTATAATCTGGGAAATTTATAAATTTATTAAAACGGGATATAAGCCCTGTATTGCTTTTTAAAAATGTTTTCATTTCATCTGTATAGCCTGCCACAATTATTACAAGGTTGTCCCTGTGGTCTTCCATAAGCTTTACAAGCGCATCAACTGCTTCACTTCCAAAATCATTTGGCACATCAGGGTTTACAAGCGAATATGCCTCATCTATAAAAAGGACGCCGCCTATGGCCTGCTCAATAATTTCATGTACTTTTATAGCAGTCTGCCCTACATATCCGGCAACAAGCCCTGAACGGTCAGTTTCTACCATCTTTCCATCTGAAAGTATGCCAAGTGCCTTATATATCCTGCCTACAATACGTGCTACAGTAGTTTTCCCTGTACCTGGATTTCCTGTAAATACCATATGGTAAGACATGTCCATTACTGGCATTTGCATTTTCTCACGCAGTTTCCTGATTTTAATAAGATTTGTTAATGATTGTATTTCGCCTTTAACATCACTTAACCCTACAAGGGAATTTAGTTCGTCCAGGATTTCCTTAATCTGCTTTTCCTGTTCTTCCTGTTCTGCACGCTCTCTTTCTTCAAGCCTTTTCTTAACTGCAAGGAATTTTTCCCTTGCAAGCTTTTCCTCTCTTTCCTTTGCAAGCCTTGCATCTTCTTCTACGCGTTTAAAAAATGCCTCTTTTAACCGTTTCTTTTCTTCTTCTTTCTGTTTTTTTTCTTCTTTTTGTTCCTGTTTCTTCTTCTCTGCTGCTGCCTGGCTGTCCATGCCGGTTTTTGCAGCTATTATATTGCTTTTATTGCCTTTGTTTTTTGTTTCCTGTTTATTCTTTACTTCCTGCTTGTTTCCTGTTTCTTGTTTTATGCTGTCCTGCTGTTTCTTTGCTTTTCTCCCCTGTTTTTTAACTGGGGCTTTTAATTCTTTCTTTTTTGCTGTGCCATTTTCTGTTTCTTTATTCTTGTTTTCCGACTGGGCATTGCTGCTGCCAGTGGTTTTAACAGGACTGCTGGCAGTTTTTCTGCCTTCTGTCCAGTTTATGCTGCAATTTAACCCGTCTGGCATAAGCTTTCTTTTAATATATTCTTTCTGCCGCTTTATATCCTGGTCTATAATAAAATTGCTTATTTTTTCATAGTATTTTTGTATAAAACTATTTATCTGTACATCCTTGCCGTTGTTAAGGTATGCCATACAGAGCAGTATATTTAAAAATGCATCCAGGAAATATAGTGTCATATCCCCTTTATGTTCCTTATCATACAGCCCGCAAAGCTGGAGAAGCACTGGCGGCAGTTCATAAAGACGCTTGCTGTCATTATATACAGACTTTTTTATCCTGCCTTTTTCTGGAATTCCAAGCGGGTTGCTTAAAGTAATTACACGCAGGAATTCACGCTGGCTGTCCAGTATTTCCCCACAGTGTACTGCAAGGTTCATAAGTACAGATTGCACATAAAGGTCTAAAACTTCTGTGCTTGACTGTTTCATAACCTGCTCTGCCTGTGTCCAGAACCCCTTTTCTTCCAGTCTTGTACAATATAAAACAAGCTTATCATAATTAACCCTGCCAAGCTCAAACAATTTTTCATCTGGGTAAAGTGTGTCTGTCATAGACCCGCTGCTCCTTCCAAAACAAATTTACAATACACATACATAATTCTACTATGATTAAAATTAAAAATCAATGCCGCCTTGCGCAATGCCACCATCGGTCCATAAAAAAATATGTCTAAATATGGTGTGTAAACGTCACATTTTACAAAAAAACTGTACCTGTATATGACATTATTTTCTCTTTTAATTTATCATGTTTCTTGCATAGCTCCATTATATCTTTTCCATCAAACTGTGCTGCTGCCTTGTTTGCTGCAACTAGTATATCTGCATCCTGGTATATATCCGCAAGCTTGAAATCAAGTTCCCCGCTCTGGCGTATCCCAAAGAAATCACCTGGCCCACGCATTTTTAAATCCTGTTCGGCAACATAAAAGCCATCATTAGAATTACCAATAATTGAAAGCCTGTCCATTACTTCCTTTGAATTATTGCCTGCCATAAATATACAATACGACTGTGCATCCCCGCGCCCTACCCTGCCACGGAGCTGGTGTAGCTGCGCAAGCCCGAAACGCTCAGAATTTTCAACCATCATTACAGTTGCAGACGGCACATTTATCCCTACTTCTATAACTGTAGTTGATACAAGTATATCTGTCTTATGTGCTGCAAATTCTTCCATAATGTTGTTTTTACAGGCTGGCCTCATCTTTCCATGAAGACAGGCAATCCTGGTTTCTGGCGGCATTTTTTCACGTAACATCTGTGTATAGTCTGTTACATTCTCAGCCTCCATATTTTCACTTTCATCTACCATAGGGCATATTACATATACCTGGTGTCCTGCTTCTATTTCCTGTTGCATAAATTTATATGCCTGCTGCCTGTAATTTGTACCGACAACACAGTTTTTAACAGGTTTCCTGCCTTCTGGCATTACATCTATTACCGATACATCAAGTTCACCATATAATATTATTGCGAGAGTCCTTGGAATAGGAGTGGCACTCATAACAAGCATATGTGGCTCATTCCCCTTTGAATAAAGCGCCTCCCTCTGTTTAACACCAAACCTGTGCTGTTCATCAGTAACTACCAGCCCAAGGTTCTTAAACTCTGCTTTATCCTGTACAAGTGCATGTGTGCCAGCAATAATATCCAGTTCCCCTGCTGCCATCTGTGCATAGATTTTCTTTTTCTGTGCGGCAGTTAATGAACCTGTAAGAAGCCCTGTTTTTATACCAAGAGGTTCTAAAAGCTCCCGGAATGTTTCATAATGCTGCACTGCAAGCACTTCTGTAGGTGCCATAATTGCCCCCTGGAAGCCGTTTTCTGCTGCCATAAGAAGTGCAAGCAATGCAATTATTGTTTTACCAGAACCAACGTCACCCTGCACCAGACGGTTCATAACCTTTCCTGACTGCATGTCATTCTGTATCTCCTGCCATACTGCCTGCTGTGCCGTTGTAAGTTTATATGGCAGGGAAGCGGCAAGTTTAAGTGATATTGTATTCCTGGACATTATATACCTTGACTGTATCTTGTTCTTTGTCTTTTTGACCTGTCCAAGTGCAAGCGCAAAAAGGAAGAATTCATCAAAAACAAGCCTGCGTCTTGCCTGTATGCAGTCTTCCTTATTTTCTGGGAAATGTATTGCATAAACTGCCTTCTTCCATGCTACAAGGTTATTTTCTTTCCTTATATCTGCTGGAAGGAAGTCCCCGTTTAAATCTGTTTCTTTTAATGCCGTCTTTGCTGCCTTTGCAATTGCATTACCTGTAATGCCTGCTGTAAGCCGGTATACTGGCTGGAGGCTGCCTGTAAGGTTTGCATATTCCTGCCTTGATAAAATTTTTGCCTGTACAAGCTCTAAAAAACCGTTCCGGTTTACTGTCCTTCCACGCAGTATGTAATGTGTGCCCATACGCAGCATTTTTGCCATAAATGGCATATTAAACCACACTGCTGGCACACTTCCGCTTGCATCTTTAAATACTGCCCTTACAAGCTTAAGGTTTCCTGATACAGAAACTTTTGGCACAGATTTAAGGACTGCTTCTATTATTACCATCCTGCCTTCTGCTAATGACGATACAGGTTCTATCTTCCCAAAAACATCGTATTCACGCGGATAAAAGCAAAGAAGCTCCTCTACTGTATAAATCCCCAGTTTATTAAAGAGCTTCTCACTTTTTCCGCCAATACCCTTAATATTCCTTATGCTGTCGTTAAGTTCCACCGCTATTAATATTCCACCTCACTTTGCCAAAAGGCATTTCTGGATGTACAGTCTTATTCCACAGATATAAAGTAAGAATAGACTGGCTGGCCGCCGTACTGTACTTCCACATCTATATCACTGTATGCAGCAACTATCTCATCTGCAATTAGTTCCGCTTCTTCTTCTGTTGCATCTGCACCATAATACAGGCTTACAAGCTCTGAATCATCACTGACAAGGCTTTCTATAAGCTTTTTAGCTGCTTCTTTTGCATCTTTTCCGACAGATACAATAGTTTTATCTGTAAGCCCCATATAATCGCCCTTTTTAATATCCTTGCCATCCATATTTGTATCACGTACCGCATATGTTACCTGGCCTGACTTAATACTTAGCATTTCACCTGACATATTTTTCTCATTATCAGCTACAGAGCTTCCTTCAACATAGTTTATAAGCGCTGCTATGCCCTGTGGTATATTTTTAGTTGGTATTACAATAATATTTTTATCCTTTGCAAGTTCTTTTGCCTGGTTTGCAGCAAGTATTATATTGCCATTGTTAGGAAGGATAAATATATTATCTGCATTAACGTTATTTATTGCTTCCAGTATATCATCAGTGCTTGGGTTCATTGTCTGTCCGCCCTCAATAATATAATCAGCCTTTAAATCCCTGAATATATCTGCAAGGCCGTCACCAGCAGACACTACTATAAAACCTGTTTTTTTACGTGGTGCAGCCTGTGCAGGTTTTTCTTCTTTCATTTCCTTTTTCTGCTGTGCTGCAATCCTTGTTGCATCACGTATAACCTTCTCATGGTGCTCTTCGCGCATATTGTCAATTTTCATGCTTGTAAGTGCTCCAAACGAAAGTGCTTTCTGTATTGCAAGGCCTGGGTCATTTGTATGGACATGTACTTTTACTATTTCATCATCCGCAACTACAACAACACAGTCACCAATTCCTTGTAAATACTCCTTAAGCTGTGGTTCTGCTGTATCTGCACTCTGTTCAAGCATTATTATAAACTCTGTACAATAGCCATACTTTATATCTGCTTCCGCTTCTGCTGGCAGGCTTGTTTTAACTGTTTTTACACTGCCCCTGCTTGTAATTGTAAAATCAGAAACCTTGCCCTTTAAAGCGTCTGTTGCACCACGCAGGAAAGTCATAAGCCCTTCACCGCCCGAGTCTACAACACCTGCCTGTTTAAGTACAGGGAGCAGGTCAGGTGTCTTCTGTAATGCCTCCTCCATGCTTTCTGCTACAGCATCACAAAACTCAATTATATCTTCTATATCGTCATTTATTATTATTTCAATTGCCTTATCTGCACCAGCACGTGCCACTGTAAGTATTGTACCTTCTTTTGGCTTCATAACAGCCTTATAAGCTGTATCTGCTGCATGTTGTACAGCATTGGCAAGAATATTTACATCAAGTACATCATTGCCCTTTATCCCTTTAACAAACCCACGGAAAATCTGTGACATTATTACACCAGAATTTCCCCTTGCACCACGCAGCGAACCACTGGAAATTGCTTTGCCAAGCTGGTTAATATCAGGGTTTTCAAGGCCTGCCACTTCCTTTGCAGCTGCCATTATCGTCATGGTCATATTAGTCCCTGTATCACCGTCTGGCACTGGAAATACATTTAATTCATTGATATAATCCTTTTTTGCATCTAATGCTTTGGCGCCTGATAAAAACATTTTCTGCAGCATTGCTGCATCTATTGATTTTAAACTCACTTTTTTGTTCCTCCTTGTATTAAGATATGCCTGTCCAGGTTATTACAATATTTAAACTGTACAAGGCTAATCTTCATCCATAATCCTGACGCCTTCAACAACTACATTGATTGCTTCTATCTCCAGGCCTGTAAATTCTTCTATCTTATACCTTACATTCTCCAGCACATTCTGGGCGACTGCACGTATACTTACACCATATGCAACAATTATATGGAGTTCTATTTTCAGCTTATTATTTACAATATATACATTTACTCCCCTGCCAGCATTTTCCTTCTTTAAAAGCCCTGCGACCCCGTCCTTTACATTTAAAGACGCCATGCCAACAATTCCTATACATTCCATAGTAGCTGTACCTGCATATTTCGCCAGCACATCACGGTCTATTACAATATTCCCCATATTGGTACTCATTTTACCTTTCATAAGACATCCTCCATTCATTGGGTTATATTCTGGTTCAATTTTCCAGCCTTGCATCATATAATATAGTATAACTTATTGCTTCCTTCAAAGCAAGAACAATAATATGGTGGTAATTATGCGCAAAATGGCTGGTTTTATCCTCTTTTGGATAGCTATTGGAATGACAATAATGCTTTTTCTTAATAATGGGATTATAGCAGTTCTTATAATACTTTTATGCCTTATACTTGGATACAACCTTTTTTGCAGTTAAACGGGCTTATAGTTCTGTAAGAATACAAAAGGGCAAAGCACAGCTTTGCCCTATGCAAAAAGAACCGGTTTATGCACCGGCTCTCATGTCTATTTACTGGATGCGCTTACGCACGCTCTACAGCTCCAGAACGTAAACATCCTGTACATACTGGCATTTTCTTTGTTCCGCCATTAACCTTAACCCTTACAGATTTGATGTTTGGCTTCCACATCTTGTTACTTCTTCTATGTGAATGGCTCACTTTATTACCAAAGTGGACGCTTTTTCCACAAACTGAACATTTTGCCATCGTAAGCACCTCCTTATAATTAATACATAATTTCTGTTTCATTTGCACAACACGACTATTCTAACAAATAATTGGAATAATTGCAAGAAAAATTTTCAAGAATCCCACGGCTGTTTCATAAATTTTTATATTAACTAAAACTTGTAAGTATAAGATAATTTCCAGTTATCCTATGTATGGTAAACGGACGGTTTCTGCGCCAGAGCCAGAATATTCCGTACAGGGGCACGCTTCCGCTACGTTAACCCACGCA
>CAJTRU010000070.1 GCA_910579085.1 uncultured Lachnospiraceae bacterium | reverse complement strand
CGTGGGTTAACGTAGCGGAATGCGTGCAAAAGCCATGCCTCCGGCATGCTTTTTTGTACGGAATATTCTGGCTCTGGCACAGAAACCGTCCGTCAATCCAAACAACAAAAGATAACTGGAAATTATCTTATTATAACCTTTAAACTGGATTTGTTTATATTATTATGATAAAATATTTTTATTGCTAATATTTGGGCTTAAATTTTGGAGGTATAATGAATGATAATAGAGGCAGATGAAAATTATGTAGATATAATAGCAAGTTTAGCAGTTCTGTTGTGGGATGATAATTCTGTTGAAGATTTAATATATGAGTTTTCGGAGATTGTTTTAAAAGAGGATGCCAGGGTTTTTATTAAATATGAAGGGGATATTCCTATAGGGTTTGCCCAGTGCCAGTTAAGGCATGATTATGTAGAGGGAACGGAAACAAGCCCTGTAGGATATCTGGAAGGAATTTTCGTAAAGGAGGGTTACAAGCATAAGGGTTATGCAAAGGAACTTTTGCTGTGCTGTGAGAACTGGGCACGTATAAAGGGATGCAAGGAGTTTGCTAGTGACTGTGAATTAGATAATGCAATTAGTTTAAAATTTCATAAGGCTGTTGGCTTTACGGAAGCAAACAGGATTATTTGTTTTACTAAAAAACTATAAGGACAAAAGATTATAGTGGCAAATAACTATAAAGACAGATAACTAAAATAAACCACTAAAACAAAAAGTTAAAATAGGTGAAGGATTAAAGTAAATTTAGCTGTGTCCTGGGTTTAGCTTTATTTATTAAGTATAGGAGAATATTATGCAGGGATATAATCTGCTTGTTGTATTTGATGAAAACAGGGAAAAATTATTGATGTGTAAACGTCTGAAAAATCCATATAAGGGTCTTGGGAATTTTACAGGTGGTAAAATTGAGCCTGGAGAGCCTGGTATTGATGCAGCATACAGGGAACTTAAAGAAGAAACCTCAATTGGCAGGGAGGATATTCTCCTTACGCATTTAATGGATTTTTACTATTATCTGGATGAATGTTATGTTGAAGTTTATGTTGGCAGGTTAAATAAATGTATTGAGGTTTCTGGTGATGAGAATGAACTGTACTGGTCTTCGCTGGATAATGATTTTTTTGATAGTGGAAAATATGCAGGGGAAGGGAATATAGGGCATATTCTTATGCATGTTGAAATGGCAAAGGAACAGCTTTTGAGATAGGCTTTATTTTGCGGGCTGGCATATTTGGAGGAAATTAAATGAAAGAAATTTATATAAATAATAAAAATAATTATTACCAGAGATTTGAGGTTTTAAAAACAAACAGGAATAAAAGGTATAAGTATAACGAATTTCTGGTTGAGGGTGTGCGCAGTTTAAAAGAAGCAGTAAAGAATGGATGGAATATAAAATCTTTAATTTATGATAGTAACAATTTATCAGGCTGGGCAAGGGAGATGATTTCAAATGTTAAGACAGAAGTAAATTACTGCCTTACGCCAGAGCTTTTAAAGGGATTAAGTGGCAAGGAAGATACCTCAGAATTAATGGCAGTTATTGAAATGCGCAGGGACTGCCTTGACAATATAAAACTTTCAAAAACCCCCTTTATTGTTTTATTTGACCGTCCGTCTAATAAAGGGAACTTAGGAACTATGATACGTTCTTGTGATGCGCTTGGTGCAGATATGTTAATTATTACAGGACATGCTGTAGACTTATATGAGCCAGATGTTGTTGTTTCTGCTATGGGTTCTTTTTTTAACCTTCCAGTAATAAGGGTTAATGATAATAATATGTTTTATGGTTATGTTGAAAAATTAAAAATGGAATATCCAGGTTTTTCTGTTGTGGGAACTACAGCACACAAGGAAAATCCAGTTTATAATGTGGATTTAAAAGTACCTTTAATGCTGATGATGGGCAATGAAACTATGGGCCTGAATAAGGCATTTAAGGAATATTGTGATGTTTTATGCACTATCCCTATGTCTGGCAAATCATATGCAACTTCGTTTAATGTAAGTTGTGCAGCTTCTGTATTAATGTATGAAGTAACAAGGCAGAGAGGCATTTTATAAGGTGTTATGGGACATTTGATTTAAAGGAATTGTAACACTTTCGTAATTGTAAACAGGTACTGCATATGTTAGAATTATCCATATAATAAGTATAAGGGAACGGGGATGGTAAAATGGACAGGAAAAGACACAGTTTTATTAGGATAATTCTAAGTATATTGCTCTGTTTACTGCTGGCTGTACAGGTTTCTGCTGGTAAGACTGATTATTCCAGATATCCAAATTCTAAGTATGAATGGTATATTGTCAGGAAAAGCGGACATGAAAAAGCAGGAGGCGGAATACCCGCTGGAGTGGACTTATCAAAGTATAAAGTATTTTTCCAGAATATAGAAACAGATGAAAAGGTTATTTATCTTTCATTTGACTGCGGGTATGAAAATGGCTATACTAAAAAGATTTTAAAAACGTTAAAAAAGCATAATGCAAAGGCAATATTTTTTCTGACAAAGCCATTTATTGAAAGTAATCCTTCACTTGTAAAAAAGATGAAGAAGCAGGGGCATCTGGCAGGCAACCATACAAGTACACACCCAAGCCTTCCTGGCAGGTCTGTACAAGAAATAAAAAAAGAGATAAAAGATTGTGAAGAAGCGTTTAAAAAAGTAACTGGCTGTGAATTAGACCCATTTATCCGCCCTCCGATGGGGGAATTCAGCGAAAGAACACTTAAGGTAACTAAGGATATGGGATACAGCACGGTTTTATGGAGCATGGCGTATTATGACTATGATGTAAATAACCAGCCTGGCAAAGATTATGTTGTAAAACACTTTAAAGATAACTACCATAAGGGGGCGCTGCCACTTATACATAATACTTCAAGTTCAAATTGTGAGGCACTGGATGATGTATTAACATATCTTGAGAAAAAAAAGTACCGTTTTGGGACTCTGGATGAATTTGCACTTGAAAAGGGTACTTTAAAGATTGAATGTCATAATAAGATATATGATGGCAGGGCAGCAGAAGTAAAAATAATAAAAAATACCAATAAAAATGCAGATATAAAATATATTTTTAAAAATTCCAAAGGAAAGATTGTTGATAAAGCAACAGAGCCAGGTACTTATACAGTAACAGCAGTAGCAGGTTCTACAAGGAAATACTGTATTACAACAAGTAATGAAGTAAAATTCAGTATTAAGGCAGAGTTCCGTATATAGATATATGTAAAAACAGTTTACGCCAGCTTATAAAGCTGGCGTTTTAAATGCAAGGACATTTCCAGAGTTCCAGTATTATACTTTTATAGTTTTATATAATTTTACCATCTGATATTTTAATTTCATTCTGGCACTGTCCTGCAATATTAGCATCATGTGTAACTATAATAATGGTTTTGCCCTGTTTATGTATTTCTGTGAAAATCTGCATTATTTCCATGCTTGTTGCATGGTCAAGGTTTCCTGTAGGTTCATCTGCCATAATCACATCAGGCTTGTTTATTAATGCCCTCGCAATTGCAGCACGCTGTTTCTGTCCGCCTGATAATTCACTTGGAAGATGTGCCTGCCTTTCTTTAAGACCTGTCATTTCTATAAGTGTATTATAGTATTCCACGTTTGCTTTTTTCTTTGCAATCATTACAGGCAGTAATATATTTTCCTTTACATCCAGTTCTTCAACCAGTTTAAAATTCTGGAACACAAAACCAACATTCTGGCAACGGTATGCAGCAGCTTCTTTTACAGAAAATTTGCTTATGTCTTTGCCATAGAAGCAGACTTCACCAGAAGTTGGCTTGTCCATTGCACCAAGTATATGAAGCAGGGTTGACTTGCCACTTCCGCTTGCACCAGTAATTGCAATTAATCCGCCTTCATTTATCTTTAAATCCACATTAGATAATGCAGTTACTTTTCCTCCTCCTTTGCCATACTCTTTTACAAGACCTGACACTTTAAATATTTCTTTCATAAAAACCCCCGTTTCTGCGCAATTTGCAGCCATTCATTTATATATTATTCTTCCTTTTCTTTTTCCTGTATAATATTCCCTATTTGCCGTGACTGCGCAATAACAAGCAGTGTAACAAGCACTACAGAGATGATAAAAATGGTAAGGATAACAGGTATAAAAAGTCCGCCATCCAGCAAACCATAGCCAGGAATATTATTTGTCCAGGATGGAGGGGTGGTATTATTATAATATGCTTCCATACTAAGGGCGTAAGCGCGCTGTTCAATGGCATAATAAATGATTACAGGGAAAATGCTGGTTATTGCACCTGCCACACAAAGCCATATATATCTTCTTATATACAGGACAAGAAGACTTGTTTTTGTCATTCCAAGAAGATGCAGTGTCCTCTGTTCTTCTGCCATATGGCAAATTCTCATTACAATAGAATTGCCTGTACATAAAACACATATTATAAGCAGTATTCCTATAACAGAATAAAATATTGCCATAACCTGGTTCTGTTTATGGTTCTTTTCTTCAATTATGCTGAAAACATCAACAGATTCCATATAACCAGCTTTAATCATTATTTCTGTCCATTTCATGCGGAAAGAGTTTAAATCTGCATTTTCTTTTAATGTAACACCTGCTTTTGTATAATTCCTGTTTGGCAGTCCCCATGCCTTAAATGCGTCTTTACCTGTTATTATATTAACAGTATAATTTCCATTCACATTATCAAAATAAAATGAACTGTCTGTACCTGGTTCAATATATACTACTGCACCAATTACAACTGGAAGCTTTTTCATTGTATCAAAACAGTAAAATTTCTTTGTTATGCCGTCAACTGTAACAGTAAAATGTTCTTTATAGTCTTTGTATGCCTCTGGAAGCTGTCCTTTTACCCACTCAATGCTTTCATCTAAATCTTCTGGTCTTGTAAAATCATATAATGGAAGGCTGTCACCTGGTTTAAAATAATTGCCAGTTTCATTGTCTGTAACGGCAATAACAACCTCTTCACCAGACTGGAGTTTATCAGGATGTATTTCACCAGATATAACCTTTCCAGATAAATATTCCATATCTTCATCCCTTATCCCAATTGAAGGGACATGGAATACCTCCTGTTTATCTGTGTCTACGCCCATATATTCAAAATTCTTAAGGCTTGCCTTTAAAGATATCTTTCCATGTACATCATTACTTAATAATTCAGGGTATTCGCTCTGCTGTTTCAAAATAATAGCACGCATGTCATCCTGGTCAAATAAAAGTGCAGTAGAATAATCTTCTATCACACCTTTAGTTGTAACGGTCTCTTTATTTTCTGCCAGTTCATTTAACATATCTTCTGTTATGCCGCTTTTGTGCATATACTGGTTATATCCAGAGTAAATGATTTTTGTCTGTTCCATATAATAATCCATGCCATTAATACGTGCTTCCTGTATTTTTTCTGTCATTTGTGATGTGTCATAAACCGATTTGGAATGGAAAAATAAAAAACCAAAAACTGTTGCTGACATAACAATACTGACTGTAATATATGGGATTAAATGGTTAAAAAAAGATTCACGTCCAATATAGCGGTTTAATATAGTATACAGCCTGCCCTGTGGGAAATTTCTGCCAGATTTTAATACATTTTTATGTTTTCTTTTATGTATATGGGACACTGCCATGCCAAGAGGTGTCATTTTAAGCAAATCGGACGCCGCCCCATATATGCCTGAACAGGTTACAATAAAAAATACAAGTGCAGAATAGAAATATGGGCTTTTTGTAACTATTTTAATGTATGGCTCATAATATGGGTCTATATCAAATGCAGAAGGAAGCATTGCCATCAGGTTTGTGTTAATAAACCATAAAATCCCTTTATAAGCAAATATTCCAATTATCCAGCCTGTTATAACTGAAATAAAAAATACTGCCAGAAATTCAAATATTGTATATATTAAAATGCGCCGCCCGGTCATGCCAAGTCCCATTATAATACCATAATTTTCCCTTTGTTCTTCAGTTGACATTTTAACTGCATCAAAAATGCCTAAAGAGGCTGTTATACCAATTAAAAGCATAAAAATGGGTATAAAATAACTTGTATAAGCATCAGGTGAAACACTTCTGTTTTCCATATTTGTTTTTAAAATATCAGGAATACTTCCAGAATCCAAGTTACGTCCTATAATACATGTAGCAGTCCATTCCCTTCCCAAAATATGGTCCAAATCAACATGCAGTTCTTCCCTGATTAATTCATTATCTAAATAGGAAGAAAGGACATCATCAGAATTTTCACTTTCAAGGATATTAGTTAATAAATGATTTCCCTGGCATGTATATTTTGTTTCAGCTTCTTTATTATAGAGATATGCAAAAGGGTAATCTATATAATTCATATTAGTTACAGAAAACAACTTTTCGGGATATTTTCTTGGGGAGAAGATATCCCCATCGTCCTGTTTCTGTACTTCAATAATTCCAACAAGCTTATATTTTACAGTTTCCTGCTGGTTATTATTATTTATATAAGTAAACTCTATTGTCTGACCGGTCTTTTCTTCAAATCCGTTCGATTTTAAAACAAACCTGTCAATACAGATTTCTCCCTCTTTTTCAGGGTATCTTCCATATACAGGATTTATATAATACATACGTTCTGTGGTTTTATTTTCCAATGCACCTATAGTCAGCTGGTTTCCTGTGGCTTTAAAGGATATATTGCCATAATCATAAATTGTGCCAATTTGCCCAAACCGTGTATCTTTTCTTATAAGTTCCTCTGTCTGCTGTGAAACCTGGCAAAAAGCAATATCATAATTTCCAAAATATTGCAATACCCTGTCTGCCTCTGCCATTTTCTGCGAGCGTATAATAAGCAATGTAACCATAAGTGCTGCTATACCAAAAGATAGTGTCAGGAATAATAAAATATAAGATTTCTTTGCCTTGGCAAGGTTCATTTTAAAAAGTTTAATAAACATTGTGTCCCACCTTCTTCCTTAATGCCAGGGCGGATGTTCCTCCCTGGTTAGTTGGTAAAATACATATAATCATAAATTATATATATAATACTCTTAATGTATACAAAAATCAACATTTATTATATATATGTTTAGTTTTGAAATGAAAATATCAGTTAAATAAAATAATAATTAAGTTTACACTTCTATAAAATGCATTAGATAAATATGAAAACGTTGCAAATTTACATTATAAAACATAATATTAGAAATTGAGAAACAGTAAACCAATAAAGATTTATAAAAAATCCATCTGGGTAAACATATATTGGACTATTTATGGCTCTGTAATAACAAATAAGGGGAAAAAGATTGAATTAAATAGTTGAAATATAGGCGCTTTTAGGTTATTATAATGCTTGAGCGTCCTATTTTTACCATTTCAGCCATATTTGTGTGGAACATATACGGTAAAAATGCTTCGCTGTATAAAATAAAACGCATATATCAGGAAGGAGAGAATAATTATGAAAATTATTATGTTGGGTGCGCCAGGAGCTGGTAAAGGGACATATGCAAAGCAGATTACACAGAAATATGGTATTCCAGCTATTTCTACAGGTGATATTTTCCGTGAAAATATCAAGGCTGGCACAGAATTAGGTAAAAAGGCAAAGGGCTATATGGATGCAGGTAATCTTGTTCCTGATGAACTTGTATGTGACCTTGTTGTAGACCGTCTTAAACAGGATGACTGCAAAAAGGGTTATATCCTTGATGGTTTCCCAAGGACAATCCCACAGGCAGAGGCTTTAACAGAAGCACTTAAGAAACAGGATGATGGAATTGATTTTGCATTGGAAATTAATATGGCTGATGAAGCTATAATAGAAAGAATGGGAGGAAGAAGGGTATGTAAAGGCTGTGGTGCAACATACCATGTTGTAAATATTCCTCCTAAAAAAGAAGGCATTTGTGACGAGTGTGGCGGCGAAATTGTACTTAGGGATGATGACGCTCCTGAAACAGTAAAGAAGAGGCTTGAAGTATACCATGAGCAGACAGCACCTCTTATTGAGTATTATGATAAGCTTGGGCTTTTAAATGTAATTGATGGTTCTAAAGGTCTTGAAGCATGTATGGCAGATATTTATGCAGTACTTGAGTCTAAGTAATTAATGTTATATTAATGTAATAATATGGCGTTTCCATGCGCCAGGCTTGCTTGGGGTCTGGCGTAATGGTATATTATTAAAGTTAATGGTATTTCAGGCAGGCATAACCTAGATAATATTTTTATCCTGGTGTTATACCTGTGAATATATTTACAGAAAGAAGGCATATTATGTCAGTAACAATCAAATCAGAACATGAAATAGAGCTGATGCGTGAGGCAGGAAGGATTCTCTCTATAGTACATGATGAGATGGCAAAGGTTATCAGGCCTGGTGTAACCACAATGGCAATTAACCGTAAGGGAGAGGAGGTAATCCGCAGTTATGGCTGTATACCTTCATTTTTAAATTATAATGGTTATCCTGCTTCTATATGTGTATCAGTTAATGAAGAAGTAGTTCATGGAATTCCTGATAAAAAAAGGATTTTAAAAGAAGGGGATATAGTAAGCCTGGATGCAGGTGTAATATATAAAGGATATCACTCTGATGCTGCCAGGACACATGCTGTCGGGGAGATTTCAGAGGAGGATAAGAAGTTAATAGATGTAACGAAGCAAAGCTTTTTTGAAGGGGTTAAAATGGCAAGGGCTGGCAACCATTTATTTGATATTTCAAAAGCAATCCAGGACTATGCTGAAAGTTTTGGTTTTTCAGTGGTACGTGAAATGGTGGGGCATGGCATTGGCAAGAAGCTGCATGAAGAACCACAAGTCCCTAACTTTAAGCCAATAGGCAGGGGAATGAAACTAAGGCCTGGAATGACTCTTGCAATTGAACCTATGATAAACAGAGGGAAGAAAGAAATCTGGAAACTTGAGGATGACTGGACATGCGTTACAAGAGATTCGCAAAATTCAGCCCATTATGAAAATACTGTTCTTATTACAGAGGGAGAACCAGAGCTTTTCTCATATAATAAGGACTTAGCATAGATGTACTTATGCCAGTTTTTAATAAAATTTCTGGCGTAATTGTACGATATATATTAATGGTATATGTTGCAGCTTCTGGATTTTAAAGAAGCAAGGCAGCAAAAGTGCCATGCAAAGACAGATGGAGGTTAATTATTTATGTCTAAAGAAGATGTTATCGAAATTGAGGGAGTAGTTGTTGAGAAGCTTCCCAATGCAATGTTCAAGGTAGAACTTGAAAATGGACACCAGGTACTTGCACATATCAGCGGAAAGCTGAGAAAGAATTTTATCAGGATACTTCCTGGTGACAAGGTAACTATGGAAATGTCACCATATGACCTTACAAAAGGGCGTATTACATGGAGGGATAAATAATTATTTTTTCAATAAAAAAAGAATGATTATGTGTTAATAAAGACTTCGCACTTATATAGATATGGGTACGGAGTTTTTTTCATTAACAAAATGGGATAATCTACAGTTATCCTGTGTTATTGTATATCGGACGGTTTTTAACGCCAGAGCCACAATATTCCGTACAGGGGCACGCTTCCGCTACGTTAACCCACGCAGCGGCACATAAAGCCCGTATATTATATATGGGCTTAAATGCCGGCGGGGTTAAAGTGCCCCTTTTACGGAATAATTGATGGCATCTGGCACGCAAAACCTGTTACCAGGAATTTACAACAAAACACAAAATAACAAGATAACTGTAAATTGGGTGGTGGGGATTATTCTGCTAGTCACTTATTATACAATGAAAAGATTATTGTTATTATAGAGATTAATATGAAAAATTTGCCGCAGGACTTCCGTTAGTCTGAACCACCATCCACACACCATAATTTCCAGTTATGGCGGCAAGGTGTTTTTTTATTGTGTTGTTAGAGCACAGCAGATTCCTGGTGTTCCATCTAATATTATTCTATGACAGGGACACTTCAGCACCGCCAGTGTTTGTATCCCGTTTTAAATATAAAAAAGGAACGGCAGTTTCTTTTTTATATTTAGGGATACTATGCACTGCTGCGTGGGCTGACGTAGCGGAAGCGTGCCCTGGAGTGGAATAATTTAGTGGAACACCAGAAACTCTGCGTCCGTCTGTAAATAACAGATAACTGGAAATTATCCTGTATACAGTTTATTGTAAAGGAATTTATGAAACAGACGTGTATAAATTGTAACAAATATTGAGGAATAAAAGAATTTGTGGTAATATGGATTATATTACAGGTTAAATAAAATTTATCAGGATGGGATTTTAATATGAAAAATTTACGCAGGTTAGCAGGTATATCTATTCTCTTTACGCTTGTTTTTATGGTTATTGCATTATTCAAATACCAGAATGAAGAAGATATGTCCATGTTGCCAGACCAGATGGAATATTACTATAACAATGATTGGAAAATGTTTATGCCAGACAGTAGTGAATTGTCTGGGGCTGGTCTTGAAGATTACAATAAAATAAAGAAATTTATTAATGATGCACAAGTAAATGGAAGATACGAAAGTGTGGAGCTTCCATATGAAATCCAGGAAAGTAATTCTGGCATTATTATTTTAAAAAATACGCTTCCAGAGAATTTTGCTGGCCTGACTCTTGATTTTGCTTCTAAAAATGCGGTTATAGATATTATTATTGATGGGGAAAATATCTATAGCTACATTCCTGAAGATAATGATAAACATGCAAATAATGAAAATTTTGCAGATATTCCTAATAATCCCCAAAAGGGTGAAATATGGATTTGCCTGGAACAATTAAATATGGACAAGCCAGTATCAGTTGGTGACATTAAAATTGAAACACGTGATACAGTTGTTATAGGTGTTGTTGGAAATAATATTGCTGATATTGGATGCTGCCTTTTAATGGTTATTACATCAATTGTTATGTTTATGCTTGCAATGATACGCCAGTATACACGCCAGCCTGCAAGGGGTGAAATATTCCTTGGCATGGCAGGGATGGTATGTAGTACATATTGCTTTATTGGTACAGATACATTAAACATATTTTATAATATACATGAAGCATATGAAATGCAAGAGTATTTAGTGCTTCTGTTTCCATTGTTTTTGGCAATGTATTTTGAACGTAATTTCCATATGGAATACCCGCACCGTTTTACTGCACTTTTAGTGTGTGTAATTGCTAATGCCGCAATCCAGATAATGTTACAAGTTTTAGGAATACAGAAACTTGAAAATATGATAAGTGTATCAGTGTCTTTAATAGGAGTTGTCTGTCTAGTTGTTATTATAAGCCTTGTACAGTTCCATGATAAAAATAAACGTTTCCGGACAATCCTTCCAGCGCTTGCTGTTATTATTTTATTGTCAGGAGGTATTGCAAATGTAATTATGCATAATATTTTAAATGATTACATGTATGGAAATACTGCTGGACAGTACAGTATGACAATATTTTGTATAATAATGTCTGTATTGCATGTTTTACAGCTTTCTATGGAATACAGGGAAAGAGCAGAGGAAAATGCATGGCTTTTAAATGAAAAAATCAAGATATCAGAACAACAGAACACATTGCTTGCACAGGCAAAACATGAAGCAGATATAGCAAAACATGAAGCACTTGCCGCCAATGAAGCAAAGGGTAAATTCCTGGCGCATATGTCCCATGAAATCCGTACGCCAATAAATGCAGTGCTTGGAATGGATGAAATGATTTTGCGTGAAACCCGTGAACAGAATATAAAAGAATATGCAATGGATATTTATATGGCGGGACAGACACTGTTATCACTTGTAAATGATATACTGGATTTTTCTAAAATTGATTCTGGCAAAATGGAGATTGTACCAGCAGAATATGACTTAAGCAGCATGGTGCACGACCTGGCTAACATGGCTTCACAGAGGGCAAATGCCAAAAACCTGGAGCTGGTAACAGAAGTGGACAGCCAGACACCATCAAGGCTGTATGGTGATGATGTGCGTATCAGGCAGGTAATAACTAACCTGCTTGCCAATGCTGTAAAATATACACATGAAGGGACTGTATGGTTCCGTATAAAAAGCAGCCAATCAGATGGTATAGCTATACTGGAAATTGAAGTAGAAGATACAGGAATTGGAATAAAAGAAGAGGATTTGCCAAAGCTTTATGCAGAATTTGAACGTATTGAGGAGAACAGAAACCGCAACATTGAAGGCACAGGGCTTGGCATAAGTATTACAATACAGCTTCTTGCACTTATGGGAAGCCAGCTTGAAGTTGAAAGTGTATATGGGAAGGGGTCAAAGTTTTATTTCAGGCTGGAACAGAAAATTATTGATAATACGCCTGTTGGTGATTTTACATCAAGGGTGCGCCAGATTGCAGAGAATTATAATTACAGTTCTGGCCTTTATGCTCCAGATGCCAAAATACTTGTTACAGATGACAACGCTGTCAACCGTAAGGTATTGCGCAGCCTGCTTAAAGAAACACAAATACAGATAACAGAAGCTGGAAGCGGCAGGGAATGTCTGGAGCTTGTCCAGGAAAACCATTATGACCTGGTACTGCTTGACCATATGATGCCAGAAATGGACGGAATAGAAACATTACACCATATAAAGGAGTTAAAGGACTTTCCTTGCAGTAATACACCAATAGTTGTATTAACCGCAAACGCTATATCTGGTGCAGAAGAGAAGTATATGTCAGAGGGGTTTGATGGATTTCTGTCTAAACCGGTTATGCCAGACAAGCTGGAAAACATGATTAAAAAAATGCTGCCAGAAGGACTGCTGTGTGAACCTCCTGTAAATATTGCAGACATATCAGTTTCGCAGCAGGCAGAAACAGGAGTTCCAGCAGATTTGCCAGAGGAGCTCCCACAGGTTGACGGGATTGACTGGAACTATGCATGGCTGCATTTGCCAGATATGGAACTGCTTGGATATACAGTAAAGGAATTTTATTCCCAGATTGGGCCTGCCGCAGATAAACTGGAACAGGCATACTTACAGATTACAGAGCCAGGACAGCAAGACCAGTACCGTATACAGGTACATGCTATGAAGAGCCTTGCGGCAACTATAGGAATTCTGCCTCTTGCTGGCACTGCCAAAATACTTGAATATGCGGCAAGAGATGGCAAAACAGATATAATTATGTCTGTAACACCAGTATTTCTGGATGAATGGCGCAGCTACCAACAGAAGCTGCAAGGTGTATTTGGCATAGATGATGCGGATGGAATGGAAGTTACTGATTATTCTGTTATACAGGCGCTTTTGGAAATGCTGCGTATAAGTATGCAGGAAATGGAAACCAGCCAGGCAGACCAGTGTATGGCAGAATTGCAATCTTATACATATCCAGGTGAAATTAGCAACAATATTATAAAACTTGCAGAAGCAGTAACAAACCTTGACCCAGAAGAAACAGACAATATTACAGGCATAATAACCAGGCAGATAGAAGAATTCAACAGTTAATTAGAAAAGCCGTTATAAAAAGGCGTCCAAAATTAAGAAAGACAGGATTTAGAAATGAAGAAAATTATATTAGCAGGAAAACTTAACAACATTCTAAAAGAAACAAATAAATTTTTATCACAGTATTTTCATGTACAGCTTTGTTCGGAAAATGGAAATATATTAAAAGGCATGTTAAAGATTGTGCATCCTGACCTGGTTATTATAAGCCTTGTTGGTACATATGATGTTGATACATCAATATTTTTTACTTTAAGTGAAGAATATCCTGAAATCCCTGTGCTGACAATAGGTACAAAAGAGGAAAGCAGTAAATTCTTTAAGTATTATGAAAACGGGCAGTTTGAAAACCTTATCCGCCCAGTAGAGAATACTATGGTTATGGATGCAGTATGCAGAAAGCTGGAAATGGACCAGCAGGATGCAGAGAGAGATGCTACAGCAGAAAAGGAAAAAACCTCCAGCAGAAAACATATTTTAGTAGTTGATGATAATGGTACTACATTGCGTACAATGAAAGCTATGCTTGGGGAATACTATGATGTTTCTATAGCTATATCTGGTGCACAGGCAATGACTTCTATTGGAAAAAAGCGTCCAGATTTAATCCTGCTGGACTATGAAATGCCTGTATGTGATGGAAAAATGACTCTGGAAATGATACGTGCAGACGATGACATGAAAGATATACCAGTTATTTTTCTTACTGCTATAAATGACAGGGCTAATATTGAAGCAGTATTAAAACTTAAACCTGCTGGATATTTCCTTAAGCCAGCAGTTAAAGACCGCCTGCTTGCTGAAATAAGCAAAGTATTAAATTCTGTTTCCAGTTAATAAAAAAGTGGTTTTATGGGCAGATATATTTATTAAATATATTTTTACCATAAAACCACTTTAATACTTTTTTATATCTGTATATCTTGTGTACCTTTTAAGACAGGAACTGTTTTAGCACACTTATAAATATATCCATGTCAATAGGTTTTGCAATATGTGCATTCATACCATTCTTAAGTGCCGCTTCTTTGTCTTCTTCAAGTGCATTGGCTGTCATTGCAATAATTGGCAATGTCTTTACGTCTTCCCTTGGAAGCGACCTGATTGTCCTGGTTGCCTCATATCCGTTCATAATAGGCATTTGTACATCCATTAAGACCACATCATAATAGTTTTCTTCTGAACTGCTTACCATTGAAACGGCGTCTGTGCCATCTGGTGCGGATTCAACTTCAAAACCAGCTTCTTCCAATATTACTTGTGCAATTTCCCTGTTAAGTTCAATATCTTCTACAAGCAGTACACGTTTACCACTAAAATCAGCTAAAGTCCAGGCAGCAGCAACATCTTCTTTTTCAGCCAGGTTATTTGCCATAAGCAGTGCTGATTTTAAATCTGACATAAACAATGGTTTTGCACAAAATGCAGTAACTCCTGCTGATTTTGCTTCTTCTTCAATGTCTGACCAGTCATATGCAGTAAGTATAATAATTGATGCGTCATTACCTGCTGTACTGCGTATTCTTCTTGCTGTTTCAACACCGCTTGTTTCTGGCATCTGCCAGTCAATAATATAAGTGTGGAAAGGGTCGCCCTCATTAATTGCCATCTTAGAACGGTATACTGCTTCCCTGCCAGAAGTCGTCCATTCTGACTTCATGCCAATTTGCTTAAGCATCTTGCTTACACTGTCACATGTATTAAAATCATCATCTACAACAAGTGCGCGTAACCCCTCAAGTTCTTTAAACTGCTCTTCATTTTTCTCAATATCCTGTAGTTTAAGGGTTATTTCTACTGTAAATGCACTTCCATTGCCAGGTTCACTTTCTACGCTTATAGTACCATTCATCATCTCAACTATGTTCCTGGTTATTGCCATTCCAAGCCCTGTTCCTTGTATACCAGTTTGTGTAGTAGTTGCTTCACGCTCAAATGGTTCAAAAATATGTTTTACAAATTCCTTTGACATTCCTATGCCATTATCCTTGATTATAAATATATAATCACCATATCCATGACGGAATGTTGTCTTTTGTATAATGCGGAATGTAATAGTACCACCAGCTGGTGTATATTTTACAGCATTGCTTAGTAAATTAATAAATACCTGGTTAAGTTTAAGAGAATCTGCTATTACATCTTCATTAGCAACTTCAAATGTATCTATAAACAGTTCAAGCTGTTTTGCCTTGACTTGTGGCTGTATTATATTTACCAGGTTGTGCATAAGTTCAGAAATATTGCACTCTTGTTCCTTAATTTGTACTTTGCCGCTTTCAATCCTGCTCATATCAAGTATATCATTAATAAGGCTGAGCAGATGGTTACTTGAGGAAAGGACTTTCTGGAGACACTCCTTTACCTGTTCTTTATTATTTATATGGCTGGCAGCAATAGTAGTAAAGCCTATAATTGCGTTCATCGGTGTACGGATATCATGGGACATGTTAGAAAGGAAAGTAGTTTTGGCCTTATTAGCGTGCTGTGCCTGCATAAGGGCATCCTGTAATGCCTGTGTCTGCTCTTTCTGCTTTTTGACAGCGCCTGTAATTTCCTTTGTTACAACCATTACCATAATATCTTCTGTGTCATTATCCCTTGTCATAATAAATGACTGGCGGACACAGATTTTTTCATTATCAGGGGCAAGGTTCCAGTATTCAGCAATTACTTCCGCTTCACCCTGTTCAAAACGTTCTTTTAAATTCTCTATATTAACAACAGAACAGTAATCTTTTCTTGACTCATCTTGGACAAACTGTTCCCATTTGCTGAACCATAAAGAAGCTTTACATGGCGCTTCAAGTCCAGCTTTATTTAAAAGTGATATTTCCTGTCCGTCTTTTTCAAATATTATATCATCTTCAATTAAATCTTTGGTAAGGTTAAAATCAAATGTATAAATAGCATTTGATGTAATGGAAATCCTGTATTGTCTCTCCTTGCGGCTTGCCCGTGATATTTCTGCCTGTATCTGTAGTTCCTTTTCTTTTATATCTGTAATGTTCTGGCGTGTAAATAAAGCTTTTACCGCTTTTCCGTTATTTCTCTCAAGGCACATGAAATTCAGGTGTTCCCACTCTGGTATGCCATCATGCAGTACATGGCACTCATAGCGTACATCATTCTGTCTGGCAAGTTCATTTGTTACAGAATCTGAGGAAATCTGAAGCCCAAAACCACTTTTATCTTCATCTTCAGTTAGTGATGAACACAGATGTGTTACAAAATCAGTGTATTTTCCACTAATTTCCAGACCATCATCTTCAGGGGTAGTTCCTGCAAGATAATTGTAAGTGCCTGCTTCAAAATCAACCATTGCAAAACGGGTAAATAATGTATTGACACCACTTATAATGTAACCCATTTCCCTGTTTTCTTTTTCAAGAAGTTTCTTTTCACGCCCGCTACGTATAATAAGGCCTATAATATATATAACAAACAATACAATAAGAATTGCTTCAAGCTGTATTCCTGCCAGGTTTTCGCTTTTTATCATTCTTTGTGTTACATTTTTAGGAAATGTCTGTACAAAGATAAAGTCATTATCTGGAAGGTTAATTACACAAATATTATCTGTCTTACATTCAGAAGTGCATATAAATGCCCCTTCTCCCCCTTTATCAAATATTTCCCTTGTTTTAAGTGCTGTATCATGGTCAATAACACCAGTTTCTTCCAGTGTTAGAACGAGGTCTTTATCATAAACCTGGTTATTGGAATTTGCAATTACTGTCCCATCAGGCATACAAAGAAATACGTCTGCCTGTTCGCCAAAATATGTAGTAGCAAGCATCTTCTGGAGATATTTTTCTGCCAGGTACGCACCACGGAATACACCTATCAGTTCATCATTATAGTGTATTGGAGTATAAAAACTGACCATTGTCTTGCCATAAAGGCTTGAATTAAATACTATAGCCGTACCGCTCTGTTCCCTTATGCCATTCAGGTAATAGTCCCTTTCCCTTGCATCTGTAATACGTCCATCAGAAGTGTAATTATTACCTTCAAGGTCTGTAAAAAGAAGAGCATCAAATATGGACTTTTCTTCCATTTCCCTAAGCATAGCCGAAGTAATTACTGGTTCTGAAAGGCTTTTTTCCAGAAAAAATGTATTAGCCTTTATTAAATTCTGGGCATTTTTAAACTCATCAGCTATCTGCGAAACTTTCATACGTGCAGAGTCTGCTGCATAATTTTTATTCTGCTCTTCTATCCGTGCTTTATTCTGGGCTGTATACCAATGGAATAATACAACCACCGCTATCAAAAGAAGCAGGACATAAATAATTTGTTGTACTGGTTTCTTTTTTGTTTTCATAGAAAACTTCCTCCTGCAAAATATCCCTTAAAATGTATTAAAAATAAGATTACACCATAACCCTAAAATTAAATATGGATAAATTAACATCCATTTCTATTATAATGCCATTGCCAGTACAAATCAATAACACAATTTATTATATAAGATAATTTCCAGTTATCTGTTGTTTGCAGACGGACGCAGGGTTTCTGGTGTTCCACTAAATTATTCCACTACAGGGCACGCTTCCGCTACGTCAGCCCACGCAGCAGTGCATAGTATCCCTGAATATAAAAAAGAAACTGCCGTTCCTTTTTTATATTTAAAACGGGATACAAACAC
>CAJTRU010000069.1 GCA_910579085.1 uncultured Lachnospiraceae bacterium | reverse complement strand
GCTATAAATTCATCGGCTTTGTCGGTGAATTACATATCACACCCACAAAGCGGTGGACAGCATTAAAGCCTAAGAATTGTACAGTGTGCGGTGTTGAATACGTCCCCCGCTCCGCAATATCGAAGTATTGTCCAGAGTGCAGGGGAAAGATAAGAAAGGCTCAAGGGACAGAAACGAAACGTAGGAGCAGAGAACGAAACAGACAGGTATGTATTGAACTGTCCGCAAAAAATGACCGACTGACATAGAACAGCAGGAGGGGCGTATTTTAAGACAGGGCAACCTAAATCCTAAAGTCAAGATATTCCGGTATGTAACGGAAAATACATTCGACAGCTATTCCTGGCAAGTGATCGAGAACAAGCAGAAATTTATTTCCCAGATCATGACGAGCAAATCCCCAGTGCGAAGCTGTGAGGACGTGGATGATGCCCGTGTTATAATAGGGACAAGTTAGAAGAAACCCAGTAAAATCAAGGGGTTGAGCCTAATTTAGTCCTATTTTTTTTAACATCTAAACCATGGTTATGGATAAGGATGGCGCCGTCTGGAACCAGAACCTGTATTTATGGAAAAAGTGAGATATGGTTATGTTTGTAAGCCATGTTTGGGCTTTTATGGAATGTGAGGTGAAATTTTAAAAGAAGCAGCACAGAGGTATTACAGGCATGGGCAGAGGCATAGTATGGGTGCATATATTATGTATGTTGGCCGGCTGTGTATCCTGCATGTATGCTGGCTGTTATAGTAAATGGAATAACAAATATAATTTTTGGTTTCATTTGTTATAGTTAGATTTTAACAGGACTGGGTTAGCTCTTAGCATGGCATCCGCCATGCCTGTATAGCTGTGGCAGTCCTGTTTTTTATGGAGGGAAAGGAAGATATAAGCTATGACAGAAAAAAGAGTGTGTCCGGTCTGGAAAATTACAGGACTTTTGCCATCAGGAAAGGAGGGCTGGTTATTATGGAAATTAATGTAAGGGTGCAAAAGCTTGTAAAACAGGAAAAAATTGTCAGGTTTCATGCTAAAATGGACCAGAATTTACAGGAGTGCCTGCACTGCAGGTATTTTTATGGAAACAGCCGCCAGTGCATTGCACAGCATTGTACAAAGGAAATGGCAGGATTACAGGGTCAGGCAGATAAAGACAGTCCATGTTATGGTTGTTCTTACAAAAAACAGGAAGGTTACTGTTTTCCATGTATGAAAAGAATTTTGGGAAAAGATGGCATGGAATGGAGCGCATAGTCTGCCAGATGTGGCATAGCAGCCATGCAAGTACAGACGGTATTAAAAATAAGGAGGCATAAGTTTTGGATAAACGTATTGAAATTATTGGGATAGACCATGGCTGGTCAAATATGAAAACAGCAACACAGGTATTTACTACAGGGGTAAAAGAAATCACAACAGAACCAGCATTTTTTGATAATGTGGTGGAATTTGACGGTGTTTATTATAAAGTAGGTGGGAAACGCCTGGAAGTCCGGGATTGCAAGGTGGAAAATAACAGCTTTTATATTTTAACGTTGGCAGCATTAGCAAAGGAGCTGTACAGGCGTGGGAAAAAGGAGGCGGATGTGCTGGTTTCTGCGGGGCTTCCGTTGACAAGGTTCGGTGCGGAGAAACAGGAGTTTATAAATTATCTTTCCAGGAATAAAGAAGTAACATTCCATTTTGAAAAGAAAAGATACAAAGCAAGGATTGCCAGGGTATCGGTGTTTCCACAGTGCTATGCGGCGGTATCTGACAGGATTGCTGCGCTGCCTGAACGCGTAGTGGTAGTAGATATTGGTTCGTGGACTGTGGATATAATGCCAATCATGGACGGCAGGCCACAGGAACAGGAGTGTGTGACAAGCCCACAGGGGCTGATACGCTGCATGAGGGAAATCAATGAGGAATGTGTCAGGCAGCTGGGGCAGGAACTGGAAGAATCTGTGATACAGCAGGTTATGGCAGGGAAAGGAAACCTTCCTGAAAATTATATGGCTATCGTGCAGGGGCATCTTGATAGGTTTGTGGAAAAAATTTACCATATAATCAAAGAGCATGGCTATAACCTGGATGTGACGCCTATTGTTTTTGTCGGAGGCGGTGCATCTGTTATGAAAAAATTCGGCACACAGAAAGGTGCAAATATCAAGTATATTGAAGATATACGTGCTAATGCAAAAGGATATGAACATCTTGGAAAAGTATTTTTATCAACTATAAAAGGGAAATTAAGGTGATTTTATGGCAAAAACAAATATATGCTACCACAGCCTGCGCCTGAATATGGATAATGAACAGCACCAGAGGGTGGAAAAAGTCTTGGCAAACCTGAATACGGAAATCCATAAGTCAGTCAATAAGTTTATCATGGATTCTATAGATTTTTATATCCGCAGTCTTGACGGGGAAAATCTTGTAGCGCAGCCTGGGGAAAAGAAAGAGAAAGAATACCTTACAAGGGAAGATTTTGCAGGTATTTGTGCGGACATCAGGGAACAGGCAAGGGATGAAGTAGTGAGGATTCTTGGAATTGCACTGGCTGGTGGCCGGCCGCCGGCAGTGACAGCAGTGTCACCAAAGGTTTCTGCAGGTACAGAAAATATGGAAGAAACAGAGAACAACGACAGTATTGAAACAGAGGAAGACCACATCATGGCGGAATTAGCCAGCGGCTGGGGATGATGCAGAGAGGGCAGGACAATGGCAGGAATTATTTTAAAGAAAACATGGAAAACGCTGTTTATTATAATGAAAGTATTTTTATATATCGTATGGCTGTCAGCAGGGGCTGCATGTTGCCTGTTGAAGCTGTTCCTGCTGCTGTTAGTCATCACATTGTGTATGGTGGCTGCTGTGTCTGGTTTATCCAGCCAGAAATGACAAGGAAATTCATTTGGTTTGTGTTTGTGCCACGCATAAGCGTGACATGTGGGGATTAACATAAAGCCACATAAACATAGATATATATTACATAGCCATGGAAAACCATGGCTTTTTATAAAGAAAGGAGGGCATCTGAGGCATTTTTTAACTGGATAACAGGAGATGCAGACAGAAAGCTGGATATTTATTCTGGCTTTTTTGTAGGCAAATAAGAGCATATCCCGTATATGTACTGGGGAAAGGAAGGAGCAGAGCATGGATTATGATGTTTTTAAAGAAGTTGTAAAAGAAAGCATAAAGGATTATATGCCGAAAAAATTTGTACATTACAATGTGGACGTGAAGCCCGTGCAGAAAGTGAATGGTACGCTGGACGGGTTGTATATGCAGATGAAAGAAACAGGAAAAGAAGGTATGGCTGCTGCACCAGTGCTTTATTTACAGGAATTGTATGAAGATTACAAGAGTACCGGAGATTTAAAAGGAACATTGGAAACGGCCGCTATGCGTCTTTTGGAGGGTATGGAACATGCGCAGGAAATGGCAGGAATTGCTTTTTCGGAGCCGGAAACAAAGCTGGTCCTGTCATTAATCAATACGGAACAGAACAGGGAGCTTTTAAAAGACGTGCCCAACCGTCCGTTCCAGGATTTATCCATTGTCTGCCGTTATGTTACCAGCATGGACCAGAGCGTGGTGTCTTCTGTTCTTGTAAATGACAGGATAGCTGGAAGCATGGGGCTTTCTGAAGAGAAGATGTTTCAGATGGCTAAGGAAAACACAAAAAAGATTATGCCGCCAAAGGTAGCAGATATGGCAGATATTTTAAAAGGGATGCTTATGGAAGAAGGGATTCCAGAAGAAGATGTGGGTATCATTCTGGGGAAAACGCCAGCAAGTTTTCCAATGTATGTGGTTACAAACAGCTGCCAGATAAACGGAGCCGTTTCTATGGTATTTGAAGATACACTCCATGGTCTGGCAGAAGAGACTGGGAAGGATTTATATATCCTGCCGTCTTCAATCCATGAAGTGATAGCAGTTCCTGCGGATATTGGCAGTTCGGAAATACTGGCGGAAATGGTGGAGGAAGTCAATCTTGGACAGGTCCCACTAAACGAAAGGCTTTCCAACCAGGTATATTATTATGAAAAAGAGCAGCGCAGGCTTTCTATGGCAGCGGATATCTCGGCAAAACGCCTGGATGGGACTGCACCAGAAAAACCTAAAAACCATGAAAAAAAGCAGAGATAGACAGGGGACAGATTGAAAAATCATTCTAAGGCTGCAAAAACGCATCCAAAGAATGATTACAGTTTCAATCTTAGAAAAACGCAAAAACAGCGTTTTTCATTCCTATTTGGGCCGTTAAGGTGGCATGGGGGATTAATAAGGTGGAAAATCCAGAGGAGAAAACAGAAAGCTGTGGGGAAGAAGAAAAAAAGAAAGCTGTAAAAAAACGTGGAAAGGCAAGGTAAAATGTTGGAAAAAAGATATTTTACAGAAGAAGAACTGGCAGCTGCAAAAGAAGCTGACCTTTGCGATGTGGCAGGGCAACTTGGCTATACCGTAAAAAGGAAAGGGCGTTTCCACACACTGGCAGAGATGGATTCTGTCATGATTTACAACCGCAGGAGCTGGTGCCGGTGGTCCAGGATTGCAGAAACAGGAAGCAATGGCGGCTCGCAGATTGATTTTTTAAGGGTGTTTGCAGGCATGGAGGTAAAAGACGCTGTTTTCTGGCTGCTGGATTTTACTGGGTACAAAGACATTATGACAGAAAGGAAAAAAACAGAAATGCCAGTGCTGCGGCATCAGGCATCAAGGCATACGGAAAAAGAAAAACAGACTTTTATCCTGCCTGGGCAGGCAGAAAATAATGATATCCTGTACAGGTATCTGACAGCAGACAGGGCGGTTCCGCTTGAAACAGTGGACTTTTTTGTAAGGCAGGGGCTGGTTTATGAAGAACAATGGCATCACAACATTGTATTCAAAGGAAATGATAAAAACGGTATTACACGGTTTGCCAGTATGAGAGGGACGGCTGGTTCTTCTTTTAAATGTGATGTGGCAGGAAATAACAAAAATTATGGATTTAATGTCTGGAATGACAGAAGTGGCAGCCTGTATGTCTTTGAAGCGGCAATTGACCTGATGAGCTTTACCAGTTTGTATGGTGATTATGAGAGCAACAAACTGGCGCTTGGAATGCTGCATGATGCACCGCTGGCTACATTTCTGAAAGAGCATCCACAGGTAAAAAACATTTATTTCTGCCTTGACAGTGATGGACCAGGCAGGAAAGCAACAGATGCATTATGCCAGAAATATTATGGGCTTGGTTTTGAAGTTGGTGACTGTCCGCCGCCAGAACCATTTAAAGATTACAATGAATGTCTGGCAGCTGTAAAGAAATGCTGGCCTGTTTCCAGTCGGATTATCCGGCAGAATGCGGAAAAACCAGCCAGAAACAGGACAAACCACTGAAAAAGCCAGTGGATGTGGATGAAAACAAGAAGATATCCTTTATGGAGATGGCTGGAAAAATCAATTGAAAAGCAGAAAATGAAAATAATTTTTCAGCCAGGAATGGAAAAAGTATTCAAAAAAGCCGGTTTAACTGTCTGGCATGAACAGAAAGTGGTTTTTCAATTTAAAAAAGTGGTTTCAAAAAGCCAATCGGAAATTAAAAAAGTAACAGTTTTTTCAGCCAGAAATCAAAAAAGCGTTTCAGAAAGCCAGCCAGCTTTTTCAGGCAGGGCTGGATATTGGTAAAAACGTAACTGGAAAAACCAGCCATAAATATAAAAAATATATGGTATTTTCAGCCGGAAATAAAAAAGGCATTTGAAAAAGCCAGCCAGTTTCCGTATATACAAGGGTTTCAGGGGTTTCCCCTGACAAGATGCAGGAGCTGTCGCTCCTGCGTATCTTGCAAGTTCACATGGAACTTTTGAGGGCAGCATAATTCATGAAAGAGTGTAGTGATTGATGTGTCAGTCCACTTTCTTTATAAGAGTACAGAAAATATTCGATACAAGAAAAGATATCTTTGTTAGGACTTCACATGAATGACAATATGATATCTGTATTTGCAATTGTGAAGGAATATTTTGAGAGTAATGGATTTGATGCTTCATTTGATGAATTGTATGAAGAAGCAGAACAGTTATCTCAGTCTGTTCAAAGGGATGCGATAACAGATAGAACAGAAAAAGTTGCATTTGAACTGGCATCATATGATCTTTATTGGTATTTGAAAACTTTGGTAAAGGAAGATGCGTTTAATTTTGATGTAAGTGATGCAAGCGACAATTTGAAATTATTTATAAAGGTGCTGGATAAGCCTGGTGTATGGTTGGAGAATGATGCACTTTATGAAGAATATCAAAAGATATATGGCGAAACGGTAGTCAGGTCTATAAGACAGGATAAGAAATAAGAGATGATGTGGAATAGTGATATGTAAAAATTAGGCAGATAAGGTTACAAGTTTAACGAATGTAGACAAATAGATGAAATAGGGTAAAGTGTTATAGATAAATGCAGATTGCATGAAAAATTGAAGAAATCTTCAAGAACTTACATATTTTTATTTTGTTATTGGGGAATTTATGGTACAATTTAACATAGTGGATTATTGGATGCTGAATCGGATACTGAATTATATCCTGTTGCAAAATGTAAATTGAATGCAATTCCAATGATAAGTAAAGAAATCAGCATAAAAATCGACAAGGTAATAAAAGAAATACGGATGAAGAACATGCCAAAAGATTTTAGTGAAGGGTATATTATCAATGAAAACTGTTTGAAAATGATATTCTGTTATCACTTGCAGAGAAAGTTGTCAGCAATCCTAAACGAAAGTGATTTAAGAATATATACAGAGAAATACTTTTCTGGTATAAAAAAGAAACCAGACATAATCATTGCACAGTTAAGAGATGAGTATGAGGAAAATAGTTCGTACACTTCCATCCGGTAAGAAGATGTTGCTACATTATTTGAATTGAAGTTTACCAGTGAAAAGGCACAGAGTACAGCGGATTGGATAAAATATGATTTGAAAAAGTTAAATGATTATGTATAGAAAAGTAAGTTTTAGTGTCATTTGTATTTTGAAGTGATTTATGAAGTGGAGTGTTGTTTGTTGCACTGGCTAGATAAACGAAGTACAAATAATTGGAATCAGGCAGGGTAACAGAATTGGATGCCAGGTGGATTGATGAAATAATGAATTATGAAGTTCATTCATGTTAAAAGAACAATAAACATTTACAGATTCACGTATATAATAGAGGTGAAGAAAAGTGGACATTTGCTATAATAAATTTTTAAACTGCTGATTGATAAAGGAATGAAAAAAACAGAGTTTCGCAAGCTGTCTGGTATCAGTTAAGGGACTCTTGTAAAGCTGTCACATAATGAAAATGTATCAATGGATGTCATAGTGAAAATTTGCAGAAATTGGAATTGTATGGTTGGTGAAATACCAGACGTATTGCCAGGTATGGTTAATGGGACAGATAAAGGCATAGAATCATAATGGAAAGGTGTATATGCATAATGGAAAGAAAAGAGTATAGTGCTGGAGCTACAAAACATTCTTTTTGGTTTATGGAATTCCGGAATGAAGTTAAGTTACTTTCTGAAGGAAAGACCTTTGAAGAAATCAGAGAGTTATGCAAAACCGAAAACATATTTGCATCAGTTACACCAGAAAGAGCATTACTAACATACAATGCTGTTACGGCAAGAATTAAGGCGTTAGGCAATAGTTTTTACCCAGTTTTTATGAATGGGGATGTTGCCACACAGAAGTTATTTGCACTGGCTGCAATAATGGTTAATGACACTTTGTTTTTTGATTTTGTGTATGAAGTCATAAGAGAAAAAATGATAATCGGTAGCAATGAATATGCACAAAGCGATTTGAATATTTTTTTCAAAGACAAGCAGTTACAGTGTGAAAAAATGGCTGGATGGTCGGAAACGACTCTTGGTAAATTATCAAGAAACTATAAGACTTATCTTTATGAGGCAGGTGTCACAGATAAGGGTAAGGATACCAGAAAAATTTATAAGCCTATCTTGGAGCCGGATATGGAGCGTTGGCTTATTGATAATGATATGAAGCAGGTTGTAAAAGCACTTTCGGGGGTAAGATGATGGCAAGCATAGCAGAACGGTTAGACCAGATGGAGGCATCCATCAAAAAACCATTATTTCGGCAGACAAGGGGAAAAGCTAATGAGGTAAATTATTGGGTATTTGATTATGACCCTGAAGATGAGCTTGCTGTTCGGGAACGTATTGAGTGTCTGAAAAATAAAAACCTTAAAGGCACAGATGGATTTGAACTGGTGGTATATGATTTGTACGATTTAATTATAGACCATCTGCAAAAGAAGAACTTCATGGGAAAATGCTACGCACAGGAACAAAAGCATGGAATAAAAAAGGTTCAGGATGCAATCAAGCATACACTTAAAATTACGGACAAGGAAAATTTGATTGTACAGCATATTACAGAGAATACGCCAGAAAATGCAGTAGTGTTTTTGGTGGGAATAGGTAAGTGCTTCCCACTGCTTCAAGCACCGGAAGTATTTAATAAAATTCTCTATAATATGCCACAAGCATTTGCCAGTGTACCTATGGTTTTATTCTATCCAGGTACATACACCGAACAGGAACTTATTATATTTAATGAGTATCCAGAAGATAATTATTACCGGGCGTTTCGTTTGGTACGATAGGAAGGACAAGAATATGTTTATTAAAGAAATGTTTGAGAAACAGATTGACCGTGATATTCAGGGTGTAATCATTGTTGGCCAGAGTGAAGAAAAAAATGTAGCACAGGAATTAGATGAATATGTAGTGACAAGAGAATTGCAGAAACATTTTGCAGAGTTCTTTTCCTCATATAAAAAGAGTATTGTTGGAAACACACCTAAGATGGGTGTATGGATTTCTGGTTTCTTTGGAAGTGGTAAATCCCACTTCTTAAAAATTTTATCCTACTTGCTTGCAAATAAATCTGTAGGCGGTAGAAAGGCAATAGATTTCTTCGCAGATGATAAGAAGATTGCAGACCGGATGGTGCTTGCTGATATGAAGCTGGCTGCTGGCACAAATACAGATGTTGTACTGTTCAATATTGACTCTAAGAGTGACAGCAACAGTAAGCAGAACAAGGATGCAATTGTAAATGTATTCTTAAAGGTATTCAATGAAATGCAGGGTTTCTGTGGAGCTATGCCATTTCTTGCAGACTTGGAAAGAAGATTGGCAGAGGAAGGACGTTTTACAGAGTTCAAGGAAAAATTTGAGGAAATGTATGGGGATGCATGGGAAGATTCCAGACAGGACTTCGATTTCATCCAGGATGATGTAGTAGATGTATTAACTTCTATGGATTTCATGAGTGAGGCTGCAGCACGTAACTGGTGTGAAAAGGCATCAGAGCCATACCAGATTAGCATTGAAGATTTTGCAAAGAGAGTAAAAGCATATATTGAGTGCAAGGGCAATAACCATCATGTAGTATTCTTGGTGGATGAAATTGGCCAGTATATCGGAGAAGATTCTAAGCTCATGTTGAACTTACAGACAGTGACAGAGGAACTGGGCAAGGAATGTATGGGTAAGGCTTGGATTATCGTAACCAGCCAGCAGGATATTGATTCTGTTACAAAGGTTAAGGGTAATGACTTCTCCAAAATCCAGGGACGTTTCGATACCAGACTTTCCTTATCATCAGCAAATGTTGATGAAGTTATCAAAAAAAGAATCTTGGAAAAGAATGATACATCTGCACAGACCTTACGTTTATTATATGGCCAGAAGACCACTATTATTAAAAACCTCATTACATTCAATGATGGGGTAGAGAAGAAACTGTATGCAGATGAAAATGACTTTGCACTGGTGTATCCGTTTATTCCATACCAGTTTAATTTGCTTGCAAGCGTATTAACATCCATCCGTACACATGGAGCTTCCGGTAAGCATTTATCAGAAGGCGAGCGTTCCATGCTTGCAATGTTCAAGGAATCTGCTGTTAGTTATAAGGATTGTGAAATGGGTGTAATCATTCCATTACACGCTTTTTATGATGCAATGGAAAACTTTTTAGACCATAGTCACCGTGGAGTAATCATCCGTGCCTATGATAATGATGTAATCAATCCGGAACATAAGGACAAGGTATTTGCTGTAGACGTATTAAAGGTACTATTTATGATTAAGTACGTAGATAAGGTGGTAGTGGCAAGCGTGGATAATATCACTAGCCTTATGGCGTATGATGTAGATAATGACCGTATTGCATTAAAGGAGAGAGTGGAAGATGCATTAAAGGTACTTACACGCCAAAATCTTGTACAGAAAAATGGAGATATTTATGTGTTCCTTACTGATGAGGAGCAGGAAATCAATAGAGAAATTGAAAGCCAGAGTGTAGAAATGGCAGAGGTTATCAATAAAGTATCTGAAATGATTTTTGAGGATATTTTTATAGATAAGAAGTATAAGTATCCAGCATTTAATGGCAGATATTCATTTAACTTCAATCAGATTGTGGACGATAGACCTTATAAATCTACACAGAGTTATGATATTGGTGTGCGTATCCTTACCCCGGCGTCTGACTACGGTACGGATGAAACTACCCTTAGAATGATTTCCGGGCAGGGCAGAGAAGTATTAGTAGTATTGCCAGATGACAGAGCGTTTATGGATGAAATCCAGAGGTACTTAAAGATTGAAAAATTCTTACGTCTCAATACCTCATCCGCAATATCAAAGTATGAGGGTATTAAGGAAGCTAAGAGACTGGAAATGCGTGAGCGTAACAGCAATGCGAAGTTGTTCCTGGCTGAATCATTAAAGGGTGCTGTAATCTATGTAAATGGGGACAGGGCGCAGATTAACACAAAAGAGGTATCCACAAGAATAAGTGAGGCTATGGGAAAGCTTGTGAAGACTGTATATCATAAGCTGGATTACATTGACTATGCTACCAGGGAGGATGATATTAGAAAGCTGTTGGTATCAAGTAATCAGATGACACTTAGCCTGGATGGTGGAACAGAGCCTAACATCCATGCGTTAGATGATGTGTTACAGTACATTTCCGGTAATAGCCGTATGCATATGAAAACTTCCATGAAAACTGTAAAAGACCGTTTCATGAAAGCACCATATGGTTTTGTAGAGGATGATGTACAGTGGCTTGTAGCAAAATTGTATAAGCGTGGTGATTTGTCATTTTCTGTAAATGGTGCAAGTGTATCACAAATGAATAAGAGTGCAGAGGAAATCATTAACTTTATTACAAAGAAACCTTTTGTGGAAAAGCTGATGATGGAAGAAAGAGTACGTGTTGCAGATAAGGATAAAAAAGTTGTCCGTGATGTGCTGAAGGAATTATTCCACATAAGCAGTCCGTCTGATGATGAAGATGTGGTAATGAATTGCTTTATGACTTTTAGCAATAAACTTATTACAGAGCTTAGAGTGCTGAAAAAGGATTATGAGCGTGTGACATACCCAGGTAAAAAAGTGATTGAGGCAGGTATAAAGGTACTGTCCGGTATTGTTCAGATACAAGCACCATTAGAGTTTTACCAGACAGTAGCAAAGAAGCAGGATGATTTGTTTGATTTTACAGAGGACTATGAGCCTGTTAAAGCGTTCTTTGCCGGGGAGCAGAAAACCATTTTTGATAAGGCATTATTGTTTTTGGATAAGTATGATGATAGCAAAACCTACATTGTAGATGCAAAGCTGGAAAGTGTGGTTGATGCTATTAGAACTATTGTACGAAAAGATAAGCCGTTTGCTGATATTCCTATGTTGCCGGAGTTATTAAAAGAGTTTAGTGATGTGTATACGAATATCTTGGATGAACAGCTTGCACCGGTAATGGCTTCCGTAAAAGAATCGCAAAAGAGAGTATTTGAGGTGCTGGATACAAAGGAATATAAAGAGCAGAAAAATCACTCATACTTTACAATGTTTGGAGAGATTGCGGAGGCAGCAAAGGCTTGTACAAATGTATCAATACTTAGAAGTTATGCTGATAGAGCAGAAGCATTAAAAATCCGTCTTTTGAATGAAATGGATAAGATGGATAGAGATATTGCTATGCGCAAGGCAGAGGAAATGAGGAAAGCTCTGGAGGCACAGGCAGCACAGAGCGGTACTGTTGATAAAGAGCAGATTGAGGCTGAGGTCAAGAAGGAAGTTAAGGTCAAGGAAACAAAAAATGTACTGTTAAAATCTATGACCAAAACAGCATCATGGCGTATCGAAAGCAAAGAAGATGTAGACCGTTATGTAGAAGAATTGCGTACCAGACTTATGGATGAGCTGAAGGCGGATATTATTATAAATATTGAATTTTAAGGAGGTTGGTATGGATAAGACAGCCATAAAGAATTTTTCTATCTGGGCGAGAAATAAACTGATTGCAGATATTACATATAAAGCAGGTCTGCTTGGTGTGACAGAAAAGGGCATCAAAGATGCTCTGCCCCAGTCCACACAGGATGCAGAATTTTATGATATAGGAACAAAAGAGCCATATGCTATTCATGGCGGGGAAATTAAGCAGCGTAAGGGGCTTGTAGCTGCTATTAAGAGAAAAGCGTTACAGCTTGACTATAAGGATGCATATAGAAATGTAGTTGAGGAAGTAGCATATACTTGGTTCAACCGTCTTATTGCAATCCGTTTTATGGAAGTCAATGATTATATGCCAGCCCATATCAGAATGCTGTCCTCTGACAGTAAGAATAAGCTGGAGCCGGATTTGGTTACGGCTCCATTTGATGCAGAACTTGAATTTACACAGGCAGAAACAGAAAAGATTATTCAGATGAAGAATGATAATCAGGTAGATGCTCTTTTCCGTTTTCTTTTCATCAAACAGTGTAATGCTCTTAATACATATTTGCCGAAGCTTTTTGAAAAGACTTCTGATTATACAGAGCTTCTTTTGAATGTTTCTGTTACGGACCAGGATGGTATCGTGTATCATTTAACACATGATATTAATGAAGACGATTTCAATATCAGTAATATTGGAGAAAATGGCAAACCTACCGGTCAGGTTGAGATTATCGGATGGATGTATCAGTATTATAATACAGAGCCCAAAAATGAAGTATTTGCTTTATTGAAGAAGAATGTAAAAATTACTAAGGAACGTATCCCGGCAGCTACCCAGTTGTTTACACCGGACTGGATTGTACACTACATGGTAGAGAACAGTGTAGGCAGGCTGTGGTTAGAGGGCCATGAAGACAGTAACCTAAAAGATGGATGGAGGTATTATCTGGATGAGGCAGAGCAGGAAGCAGATGTAGCAGAACAGCTTAAATCCATTCGGGAAAAATATAAGAACATTAAGCCAGAGGAAATAAAGATTATTGACCCTTGTATGGGTAGTGGTCATATTTTGGTGTATGCATTTGATGTGTTGATGCAGATTTATGAAAGCTATGGATACAGCCAGAGGGAGGCAGCGAAAAGTATTGTAGAGAATAACATTTATGGTCTGGATATAGATGATAGGGCATTTCAACTTGCATATTTTGCAATCATGATGAAAGCACGTTCTTATAACAGAAGATTTCTGACTCTTGAGATAGAGCCTGATTTGTGTGCTATTCAGGAAAGTAACAGTTTGCAGTATGACAAGAATATGGGAGATTTCTTGCTTAATGAGGAACACCGGGAAACATTGAAATACTTGTTAAGTACCTTTGTAGATTCAAAAGAATATGGTTCTATCCTTAATGTGGAAAAGCGGGATTATGATGGATTTTTAGAGGCATGGAAGCTGGCAGCAGAGGCTTCTTTAGAAAATGTCGTTATGATGCTTTGGTATAACGAGTGTAATCAAATTGTGCCTATATTAGCAAAGCAAGCAAAATTGCTTTCAGATAAGTATGATGCAGTTATTACAAATCCACCGTATATGAGTTCTGGAAGTATGGGAAGTAAACTTGCTTCTTATATTCAGAAGAATTATGAAAAATCAAAAGGAGATATGTATACTGTTTTTATTGAAAAATGTAAAAATTTATTGTGTAAATATGGCTTATGTTCAATGATAACGCAACATTCTTGGATGTTTTTGGTTTCATTTGAAAAGATTAGAGAAAAATTCTTTAATAACCGTCTTATAAATATGATACATTTGGGAGCAAGAGCATTTGAAGAAATAAGTGGAGAAGTAGTACAAACGGTATCGTTCTGTTTTAGTATAGGTAATTTTATAAATTATAAAAGTGTGTTTTGTAGACTGGCAGAGTTTCAATCTTCATCACTAAAAGAAAAAGCATTATTATCCAGAGAAAAAATATATATAAAACGGATAGAGCAATTTGAAATTATTAAGGGGATGCCTATGCTGTATTGGGCTAATGATGAGTTGTTGGAACTTTTTAAAGAAACAAAACTTGGAGATATTTATGATATTAAATCTGGTTTATCAACAGGAGATAATGAGATTTTTGTTCATTATTGGTTTGAAGTTGAAAAAACTAAATTATCTGTATTCACTGGGACAGAACAAGGATGGGTACCATACAACAAAGGAGGTGGAGTCCGAAAATGGTATGGATTAAACTATAATGTAGTTAATTGGGGAAAAGATGGTAACTTAATCAGAAATTATGGTAAGGCAGTGTTTAGAAATTCAACTTATTATTTTCGTGAGGGAGTAACTTGGTCTGGAATAGCTTCTACTGGAGGTACATTTAGATATTGTCCACATGGATTTTTATTTGATTCAAATAAAGGTCCGATGATATTTGAATGCGGTAAGGATATACGACTTGCTATGGCGTTATTGAACTCAAAAGTATCACAAGTTCTTTTGAGTATGTTGAACCCAACATTATCTTTACAAATAGGAGATATAGCATCTATACCTTATGTTGAATTAGAGAAGGAAATTGAACAGGAAGTAGTTGCGTTAGTTGATGAAAATATATTGATTGCCAAACAAGAATGGGATTCTACTGAAATATCTTGGGATTTTGTAAAACATCCATTGCTAAATAAAGGCGGTTTGCTAAGTGAAGCTTACAATGTTTGGTATGATGAGTTTTGCAAAATGAGGATTACGTTAAGTACCAACGAAGATAAAATTGACAATATATTTTTAGAAAAATATAAAGTAGATAAAGATGAAGTATCCTCTGGAATTATTGAATTACCGAATAAAGAAGCTATGAAAAAGGAAATGGTTAAAAGCCTAATTTCGTATGCTGTTGGCTGTATGTTTGGCCGATATGCTTTGAATCAAGATGGATTGGTTTATGCTGGCGGAGACTGGAATGGTGTGATTTATGATAGATTTATGCCTGATAAGGACAATATTATTCCTATTGTAGATGAAGAGTATTTTACAGAGGATATAACTGGAAAGTTTTGTTCTTGGTTAAAGGAAGTTTTTAGTGTCACAAATTTTGATGAAAACATCAATTTTATTGCTTCACAGTTAGAAAACAAGGGTAATTCGCCTATGGATGTATTAAGAAATTATTTTATTAAAGATTTTACAAGAGAACACACAAAGATGTATCAAGGAAAGCCTATTTATTGGCTATTTGATTCTGGTAAGCAAAATGGGTTCAAGGCATTAGTATATATGCACCGTTATAATGCGGATACGATTGGTAATTTGCGTGTGGACTACTTGCATCGTATGGAACGTATTTATGAGGGTGAAATTAATCGTATGCAGGATATTATTGACAATAGCAATAATGCTAGAGAAGTAACGGTAGCAACTAAGCGTAAGGAAAAGTTGCAGAAACAGCTTAAAGAGTGTCAGGAGTATGATGAAAAAATAGGTCATTTGGCATTATCCCGAATAGATATTGATTTGGATGATGGTGTAAAAGTCAATTATGAAAAGGTGCAGACGGCTAATGATGGCAGAAAGTATCAGGTGCTTGCAAAACTTTAGGAGGGTTTATGATTTACCATATAATTCTGACAGTGGTAGTGGCAACTTTAATAGTTATAGGTCATGTAATTAAGCGTAAAAGAATTGCGTCATACAATAAGAGAGCAGAATTTACGGTAGATTTTAATAATAGGTTCTTTGATTTTACAAATGAAGCATTTACAACTGGGCACATGAATAGTAAGAAATATAATACAGTTATAAAAGATGTAGATAAAATTCAAGGAGAATTAGGAATGGATGGCGTATTAAATGGCTTTGTTGATCCATTAAAGGGTATTCAGGGTAGAAATTACCAGTTGTTTATGAATATTATGCCTGAAATCCGGACTGCACTCTCTAATATGGGTTATTCCATTATATATGAAAGAATCAATCAGCTAATGGGATTATGTGAAGATGCGCTAAGACGGCATATAGGAAATCTGGATAGGGCAATAGACCATGAGAAAAAATGGCTGTGGAATCCTATTACTTGTATGGGAGAAGGAATCCGTTGTATTGTTGGTTTGCCAGTTGATGTTTTGCAATGGGCTGGACTGTATAGTACCAACAGAAGTAGAAAAATTAAAGCCAGCGTTATTTTCAAAGCAATTAGTAATCTTATTGTATTTATAGGCTTGATAAGTTCTATTGTGACGATTGTATTAGGCTGGGATGAGTTCCTGGAGATAATAAATAACTGCATAGGCAGAAAGTGAGGATTGTTTTGGCAGAACTAAATTTGAAACAGATTGTTGATAAGCTGAATACAGAATTTGCCGGGGATATCAGAAAACTTGTTTTTTGGTATGATGAAAAGGGCGGGTTTGCAGAGGATATTGATGGTATAGAGCTTGCAAATGCAAAGGTATATAAGTTGGAAAAAGGCAATCAGTTTTACACAAAATACTTCTTGGAGAGAGAAGATACAACTACAAATTATTTGATATATGCACCGTTTCCAAAGCCACCAGTGGCAGAGAACCACTTAGAGGATACTATGTTGTATTCAAAGCGTTTTTATGCAGATAGAGCATCCCTTTTGGTTGTGGATTTGGGTATTGATGAGAAGTATAAGCCGGTTATTGAAAAGCATATTAAATACTTTGCGAATAAAGACAGAGTACAGCGTTTTTACAATTTGGAAATTGAAAATTTCAATGAGGAGAATATCCTGATTGGACTTATGAGTGCTATATGTAAAACACGTACTTGTACTTTTGATGAGGTAATCCGTGTTTTATTTACGGATGATACGCTGGAGGACAATAAGTATATTGCTGGTTTCCAAAAGTATGATTTATTGGATAGTTTCTGGAAGTATGTAGAACAGCAATTTGGTTTTACATCTCCATCCCCTACATTGGAGAAGTTCTTGATTTCCATGTTTGTAACGTATTCTGGCCGTTATATCAGCTGTGGGCTTCCTAAAGACTGGAAAGGTTTTGTATCCTACAAGTCCGGAAATATCATAGCATTTATGGATAGTCTGATGAATAATGTGCTGTACCGGGATAAGTATGATGAATTGTCTGCTTATGTGGCAGGTGTGTTGGATGCATCAAGTGTATTGTCAGCATTTGAACCGGAAAATTTGGTAGAATGTTACACTTTTGCAGATATTGACAGAATTCTCATTCAGTGGATTGTAGGTAGATTGTTGGCAGAGGATTTGATTGCCAGTCTTGGAAATAGAGGTATTTGTGAGATATGTGATATGCGTTCCAAAATGCATTTTGGAAGGAAGTATGCAAATATCTACAAGATGCTCGGCAATGCCTGCTTTGTAATCAGCAAGGCAAGTTATAAGCCTTTGGATGGTTTAAAGAAAATCATTGATAATTATGTAGCCAGTGATTGCGTTATTGACTGCTGTTACCGTGGGTTTTATACAAGCTATGACCATTTGGAAAGTACAGCCGGTTATGAGGAGCTTCGTGAGCTTGTAGAGAATATTTACACAAATGAATACCTTGGAAAACTGTTACCAAAGTGGAATGCTGGTCTGCAGGAACCAGATGCCCTTGCAGTCATTCCATTGCAGCGGGAGTTTTTCAATAAATATGTCCGTTCCAACAAAGAGCGTACCGTAGTAATCATTTCAGATGGTATGCGTTTTGAGGTGGGATGTGAATTATACAAGCGGATGCAGGACAATCCTAAGTGTAAGGATTCTTTATCTATAAAACCTATGCTTAGTGTACTGCCATCATATACAAGGCTTGGCATGGAGGCATTGCTTCCACACAAGACACTGGAACTTGCTGATGATTTTAGGGAGCTGGTAGATGGTAAATTTGCAGTTGATACATCATCCAGACAGGCAGTATTACAGTCTTATGTACCTGAAAGCCGTTGTGTAAAATATAGTGATATTAAGGGCTTAAATGGTATGGAGCTTCGTGGTATTTTTACGGCACAGCAGGTAGTGTATATCTATCATGACCAAATAGATAATGCTGGGGAAAATACAGAGGATGAGGTATTTGATGCTTGTACTAAGGCAGTGGATGAAATTTCAGAGCTTATTCAGAAGATTTCAGGCAGTGCAAACAC
>CAJTRU010000068.1:15196-18590 GCA_910579085.1 uncultured Lachnospiraceae bacterium | reverse complement strand
GGAAATTATCTTATACTTACAAGTTCTAGTTAATATAAAAATTTATGAAACAGCCATGTAATAATTTAGTGGAACACCAGAAACCCTGAGTCCGTCCCCTTCCATCACCAAATACAAAAAAATGTAAATTTATGATTTTTATTTTATAAATTTTTCAGTTGACGCATAATTTCTATAATGTTAATATATAAATATGTTATAAAAAAGAGATAAAAGTCCATCAGATTTAGTAAAAAGTAACAAAATAAGGAGGAAAATTATGGCAAGATTTACATTACCAAGAGATTTATACCACGGCAAGGGTTCATTAGAGGCTCTGAAAAGCTTTACTGGAAAGAAAGCCATTATATGTGTAGGCGGCGGTTCTATGAAGCGCAATGGATTTCTTGATAAGGCAGTTGCTTATCTTAAAGAAGCGGGTATGGAAGTGGAGTTGTTTGAAGGGATTGAGCCTGACCCATCAGTAGAAACAGTTATGCGTGGTGCAGAGGTTATGCAGAATTTCGGGCCTGACTGGATTGTGGCAATGGGCGGCGGTTCTCCTATTGATGCTGCTAAGGCAATGTGGATTAAATATGAATATCCTGATATTACATTTGAGGATATGTGCAAAGTATTTGGAATCCCGCCACTCCGCAAGAAAGCACGTTTCTGTGCTATTTCTTCAACATCAGGTACAGCTACAGAGGTAACAGCGTTTTCAATTATAACAGATTATGAAAAAGGTATTAAATACCCTATAGCTGATTTTGAAATTACACCAGATGTTGCAATTGTAGACTCAGAACTTGCAGAGACTATGCCAGTACATCTTGTAGCACATACAGGAATGGACGCTATGACACATGCAATAGAAGCTTATGTGTCAACTGCTAACTGCAATTACACAGACCCTCTTGCAATATGGGCTATTAAGATGATAGAAGCAGACCTTGTAAAGTCATATAACGGTGATATGGACAGCAGGGACAAGATGCATGACGCACAATGCCTTGCAGGAATGGCATTTTCTAATGCACTTCTTGGTATTGTACATTCAATGGCACATAAAACAGGTGCGGCATTTAAAAATGGACATATAATACATGGTGCTGCTAATGCTATGTACCTTCCTAAAGTTATAAAGTTTAACAGCAAGGATGAAACTGCTAAGAAACGTTATGGTGAAATAGTAGATTATATGGGCCTTGGTGGCAGTTCTGATGATGAAAAGGTTGATATTCTTATAAATTACCTGCGTAAAATGAATGATGACCTTAACATACCACATTGTATAAAGAATTATGGTGATGGTGGTGTACCAGCAGATACAGGTATTGTGCCAGAAGATGAATTCCTGGAGAAGCTGCCAGAAATAGCAGCAAATGCACTTTTAGATGCATGTACAGGTTCTAACCCACGCCAGCCTTCACAGGAGGAAATGGAGAAGCTGCTTAAGTGCTGCTATTATGATACAGAGGTAGATTTCTAATTAGAAATTAGTACATATCATGCTATTGCCAGATATAAAAAATTTATAAAACAGGCATTAAAATATCCAGTTTGTCCTTGTAATATTTTCAGATGTGTATTATAATGAAAAAACAAAATTAAAAGGAGGTACTTTAGAATGGCATATGTAATTAGTGATGACTGCGTAAGCTGTGGTGCTTGTGCAGGCGGATGTCCAGTAGGTGCTATCTCAGAAGGAGACGCACATTATGTGATTGACCCTGATACATGTATCAGCTGTGGTGCTTGTGCAGGAACATGCCCTTCAGGTGCAATTTCTGAGGAATAATTCCTGTATTAGGGACATAGGGCTGCTGGCTGGCTGGCGTGTTTATATGCGCCACATGACAGCGGCTTTTTATCTTGTATGAATAGTACTGCACTTATAGGGAATATTAAAGCTAACATTGCTGCCATTATATAAAAATCCTGTATAGGCGCGTTGTCTTTTGCAGAGGTGCTGGCGGCTGTTTTATAAATATATACAACGCAGAAATGGGGATATTATGACTGAGAGAGTATCAGAAGATATGGTAATTGCAGATATGCTTAAATTAGACCCAGGCATCGGCCCTATCCTTATGGCATCAGGGATGCACTGTATAGGGTGTCCTGCTTCACAGGGTGAAAGCCTTGCAGAAGCTGCTGTAGTACATGGGCTTGAAGCTGGAAAGCTTGTTGAAACAGTTAATGAATATTTAGCTAATAAATAACAGGCAGGATACCTGGCTGGAATATATTTTATGGGAAATAAAGATGGCATGTTTTAAAGGACATGCCATCTTTTATATTGCCTGTATTATACAGGTTAATTTTAAGCACTGGATTATTTTCTATCTGTTACGGCCTGGATACCTGCTGCCAGGAACAGTACATAAATCCATGTCAGATTTTAGCTAGTTTTTGTATGGCTTCCGACTTTACCAATGGTTCAAAATGCTCTTCAAAATATGAAAGGCTTGCATAAGTATTTTTTAAAGGAGTGCCATATTCACCTGTAATATTGCATATTTTGTTAAATTCATCTGGTGAATGTCCTGATTTGTGCAATATAAGGTAATAAGTTCCTTTAGCATTATCTTTATATACGGTGTTATAGCCGTTATATATGCTGTCCAGGCTGTATGCCAGCGCAGCTATGTCTTCAAGTTTCTTAAATAAAAAGATTTTAATGGTATCTGTACTAATTTTGGTATCAGGTGTTCTGGGTCTTGGTTCCATGCCAAGAGCTTCGGATAATGATATAAAGTCAGTTTCCCGTTCTTCCTGTATATCTGGCACAAACGGCAATGTGTCACCATCATCTGGAATATAGCCGCCATCAAGGCTGGAATCTAAAGAATTTTCTATTTCATAATCATAATCACTGTCATCATACAATTCATCAGGGTTATCTGAAAAGCTGGAGAAGCGTGTATCAAGCTCATCGGGGTCTTCAACTTTGGTAATAACTAATACAAGGGTGTCAGGATACATAGGTATAGCTTCTATCATTAAAGGAATATCTTCTGTTTCAAATCCGAATTCATATGAAGCCTGCTGCATCATGTCCCGGAAAAGTGCTTTTGCCTTATCAGTTCCATATGCCAGCTCGCTAATACGGAGTTCGCGGTCGGATAAATCCTGTTTATTTAAAGTACAGCGGATTTGTTTGTCACTAATTTTTTCTATTCGCACAGGCTCACTTCCCTTCTTTTTAATGTTGCAATAATCGTCAAAATAGTACATATATCCATATTCAAATTATAATTTAAACTACTATATAAGTCAACGTAAAAGATAATTTTCCCATAGTAAATAGGGTTTGTAAATTGTGATAAGAAATACTAGGAGATTTTTCAAGTTTCTTGTTTATTAATTTCAAATGTGTGAGAAATGTGAGTTTTTATACAAAATCCTGGGA
>CAJTRU010000068.1:0-15179 GCA_910579085.1 uncultured Lachnospiraceae bacterium | reverse complement strand
TTGTAATATATACCGTAGTTAAAAATCTCCATGATATAATATAATACACATCAGAGAAACGGGTTCTAAAAAGAAAGGAGGACAAACAGGCACTTGGTATTATTACAGGCATATTTTACTTATACCATAGATATCAGGAATCCGGAACTCTTTTATATATAAAGTATTTAGGAAATACAGAAAGCGTATCACAAAAATGCATAGCTGTTAATTTATGGGAGGCAGGTAAGATTGGACAGTAAACCAGAAGAACTAAAGGATATCATGTATTCATGGCTCGTATCCGAAATTAAACAGGCAGAATGTGCTGGAGTTGAAGTTAAAGTTGATGGCAGGCATTACTCCCTTGGTGATGTAGAACAGCTTAAACAGGTAATGGAAAATAGTTACTATATGAAAAGCTATACAGGTGATGAGCATGGCAGGATAGTCCAGATAGACTTTGAGCGTATCATAAGTGTCTGAAAATTTAATTAATTATGGAAGGTTAAACAGCCCTTCAAATCCAGGAGCCAGGTATAATTCCTGGTATAATGTTGTAAGCTGGGACTGGCAGGGGAATCATGCCCGGGATTACCCCTGCTGTTTCTTTTTGGATATTAAAAATTTATTAACCACACGTTTTTTTCATAATAAGACTTCTTGTTTATCTACATGTAAAGTGTTATACTTATCATAATATAACTATATGAGAAGAAAAGGAAGCTGACATATGAAAAAAAAACAAATTTTAATTCCAGCCGCAGCGGTAGTATTAGTTATTATAATAATTTTTATTATCATAATTTTAAAGAAAAATATGCCAAATAAAGAGCATATGCCGCTTACGGATTATTTTAATGTACAGGAAGGAAAGATACAGCTTGTATTACAGGATGAAGCCAGTGACGAAATGGGATTATATGAGGATGGCCAGGTTTATATAAGCATGGATATAATAACAGAAAGGCTTAATCCAAGGTTTTATTGGGATTTTGTAGAGAACAAGCTTTTATACAGTACATCTTCAGCGGTAATTTCAACAGAAATAAATAGTAATGTATGTTATACTAATAAAAGAAAAGAAACTAAAGATTATAAGATTGTCAAAATCCAGGATGATATTGTTTATGTTGCGATAGATTATATTAAGCAATATACAGCACTTGACTATAAAAAATATGATAATCCAGACAGGGTTGTTATAGAGTATATATATGGGGAGAAAGAAAAATACAGTAAAGTAAAAAAAGATACAAGCCTGCGTGTTAGTCCAGATAATAAAAGTTTTATTCTTGCTGATATAAAATCTGGAACAAAACTGCATATATTAGAGGAAGAAAACGGGGAAGGGTTCTGCAAGGCAATTACAGAAGATGGTATTACAGGGTATATTACAGAAGACAGGCTTGGAGAAGTTTCAGAGGAGATGAGGACAACAGATTTCCAGGAGGAAGAATATACACATAATCTTTTAGGTGAAAAAGTCAATCTTGTATGGCACCAGGTTACAAACAGGACTGCTAATAATACCTTACAGGATTTAATATCTGTTACAAAAGGTGTTAATGTAGTAGCACCAACATGGTTTAAAACAATAGACAATGCAGGCAATATTTCTTCTATAGCAGATTATACATATATGGAACGTGCCCATGCAGCAGGGTTGCAGGTATGGGGCCTGTGTGATGATTTTGACCCTGGCATGAAGATAGGAAAAGTTTTAAGTGCGACTTCAAGAAGGCAGAGGCTTGCCAAAAACCTTATGGCAGAAGCTATAAAATATAACCTTGACGGGATAAATATAGATTTTGAAAATGTAAGACAGGAAAATGGGGAAGATTTCGTACAGTTTATAAGGGAATTAGGTATTATGTGCCGTAATAATGGCATAGTCCTTTCCATAGATAATTATCCGCCTGCAAGTTATTCACAATATTATAACAGGACTGAACAGGCAAACGTGGCTGATTATGTTATAACAATGGCATATGATGAATATTATTCTGGTTCAGAAGAGGCTGGGCCAGTATCTTCACTCAAATATGTAAAAGACTCTGTAAAGAATACTATAGACCAGGTGCCAGCAGAACAGGTTATAATAGCACTTCCATTTTATTCAAGGTTATGGAAAGAAACGACCAAAAACGGAAGTGTAGAACTTTCATCTGAAGCGTGTTCTATGAGGTATGCTTCAGAGATTGCTTCAGGACAGGGTACAGGAACAGTGTGGGACGAAGAGGCGGGGCTTGATTATATAGAGTATAAGTCTGGCGGTTCTTTATATAAAATGTGGGTAGAAAACCCTAAGTCCCTTGACTTAAAGATGAAAGCAGTTACAAGCGGGCAGGCAGCAGGCATGGCGTTCTGGAAACTTGGAATGGAACTGCCAGAGGTCTGGGATACAGTTGCAAAATATTGTGGCTGACAGTATAAAAGGAAAGCTATCAGACGTTCTTTAAACAGTATTGTTTACATATATTATATAAGTAATATTATATAAATATGTTGAAAGGATGGTCTGGTATAGTGGCAGGAAAACAAGGCAAAGCACTGGTAATGCTTATAACTGTATGTGTTCTTTTTATTGCGGGTATAATAACATATATTACCGCAAAGGATGTGTTTGAAGAGGTGTCAGTTAAAGGTGGCAAAAAATATAAAATAGTAATTGACAGCGGACATGGCGGCATAGACCCAGGGAAAGTAGGGGTAAATGGTGCATATGAAAAGGATATTAACCTTGCTATTGCATTATGCTTGAAACAAGAGCTTGAGGACAAAGACTGTGAAGTTGTTATGACAAGGGAAACAGATACAGGGTTATATAATGAAAATGACAGCAGTAAAAAAGCAGCCGATTTAAAAAGGCGTGTGGAGCTTATGAACAGCGTAACACCTGATGCCATAGTAAGCATACACCAGAACAGCTTTACACAGGAGAGTTCCAAAGGTGCACAGGTTTTTTACCAGACAACATCTGAAGAGGGAAAGAAGTTTGCAGAAATAATGCAGAAACAGCTTGCAGCAAGCCTTGATAATAGTAATAAAAGGGTTGCAAAGCCTAATTCTGATTATTACATATTAAAGAACTCCAAAAGTGTTGCAATAATTGTGGAATGTGGTTTTTTATCAAATCCACAGGAGGCACAGATGCTTGTAAATGGTGATTACCAGAAGAAAGTTGCAGAGGCTGTTGCAACAGGGGTTCTGGAGTATCTTAAAACGGCAGGGGCACAAAATAATACAGCTTCTGCCGCAGGTATGGAATGGAGATATATATGGTAACAAGAGTACAAAAAATAAATCCAGATAGTTTTATGGCAGAGGAACTAGAGGAGGCATGTAAAATATTGAAGAGCGGGGGGCTTGTAGCATTTCCGACAGAAACAGTTTATGGTCTTGGAGGGGATGCTTTTAATCCCCTTGCATCATCAAAGATATATAAAGCTAAGGGGCGGCCGTCTGATAACCCCCTTATTGTGCATATTGCCAGTATGGAGGATTTATACAGAGTTGCAGATGGCATTACAGATAGCGGGCTTAAACTTGCAGAAAAATTCTGGCCAGGGCCGCTTACAATAATTTTTAAGAAGAAAGAAGAAGTACCATTATCTACTACAGGCGGGCTTGGTACAGTTGCTGTAAGGATGCCGTCACACAAAGTTGCAAGGGAGCTTATAAGGCAGTCTGGTGTATGTATTGCAGCACCAAGTGCCAATAAATCAGGAAGGCCAAGCCCTGTAAGGGCAGAGCATGTTATAGAAGACCTGGCTGGCAGGATTGACATGGTGATTGATGGCGGCGGTACAGGGATAGGCATAGAATCTTCAATAGTTGATGCCAGTGGAAGTGAAATTGTAATATTAAGGCCTGGATATATAACAAAGGACATGCTTCTGGGTGTTGTGGACAAAGTAACTACAGACCCTGCTATAGAAAGCAGGATACCGGGAGAAGGCATAACTGCAAAAGCCCCTGGGATGAAATACCGCCATTATGCTCCAGAGGGTGAACTGTTAATTGTAGAGGGAAGCCAGTCTGCTGTGGCTGGCAGGATTAATACATTAGTGGAAGAAAAAGAAAAAGAAGGCTATAAAACAGCAGTTATAGCCACAGATGAAACAAAGAACCTGTACAAATGCAAAATTGTTAAAAGTATAGGCTCAAGGAAAAATGAAGCTTCTATTGCTGCCGGATTATATGATATATTAAGGGAAATGGATTATCTGGGGGCACAATATATATATTCAGAAAGTTTTGATAATGATATTCTTGGGGGAGCTGTGATGAACAGAATGATAAAAGCCGCCGCATATCATATAGTGCAGGCATAATGCACAGTAAATAGCAGAGAAAGGAGGAGGACATGAAAAGTTATGATAAAGTAATATTTATATGTACAACTAATACTTTTTGTAGTCCAATAGCAGAGGCTGTTTATAAAGAAATAGCCCCGGCATGGCTTCCAGAAGCTGTTTCGCGGGGAATAGTTGTTCTTTTTTCAGAGCCTATAAGCCCTAAAGTAAATGTTATACTTAGCAGCCATGATATAGGGGTAAGCAACCATAAACATTCAATGAAACTGGAAAATGAAGATATAACACCAGATACGCTTTTGCTTGTAATGGCATTTAGTGAAAAAGTGAAGCTTATGGAGGACTTTGGAATAGATAGTAATGTGTATACAATAGGGGAATTTATAGGGGAAGATACTGATATGGTAAATCCATATGGTGCAGATGATGCACAATATAAAAGTTTTTTTGAGGAAGTGCAGAAAAGGGTTGAAAGAGTAATCCTTAGAATAGAAGCAATTTATCATGAAGAAGGAGGAGAAGACAATGATAGCATTGGGCAGTGACCAGGGAGGTTTTGGACTTAAGCAGGAGGTTATAAAGCATTTGCAGGAGAAAGGCTTAGAGTATAAGGACTATGGAAGCTATGATGAAAAATCATGTGATTATCCAGTTTATGCAAAGAAAGTAGCTAATGCAATTGTATCAGGTGAATGTGACAAAGGTATACTTATATGTGGTACAGGAATAGGCATATCTATTGCAGCCAATAAGATAAAAGGAATACGTGCTGCACTGTGCCATGATACATTTAGTGCACAGGCTACAAGGGAGCATAATGATGCCAATATTCTTGCAATGGGTGCAAGGGTAATAGGGCCAGGACATGCCTTAAAGGTAGTAGACACATTTCTTGAAACAGAGTTTTCAAATGAAGAACGCCATGTTAGAAGGGTAGGCATGATTGAAAATGATTTAACTTAGACATGAATGAAGTTAAATATAGTAACTTGACACCCTATAAGACAAGTTGTACAATTTAGTAAGCACCAGGTGCATAACCATTTATATCTGGTTTATGCCCTGGCTTGCTAATACAGCATGATGTAAGGCGCGCATTATGTAACGGGTTATGATTTGTGTCACAGCGCCAGTGGCGGAATGGAGACTAATATGGCAAAGAAAGACATAGACTGGAGTAATATTGGATTTGGTTATATGAAGACAGACAAAAGGTATGTATCAAACTATAAGAATGGTGCATGGGATGATGGTGCCCTTATAGAAGATGATACCGTGACAATTAGTGAATGTGCATGTGTCCTTCAGTATGCACAGACAATCTTTGAGGGACTGAAAGCATATACAACTGAAGATGGTAAAGTAGTCTGTTTCCGGCCAGACCTGAATGCAGAAAGAATGATGGACTCTGCGGCGCGTTTAGAAATGCCTCAATTTCCTAAAGAGCGCTTTATTGATGCGGTAGTTAAAGTTGTTGAAGCGAATATTGGTTATGTACCTCCGTTTGGTTCAGGTGCAACATTATATATAAGGCCTTATATGTTCGGAAGTGATGCAATCATAGGGGTAAAACCTGCCAATGAATACCAGTTCAGGGTATTTACCACACCAGTAGGCCCATACTTTAAAGGCGGGGCAAAACCTATTACAATACGTGTCAGTGATTTTGACAGGGCAGCACCTAATGGAACAGGACATATTAAAGCAGGGCTTAATTATGCTATGAGCCTTCATGCAATAGTAGATGCACATAATAAAGGTTTTGATGAGAATATGTACCTTGATGCAGGTACACGTACAAAGGTTGAAGAAACAGGCGGTGCAAACTTTATTTTTGTTACAAAGGATAATAAAGTGGTTACACCAAAATCAGACAGCATACTTCCTTCAATAACACGCCGTTCACTTATGGCAGTTGCTAAGGATTACCTTGGCCTGGAGGTTGAGGAAAGGGAAGTATACCTGGATGAAGTAAAAGACTTTGCAGAGTGCGGCCTGTGTGGTACTGCAGCAGTAATTTCACCTGTAGGCAAAGTTGTATGTAAGGATGGGGAAATCTGTTTCCCTAGTGGCATGGATGATATGGGTCCTGTTACAAAGAAACTGTATGATACACTTACAGGCATACAGATGGGAAGGATAGAAGCACCAGAGGGATGGATTAAGGTTATTAAGTAAATATTATAATTGTAGTATTATATATAGCGGCAATGCCGCCTGGCAGGGATTAAAAAGCTTTAATATATTTTTGGCTATTATAATTCCTGCCAGTGTAATTATATCTGTTTATTATACACCATCAACTATTTTCATAAGAAGCAGGCGGTCGCCTTTATGTATCTGGCTTGTTGTTAAACCATTTAATTCCATAATGCTTTCAGGTGTGGTGTTGTATTCTTTGGCAATATCCCATAAGGTATCATTTTCATTAGCAATAAAGCCTGCAAGCCCTGGCATGTCATTAAATTTCTCCAAATCAAGAGGGTTTTCAGTTATTCCTGTTATAGCCTCCTGGCTTTTACTGGTAAATACTAGTGCACATATTGAAATAGTAATTTTTGCTTCTACTTCTTCCTTGTCAATCATTATCAAGTTTATCTGGTTAATATCTGACTGTAACTCATAGGAGTCATCGTCAGAAATGCCCTTAATTTCTACAAGATGGCTGAATGGTATAACACCCTTTGCCAGGCTTAAAGGCCTGTCATCATTGTCGGTTATATAAAGTATATCAAGTGTTACAGCACCTTCTATCTGTATTCCGTCTTCTGTTATTTCCTGTTCATCAATCTGGATTGTACCACTGCTGCTGCATATCTGCAATATATTATCACTGTTGTTTATATTGATATGGTCAGAAATCCTGACACTGCTCTGGTTTTTCATTAATAGTTTTTCATAGTTAATATTTTCTTTGGCAAGCTGTAAACTGCATGAAGTAGAATAAGCATCATCAAGTATTTGCAGCTCATCATCTTCATAAAATTTCATCTGGAGTTTTAAGATAAGTTCAATATCAAGAATTCTGTTTTCACCATCTTCATCAGGTTTAGCAGATGCCTCCCTTGATGAGACAGTAATTTCAATATCAGGAATCATATTTTCATTGCAGCCATTGCAGTTGACAACCCCGTCAAATGGTATTTCAGTTTCTAAGTATTCAAGGCGGCGTTCTTCTATTTCAGGGGTATAAAGTGCAAAAAGAAGCATATCCCCTATAATACGTATGCCATCTTCTACAATTCTTGTCTGTACATTTTGAGGGGTTATTTCATAATACAAAAGTGTGTCAATAGCAGGCTTTCCTTTAGGAAGTACAGCTTCATCACTTATCCTGAATATATCATTTTTCTGTAAGGCAAGCTGTGTATATGAAATTGTATTAAACTTTTTATTAAGCCCTTCAGGAGGTACAGATTCTTCCATTCCTGCCCTTGCTGCATCTTCTGATATAATATCTGTACCTATGGTAATGTTTTTCTGCTCATTCTGGCAGCAGTCCAGGCTTAATATCGCACGTATGCTTACTTTCCTTGAATTAATCAGGCTTGCCTGGCAGTCTTCCAGTTCAAAATGGCAGAATACGTCATCAGTAGCAGTTACATTGTCCATATTAATGGACTCATTAAAAGGAATTTGTCCTTTTATGTTATGTATAGGGCGTATATCATCATTGCTGGAATATAAAAGTGAGAATGAAAGGTTGCCCCTTACAGTTACTTTTCCCTCAGACGGGCTTATATCAGTAATCTGGATTTTTCCCTGGGTCTTAACAAGCTTTTCAATATCAGGTTTAGTATCAGGTACATTCATATCATCCTCAAGAGTAGCTTGTATATTGCTTCTGCACTTTAGTTCGTTAGTTTGTATTGTATGCGTTACAAGTTCCATTAAAACCCTCCGTTTCTATAGCTGTGTATTAATAAGCTGGATAATAAATTGCTGGAGTGATAAAACCAGGTATTCCAGTGCTGGTAAGGCGCTGCCTGTTACTATAGGTTACAGCCCCTGGGTAACATTATAAACGTAAAAAAATACGAAAATAATAGATTTTACAGCGCATTAATGATATAATAAATATATGCGCCTATGTTTGATTTATGCAATATTCTAATAATTGGAGGGGAATTCATGAATGGAACAGGAAAAAGAAATGGAGAGGGACAAGACAGGAAGAGAAGGTTCAGGCTGTCACTGGCTGGAAAGATACTAGGGATATCTATACTTCCAACCCTGGTTATGGGGATTGTCCTTACTGCTGTTGGAATCAGGGGTATAAGGGAAGGGATGCAGGAGGAAGTTTTTGCTTCACTTGAGGCTATAGCAGTAAGTGTTGATGCTGCATACACAGCTATAGACGCAGGAGATTATTCATTATCTGGGGATAAGCTGATGAAAGGTTCTCTTGATGTTACAAGCAACGAAAAACTTATTGACAGTTTTACAAATGGCAATGATAAAGAAGTTACATTGTTCTATGGGGATGTAAGGTATGCTACAACACTTGCAAGTGATGAAACAGGAGGAAGAATTCTGGGTACAACTGCTGACCCTGATGTATACAAAAGAGTAACAGAGGATGGGGAAAGCGTACACCTGACGGGTATTGTGGTAAACCATGTAAATTATTACGCATGTTATATTCCGATGCGTAATTCTGATGGAAGCATAGCAGGAATGTATTTTGTTGGCCAGCCTGCTGAAAGTGTTGAGTCATTTGTAGCTTCAAAAACCAGGTCGGTTATTGTTGCGTGGATTATAATATTAGTATTATCTATACTGCTAATATCTTTTATTACAATAAAGATAAAAAAAGGAATTATGGCAGCAGAGAGTGCTGTTTCCAGGATTGCCAGAGGCGTACTTAATGAGCCTGTTGATAAAAGAGGGCTTAAAAGAAGTGATGAACTTGGCGACATGATGCGTGGTGTAAACAGGATGCAGCAGGAACTTACAGATGTAGTATCAAATATTAAAAATTCTATTGGGATTTTAAAGAATGAAGGCAATGAACTTAATAATATGGCATCACAGACAAGTATTACAGCTAATGAACTGGAACTGGCTGTAGATGGAATTGCCAAAAGTGTTGTTTCACAGGCAGATGATGTGGAAAATGCTTCAGAAAAAATTGATGCTATTGGTGAAATGATTGGTGGCATAGTCAGTTCCGTCCATAATCTTGACAAGATTTCAGGTGAAATGAAGATTAATGGTGATGATGCAATGGTTATTATTGACGGGCTTGCGGAGTCTAATAATGCTACAATGGATGCGATTGGGAAAATCGGAAGCATGGTAAATGCTACTAATGAGTCTGCTGCAAGGATTAGTGATGCAATACAGCTTATTACTTCTATTGCAGAAGAAACTAATCTTTTATCACTTAATGCGTCAATTGAAGCAGCAAGGGCTGGTGAGCAGGGCAGGGGCTTTGCTGTTGTTGCATCACAGATACAAAAACTTGCAGAGCAGTCAAATGAGTCGGCAGGAAGTATAGCAGAAACAATTAATGAACTTCTTGAAGACTCTAAAAATACGGTTGCTGTTATGGAAGAAGTACGCAATATTGTTAACAGGCAGCAGGAAAAATTTGAGCAGACACGGCAGCAGTTTGCCAATGTCCATACAGGTATAGACCAGTCACGCGAAGAAGCAGCAGACATAAGGGTTAAGACAGATGCATGTGACCAGGAAAAAGCAGGTGTAGTACAGATTATCGCTAATCTGTCATCAGTTTCAGAGGAAAATGCTTCTGCTGCTGAGGAAACGGCGGGTTCTGTACAAGAACTTAATTCTACAATCAGTACACTTGCTGCTTCAGCAGGAAGTTTGCAGAATTTATCAGAAGAACTCCAGAAAAGTGTGGAGATATTCAAATTATAGGAGGAAATAATTATGGAAGGCATGCCGCCAGATGAAATAGTATTTACAAATAATATATCAGTAGATGATTATAATGCTTTAAGGAAGGCGGTTAGCTGGATAAAAGTAACAGAGAAAAGGGCAGCCATAGCAATTAACAACTCATTTTACCTGTGTGTTGCCCTTTGCGGGGGAAAGCCTGCTGGTATGGCAAGGATAGTTAGTGATGGCGGGTATACATATTTTATTACAGATGTAATAGTACACCCCGGTTACCAGGGATACCATATTGGAACAGAACTTATAAGCAGGGTGCTTGATTATATAAGGAAAGATGTACTTGACGGGGAAACTGTAATGATAAGCCTTATGGCGGCGTATGGCAGGGAAAGCTTTTATGAACGTTTTGGCTTCCATACAAGGCCATATGGAAATCATGGGCCAGGAATGTCTATGTGGGTATCAAGGGATATAACTGGCAGTGTAGTAACATTATAATATATTAAAATATTATATAAATTTATTAAGGTCTTTGTTATATTTATATCCAATGGACAAAAGCGGGTTTGTAATATTTGCTTCTTCTATACATAATGATTTGCATAATTCATCAAGGGACGGATAGAAATCCCTTAATTGTGTGTTTATATAACTTAAAAGTATTACAGGGTCTTTTGGAAGCTGCATATTTACCTCATTTCTATATTGCTGTTTCTACGTTATTTGTTTTTAATATAATGGCAGCACACTAAAACATTATATGGTGTGCTGCTGGAATTTATATTAAAGCTATTATTTACGTTTGCGGCTGGCGGCTTCATTTATAAGTCCTGTGATTTTTTCAACCGAATTATTCAGCCTGCTTTGTTTCATAGATTTAATATATGTTTCTTTACTGCTATATGCTTTGAGTATTGCATCATATAAATTTTCACTTGTTACATCTTTCTCCTGTATAACTATACTGTAGCCCTGTTTTTCAAATGATGCAGCATTAAGTATCTGGTCTCCACGGCTTGCTTCAGCAGAAAGAGGAATAAGTATATTGGGTTTGCGCAGTGCTAATATTTCACATATTGCATTAGCACCAGCCCTTGAAACCATTATATCAGCAGCAGCCATAAGATTGCTTAATTCTTCATTAATATATTCAAACTGTGCATATCCCTTTGTATTGTCTAGTGAATTGTCAAGCTTGCCTTTGCCACAAAGGTGTATTACCTGGAATTTACTTAAAAGCTTTGGAAGAAGTTTGCGTACAGCATCATTTACAGCAACTGCACCAAGGCTTCCGCCTATTACAAGTATAACAGGTTTTGTGTTATCAAATCCACAGAAAGCAAGCCCTTTATCCTTATCACCATGAAAAAGTTCTTCCCTTATTGGAGAACCAGTCAGGACTGCCTTTTCTTGTGGGAGGTATTTTAGTGTTTCAGGGAAATTAGTACAGACCCTTACGGCACAAGGAATACATATTTTATTAGCAAGGCCTGGTGTCATATCAGATTCATGTATAATACATGGAATTCTTCTGGATTTGGCAGCAAGTACAACAGGGACTGCCACAAACCCTCCTTTGGAAAACACAACATCAGGTTTAATCTTTCCAAGAATATGCCTTGCCTGGGCAAGCCCTTTTATTACCTTAAACGGGTCACTCAGGTTTTTGATATCTATATATCTGCGTAACTTTCCGCTTGAAATACCATAGTATGGTATATTTAGTTCTTCAATAAGCTTCTTTTCAATACCTTCATAAGAGCCAATATAATGTATCTCATAGCCTTCTTTTTTTAATGCAGGTATTAATGCGATATTCGGGGTTACGTGGCCAGCAGTGCCGCCTCCGGTTAAAACGATTTTTTTCATGTTATGTAGCTCCTTTTAATATACTGCTAAGAATACATAATTAATGTCTACAAATATATTATAATACAAAATATTATATGCTGCAACGATAAGTGTGTAATAAAACATGTCCATTTCATAAAACCTAAAAAATACGGATAAATTAAAATTATCTGTATATTATCTGTTTTTTATTGTCTGGATATTGTAAAATAGTAATAGTGGAAGGAGTGTTATATATGGATTATGATATTATTATTACAGGGGCAGGGCCTGGTGGTATTTTTGCTTTATATGAACTTGCCAGGCTTGGTAAAAATCTTAAGATAGCAGTATTTGAAGCTGGCCATTCCCTTGAAAACCGCAAGTGCCCTATTGGAAATGGCAAGGTTGTATCATGTATACACTGCCAGAGCTGCTCAATTATGAATGGTTTTGGCGGTGCTGGTGCATTTTCAGACGGCAAATATAATATAACAAACCAGTTTGGTGGCACACTTTATGAATATATTGGCAAGGAAAAAGCACTTGGACTTATGAATTATGTTGACAAGCTTAACCTTAAGTTTGGAGGGAAGGGCACGAAGCTTTATTCTACGGCTGATACCAGGATTAAGAAGCTTTGCATACAGAACGGGCTTCATCTGCTGGATGCATCAGTGCGCCATCTTGGTACTGATATAAACTTTATAGTGCTTAAAAACATTTATAATCTATTAAAAGACAAGGCGGATTTTTATTTTGATACGCCTGTAGAACATGTAGTTTATAATAATGGGACATATATTGTAAAAACTGCTGGCAGAAATTATAGCTGTAAAAAATGTATTATTTCAGCAGGCAGGAGCGGCAGCAAATGGATGCAGAAAGTATGTAATGAACTTTCGCTTCCTGTAAAATCAAACCGCGTTGATATCGGGGTACGGGTTGAACTGCCAGCAGAGGTTTTTGCACATCTCACAGATGAACTTTATGAAAGTAAAATTGTCTACAGAACCGCTAAGTTTGAAGATTTAGTCCGCACATTCTGTATGAACCCATATGGTGTTGTAGTTACAGAAAATACAAACGGAATAGTTACAGTAAACGGGCACAGCTATGAAGACCCTGCAAAACATACAGAAAATACAAATTTTGCGCTGCTTGTTGCAAAGCATTTTTCAGAGCCTTTCAGTGACAGCAATGGTTATGGTGAAAGTATTGCAAGGCTTTCAAATATGCTTGGAGGAGGTGTGCTGGTACAGAGGTTTGGAGACCTGGTAAGAGGCAGGAGGAGTAACCAGTCACGTATAAAAGAAGGATTTGTTACACCTACTCTTGAGGCTACACCAGGGGATTTAAGCCTTGTTATGCCCAAAAGGATACTTGATGGCATAATTGAAATGATATACAGGCTTGACAGGATTGCGCCTGGTACTGCTAATGATGATACTCTTTTGTATGGTGTTGAAGTAAAATTTTACAATATGGAGGTAGGAATTGACAGCAATCTTGAAACAGAAAAGAAGGGGCTGTATGTTATTGGTGACTGTAGTGGTGTAACACATTCATTATCACACGCATCAGCAAGTGGTGTACATGTAGCAAGATGTATTCTGGGAGAGGAAAAAATATAATATATGTTTATTAATGCTCTATACTGTTATTAAGCATAATTTTCCATTGTTTCTCATAGAATGTACAAAACTTTTGTGAGGAGCATTTTTCATTGGAAAAGCCAGTATATAGAAAGCAAAGGCATAGCAGTTATCTTGAAAACAGCCTTGAAGAACGTGCAGTACAGCTTGCCAGGTATATGGTTGAGAATAATGCTACAGTAAGGCAGACAGCAACAGTATTCGGTGTTAGTAAAAGTACAGTACATAAAGACTTAACAGAAAGACTGCCTTCAATTAACCACCAGCTTGCCGAGCAGGCCAGACAGGTGCTTGATGTAAATAAAGCGGAACGCCATATACGCGGCGGGATGGCGACAAGGGATAAATACCTGTGTAAGCACCAGCAATAAATTTAAGTTATAGCGGAAAGAATAAAACAGATATTATTTGTTTTATTCTTTTTTAATGTAATAAGTAAGGCTGTATAATAAAAAACAGGGTTTATCCTTGATATTGTTACTAAAATTGTATATAATAAATGTAATAATAACCAGATGGGATGGTTCTTTTACTGTTTTATAAAAAACCAGAATTTTATTAGGAGGATTTATGGTTAAAGTACAATGGCATCCAGCCTTTTGCGCTGCTATGCGTTTAGAGCTCAGAGGTAATCCAGCATTACAATTTATAAATGAATTTAATTTATCAGAAAAGCCGCTTGAAACAGATTTACTGGTTATCAAAAAAATATCTGGTATTTATATAGACAATCCTATTGGGGAATTTTTTGAGGGATACAATATTTTGGAATATAAAAGCCCTTCAGACCACCAGTTTAATGAATATGCTATTTATCAGGCATTAGCTTATGCTTTTTACTATTGCAGCAGATACCGGACAAAGGATGTTACAGTTTCTTTGGTTGTAAGCAGGAGCCATTTTAATATATTAAAATGGCTGGATGCACAGAAAATAGATTATTGTAAACGTTATGATGGTATTTATACAATTATGGGTATAAGTTTAATGAAAATGCAGGTTGTGGTTACAGAGGAACTTCAAAGTGAAGCATTTATCTGGTTATCAGCACTTACTGATAAATTGACAGAGCAGAATGTAAAAAGATTAGTTAATAAAGCATATAGCCTGGAAGGGATTGAGGAAAAGCAGCAGGCAGATGCAATAATGCAGGTTTTATTATCTGCAAATGGAAAAGTTTTTGAAAAAATTAAGGAGGATAAGGCAATGAGTGCATTAATGATGGAACTGATGAAACCAGAAGTTGAGAAGTATGCAAATGAATATGCCAGCGGTTGTATAAAAGATTATACAACAAAAATTGCAAAGGAAATGCTCCTTCATGGTGATGATAATGAATATATAAGGCATATTACACATTTAACAGACAATGAAATTGATGCATTGAGGAAAGAACTATAATAATGTTTAGAATTGCTTAAAATTGTTCCAGAAAGAATAAAACAGATACTATTTGTTTTATTCTTTTTTATTTATAATTACTTCAATTAGTCTTTTGAAAATATTATAAAAAACATGCTATACTTTAGCA
>CAJTRU010000067.1 GCA_910579085.1 uncultured Lachnospiraceae bacterium | reverse complement strand
GCCTTAGGCATGCTTTTTTTTACTGGATATTCTGGCTCTGGCTCTGGAAACCGTCCGTTCACCAACAAAAGATAACTGGAAAAAATGAAATTATATACAATGTGGTTTCAGATTTATAAATATGTTTTACAAATATTAAAAATGTTTCACGTGAAACATTTTTGTTTCACAATGGATTTTTTTTAGGTTTTCCTGCCTGCCTGGGATAAGATTTTCCAAGTTTTCTATATTTCTCAAATACATACAATTTTCTTGGAATATCTGTACCTGGTAATTGAAAACTATATGTCTGTATAAATTTACATCCAAGTTTCTGCTGGGCACTGGATGACTGTTTTACTTCATCTTCTGCATTTTCTGATTTATATGAAATAAACTTTCCACCAGTTTTTATAAATGGTATACAATACTCTAGTAATACAGACATATTGGCCACAGCTCTTGATACACAATAATCAAATTTTTCTCTGTAATTATCATTATGCCCTAAATCTTCTGCACGGCTATGGACTGTTTCTATATTATCTAACTTGCATTTTTCTATAACCATATTAAGAAAATTTATGCGTTTATTAAGCGAGTCCATTAATGTAAAATGTACATCATTATTTATTATTGCTAATGGTATTCCTGGAAATCCTGCACCAGTTCCAACATCTATTACTCTTCCACCATTTAATCTAATATACTTTCCTAAAGTAATGCTGTCTATAAAATGTTTATTTACTACATCATGCTCTTCTGTTATAGTTGTAAGGTTCATTACCTTATTTGTTTCTATTAATAATTCATAATATATCTGGAATTTTTCAAGCTGTATATCACTCAAATTTATTCCTGTTTCTTTTGCAGCATTATATAATAATTCTTTCAATATATTTCTCCAATTCTAGTTTTTTTCAAGATATACTAATAAAACAGAAATATCAGCCGGTGATACACCAGAAATTCTTGAAGCCTGTCCAACTGAAGCCGGCCTGAATTCTTTTAGTTTTTGTAATGCTTCTAATCTCAGGCTATATACCTCATCATAGTTAATATTTTCTGGAATTTTTTTATTTTCAAGTTTTTTAAACTGCTCAACCTGTCTTAACTGCCTCTCAATATATCCTTCATATTTAACAGCAATATTTACTTGCTCTTTTACATCATCTGGAAGTTCCGGCCTATCTTTATCAACTGCTTCTAACTTCTCATATGAAAGTTCTGGTCTTTTGATAAGTTCTGCCATTGTTACTCCTGATTGTAATAATGTACTCCCATTCTCCTCAAGTATTTTTTGTACATCATCTTTTAAACCTATATTCAGGTTTTTAATTCTTCCGGTTTCCTGTTCTATAAGCCTTTCTTTTTCTATTAATCTGTTGTATCTTTCATTATCAATAAGCCCGGCATCATATCCAATTTTTGTAAGACGCAGGTCTGCATTGTCCTGTCTTAAAAGCAGCCTGTATTCTGCCCTTGATGTCATCATACGGTATGGCTCATTTGTACCTTTTGTTATAAGGTCATCTATAAGTACACCTATATAAGCCTGTGACCTGTCCAATATTACTTCTTCTCTTCCAAGAATTTTCATGGCAGCATTAATTCCAGCAATTATTCCTTGTGCGGCGGCTTCTTCATATCCCGAACTTCCATTTGACTGGCCTGCACTATAAAACCCGCTGATTTTTTTAAATTCAAGTGTAGCCTTTAACTGTACAGGATTAATACAATCATATTCTATAGCATAAGCATTTCTGACTATAGTAGCATTTTCAAGTCCTGGCACTGAATGGTACATCCTGTATTGTACATCCTCTGGAAGTGAACTTGACATTCCGCCTACATACATTTCGTTGGTATAATTCCCCTCTGGTTCAATAAATACCTGGTGTCTTTCTTTATCAGCAAATCTTACTACTTTATCCTCAATAGACGGACAGTACCTTGGGCCTGTACCTTTTATATTTCCAGAATATAATGGAGACCTGTCTATATTATCCATTATTATTTTATGTGTTTCACTATTGGTATAAGTCAGCCAGCATGAAACTTGTTCACGCTCTAGTTCTTCTGGTGTATTTGTAAATGAAAAAGGTACAATATTGTTATCACCTTTCTGTTCTGACATTTTAGAAAAATCAATTGTCCTTTTATCAATCCTTGCAGGAGTGCCTGTCTTAAATCTTCTTACATCTATGCCAAGTTTTATAAGGCACTCTGTCAGATGGTTTGCAGCAGCAAGCCCGTTTGGCCCGGTATGCTGGCTTACATCACCATATATACATCTGGCTTTAAGATAAGTCCCAGTACACATTATTGCCGCCTTGCAAGGATAGACTGCATCTGAAACAGTACGTACACCTGTAACCTTGCCATCCTGTACAATTACTTCTGACACTTCTCCTTGTTTTATAACAAGATTATCTGTATTTTCTAAAACATTCCTCATCGCCCTGCTATAATCTTTTTTATCTGCCTGCGCCCTTAATGAATGTACTGCTGGCCCTTTAGACATATTAAGCATTTTAGTCTGTATAAAAGTCTTATCAATATTTTTTCCCATCTCACCGCCAAGCGCATCTACTTCACGTACTAAATGTCCTTTTGAACTCCCTCCAACATTAGGGTTACATGGCATCATTGCAATACTGTCTATACTAACAGTGAAAACCAAAGTTTTCAAACCAAGCCTTGCTGCTGCTAGTGCTGCTTCACATCCTGCATGTCCCGCACCAATAACAACAACATCATACGGTTCATATGTATAAGACATATTTCTAACCTCCAATCTTAAATTAACAATGCTCTATTTGCCCATACAAAATTCTTTAAATATCTTATTTACTAAATCTTCTGAAGCAGTTTCTCCATTTATAAGCCCAAGCTTTATATATGCATCCATCATATCTATAGTAACAAAATCTTCCGGCAGACCTGCTTTCATTGTAGCAACTGCCTGTTTAAGGCTTGAAACAGCATCCTCTACAGCTTCTTTATGGCGTATATCTGTTAAATACACCTGGTCGTTAAATGTAATATCACCATTTAAAAATGAATTTTTAATATATTCACTTAATTTATTAAGCCCTTGCTTTGTTTCATTAGAAAATACAATACAATCCCAGTCTAGTCTGGATTTTATTTCTTCTTCTGTTAATTTTATCTCAAGGTCTGATTTATTCATAAGTACAACTCCGGTTTTGCCTTTAAGCAGTTCTATAATCTGGAAATCTGCTTCATCAAGAGGAACACTTGAATCAACAACATAAATTACAAAATCAGCATTTCCAAGATAATCTATTGCCTTCCCAACACCAACATTTTCTACAATATCATTTGTTTCATGTATTCCAGCCGTATCTGCCAGATTTAAGACAATATTATCAAGATAAACAGTTTCTTCTATTATATCACGTGTAGTTCCAGCAATATTGGTAACTATTGCCCTTTCTTCATCCAATAGAAGATTCATAAGGGAAGATTTGCCTGCATTTGGTTTGCCTGCAATAACTGTATTAATCCCCTCCGATTTCATCCTTCCATCATTAAAACGTTCCAGCAATCCCTGTAATTTGTTAATCTCCTCTTCCATATCTTTTAATATGCCGTCCCTGTATTCATCTAAATCATAATGTTCCGGGTCGTCAAGTGCTGCTTCAATCTGGCTTGTATTTCTTAGGATTTCCTGCCTTATTTCACTGATATATGTTGAAACACTTCCTTCTAGCTGTTTAACTGCACTACTTAATGCAAAGCTGCTTTTAGAAGATATTATTTTCATAACGGCCTCTGCCTGTGATAAATCTATTCTTCCATTTAAAAATGCCCTTTTTGTAAATTCACCTGGTCCAGCAGGCTTGACACCATTTTTAAATAACAATTCCAAAATATTTCTTACAACAAAAGGCCCTCCATGTGCATCAATCTCTATCACATCCTCTTTAGTATAACTATTAGGTGCTTTCATTAAAAGTACTATAACTTCATCTATAATACTGTCACCATCTGTAATAAAACCATAATTTATTGTATGTGTTTCTCTATTATTAAAGTAATTATAATCCCATTTAACATCTTTTTTAACTTTTCCAAGTTTTTTATCTATAAAGCTTTTAGTCCGGAAAATTTTTCCTACAGCCTCTAGTGCTTTGTCCCCACTAATACGTATTATGCCTATTCCCCCACCCATTCCGCTTGCAATTCCTGCAATAGTATTATCATGCATAAAACACTGAACCTTTCTTTTAATTCAAAAAAGAGGCTGTAACCAGCCCCCTTTCCATTATTCATTGTTACCATAACCTTTACCATATAGCCAGTAAAGACACTTAATCATTTTCTTCTACTACTTTTTCATTATATACACTACTATTCAGGTTTTCTTCATTCCTGTTATTATAATTTCTCTTATTATTGTAATAATCATTACTTCTTCTACGGTAATTTCCTCTGTTATTACCATTATATTTATTACCATACTGGTACTTTCCCCTGCGTTCATAACCTGTATCAACACCAGGTTTTAAAGTAATTACTACTTTACGGTATGGCTCATCACCCTCACTATGTGTTTCAACATACTTATCCTTCTGTAATGCAGAATGTATAACCCTGCGCTCATATGGGTTCATTGGCTCAAGATATACAGGACGGTGTATTCTCTTAACTTTATGTGCAAGATTTCTTGCAAGGTTTTCAAGAGTTTCTTTTCTTCTTTCACGGTAATTTTCAGTATCAAGTTTAACTTTAACATAACTTTCTGAATTCTTATTAATAACAAGGCTTAAAAGATATTGTAACGAATCAAGTGTTGCCCCCCTCTTCCCAATAAGGATACCCATTTCATCACCACTAAGGTCTACATTCATCTGGTTTTCCAGTTCATTATAGTCAAGTTTTACATCAACTGTTAACTCCATTGCATCAAAAACTTTATTAAGAAAATCAAGAGCAGTATCTTTAATATCAAATTTTACTTTTACACGTATTTTTGCTGGCTTACTGAAAAGCCCGAGTATTCCAGGACTTTCTTTCTCTATAATTTCATACTTAACCTTGTCACTGGTAGTCCCAAGTTGTACCAGTGCATTAGTTAAAGCCTCATCAACAGTTTTTGCTGTAAATTCCTTCCACTCAGACATAATCTCCTCCATTCTGTCCAATAAACAAAAATCTTATCTTTTCCAATTATTTTTTATCATTTGAGTCCCTTGCCATCATATTGGCATACGAAGCAATACTTCCTTCTTTATACTTTTTATTGCCACCTGTCTTATAATCACTTTTACTATTTTTTACACTATTAACATTCTTACTGATACTATTCTTTGTATTTTTATTATCTGTTGTGCTTGTACTAATTGTACTTGTCCTTTTTCTGGCAATTTCCTGCATTGCTTTATTAGGGTCAACACCCATTTTCTCATAACGTCTTTTTGTCTTTTCAATATTCTTTTCAAGTTCTGCATCCATATCCATATTTTTAAAATACAAATTTATTCCTAGTGACTGGAAAATCCTGAATATATTACCTGCAATCCAGTAAATGCCTACACCTATAGGGAACATAAAGCACATAAGACCTGTTACAAAAGGCATTACATTATTCATCATTTTCATTGATGCTGCTGTAGGATTATTCTGGTCCATAGTCTGTGCAGTACCAGCCATACTTATTTTCATACTTAAAATCTGTGTTATAACAGAAAGTACAGGTATTATTATGCTTACACTTTTAATACCTGGATTATCAGCAATATTTAATCCTAAAAATGAGTTAATGTGTTTTGACGTATCTGATACACTTGTAATAACGCTTTCCAAATCAGGATAACTTCTTATAAGTTCTTTCCATGCTGATTCATTAAACTGTCCAAGTACATCTACAAAATAACTTAAATCATTGCTTTCTGCTGCTGCCCTGACTGCATCAGTTATAACATAAGTTTTTGCTGTAACCATATCAGAAAGCTGTTCAACTGTAATACCTGCTGCCTGTATTTTTTCTGCAAGCCCGCTGTAAATATCATATATCTGTGGAACATATGCAGGTATATTATAAATAACCCTGTACAGGGCAAATAAAATAGGAAATGTTATCAGCATTGGAAGACATCCACTTGCAGGGCTTACACCATATTTACGGTAAACAGCCTGTGTTTCTAATGACATCTTCTGTTGTGATGCCTGGTCTTTTTTATTTTTATATTTCTTTTGTATTTCCTGTATTTCAGGATTCATAATTGCAGACATTTTTGAAAACTTCTGCTGTTTAATCTGCATTGGAAGCATTAATGCATTTACTATAAAAGTAAAAAGTATAATACATATACCTGTATTCTCAATTCCAAAATTTGATAACAGGGAATATAACGCCTGTAGAATATATCCAAGCACTTTTGCAATAGGCCCTAATATCGCACCCTGGTATGTTGTCAAAATCACATTCATAGTTATAAAGTCCTCCTGCGCCATCTAAAAGCAACAGTTATGGTACTGGGTCATAACCGCCCTTTGCAAAAGGGTGACATCTTAAAATACGCCTTACAGCTAAAAAACTCCCCTTGAAAAAACCATACTTCTCCAATGCCTCTATAGCATACTGTGAACAAGTAGGTGTATAAATACACGCAGGTCTTCCTTTTAAGGGAGATAAAAATTTCTGATATAAATTTATAATAAATACCATTATTCTTTTCATAAACTACCTTACTTCTTTACAATCTTATGAATCCTGCCAAGATGCAGGACTGCACTTTCAATATCTTTATACATTTTACCTCTGGCTGTATTCCTGGCTACTATAACAATGTCATAACCTATGGCGAACTGTTTTTCATTCAATCTGATACTTTCTCTTATCAACCTGGTCACCCTATGCCTAATAACACTATTCCCAACTTTTTTACTAACAGTAATACCAAATCTATTAACAGGCAACTGGTTATCTAATATATACATAACCAGGTATTTATTAGCATAGGATTTACCATGGTGATATACATTCAAAAATTCATAATTCTTTCTAATTGATATAAACACAATAATCCCTCAGCCGCTAATGCGGGACTTTTACTATAGAAGAAAAGGCCACATAACTGCGACCTATGCGGATAACTTATGTCTTCCTTTTGCTCTCCTGTTAGATAAAACTTTTCTGCCATTAGCTGTACGCATTCTCTTTCTAAATCCATGAACTCTTTTTCTGGATTTTTTCTTAGGCTGGAATGTCATCTTCATCTTTAAAGCACCTCCTTTTTATTAAATACGCAAAATCACGTGTATCTCATATTATATTAGTAAAATCCTATTTCGTCAAGTAAAATATGCCTAAAAATTACACCTGTTTATTAATTTTTTTCATAATCTATGTTATAAAGACCAGATATTTAATAAGTGCCTGTTTATTAAATCCGGCTTATCCACAATATTATCCACATGTTACTTTTGTTAATACCTGTAATTATCTATTTGTTAATTATTTTAGTCCCATTATAATAGGAAGAAACTATTTAAAAATTTCACTATTCTACATGTTAAGAATAATGAAATCCACAATATCCAAAAATAAGCCGGATTTAATAAACATAGCCATCTACTTTTGTAGATAAAATTGTTCTTTACAATAAGTTATGAACAAATTGTGCACAATTTGTGGATAAGTATATCTTCTGACTGATAACTTTCCACAGTTATCCACAAAGTTATCCACAGTATCCACTTTTTAAGCAAAAATCCGTCATTTTTTTTACTTTTTAACATCCGGCATAGTTATCCACAATTTTTGTGGATTTAGTGTTAATAACTGCCGGAAAGTTGTTAAATACACAATAAATATACTTATCAACAAAACCCACATCAGACCAAATTCACTTATTAACAAGCTTTATTCTTCTATTTAGCTTGTATTTTCTCTTTATTTGATATAGAATGGAATATATGATGTGATACTTTCGCCTATCGCAGAAAACCAATTTACTTTAAAGATATTCAGACTGGGAAACGAGGTATAAAACTTTGGAAAATGAACTGTATCAAAGGTGGGATGAAATACTGGAACATATGAAAGTCAGTTTTGATATTACAGATGTTTCATACCGTACTTTCATTAAAATTTTAAGTATATATTCGGTAGAGGACAACAGAATTACTATTTTAATAGATGATATAAATATTGGCAACAGTAAATCCTTTATTGAGAAAAAATATAACAGGTTCCTGTCAGTTGCAATTGAAGAAATAACTGGTATACACTATGAACTTTCGTACCTTTCGCTAACTGCCCTGGATTTAAAAAATAAAGACCAGCTACAGGAAAAGGATTTAAAGAAAGTACGTCTAAACCCTTCTATAAATCCTAATTATACCTTTGATACATTTATCGTAGGTGATAATAATGATTATGCACATGCAGCATCACTTAAAGTAGCTGAAGAACCAGGAGATACTTATAACCCATTATTTATATATGGAGGACCCGGACTTGGCAAAACACATCTTATGCACGCAATAGCTAATTATATCCTTGAAAATGACAAAAGCAAAAAGGTTATATATGTTACAAGTGAAACTTTTACTAATGAAATAGTAGATGCAGTACGTGACAGTAAAAATGAACATTCAACAGCCCGCCAGGAATTCCGTAATAAATACAGAAATGTTGATATTCTTTTAATAGATGATATACAATTTATTATAGGAAAAGAATCAACACAGCTTGAATTTTTCCATACATTTAACCACCTTTATGAATCGCAGAAACAAATAATAATATCCAGTGATAAACATCCTTCAACTATGACAATGCTTGAGGAAAGGCTGCGTTCACGTTTTGAGATGGGACTTACTGTAGATGTAAAACCACCAACATATGAAACCCGTATGGCAATTTTACGTAAAAAAGTTTCAGAAGAAAATATAACACTGGATGATAATATATTGGACTACATTGCAAGCAATATTGTTTCCAATATAAGAGAACTACAAGGTGCAATTAATAAAGTAATATCTTTCTCCAACCTTTGTGATAAAGAAATTACTATGGAACTTGCAAAAGAAGCACTTGCAGATATGATAAGCCCTAATATGCGCAGGGAAATAACTGTAGAATACATTTCTGAAACTGTAGCAGACCACTTTGGAATTACTGTTAAGGACTTATTATCCTCCAAACGTAATTCTAATATAGTATTCCCACGCCATATATGTATGTACCTTTGCCGGGAACTTACAGGGAATTCACTTGCTGATATAGGAAGCAAGTTAGGCAACAGACACCACTCTACTATACTGCACAGTATTGAATTAATAGAAAAAAAACTGAAAAACAGCCAGGATAATGAAGAACTCAAGAAAACACTTGATGTACTTAATAAAAAAATAAATCCACAATAATGTGGATTTAAAATTCACAAATAAACATTTTCTGAGGAAACAGGAATTTCCGGCATTTTTGGAAAATATTTACAATGTGTACAAATACTGGCTTTTCAACAGCTATCAGAAAGTTACGAAAACTGTTATCCAATCCGGATTTTTATCTGTTTTCTAAGGCCGGAAGCACTTTTCAACTTTTCAACAGCCCCTACTACGGCTGCTGCTGTAATTTTATATATTTTTTATTTTATTTTTTTTATAAAAAACTGAAAGGAGTTATACACAATGAATATAATCTGTGGCAGGCAACAGCTTTTAGAAGGTATAAATATAGTATTAAAAGCAGTACCTAATAAATCTACAATGGAAATACTTGACTGTATTGTTATTGAAGTAAAAGAAGGCAGGATTAAACTTATTGCTAATGACCTTGAAATTGGTATTGAAACTATTATAGAAGGCAGGATAATTGAAGAAGGTTCAGTTGCTGCTGGAGCTAAAGTGCTGTCCGAAATTGTACGTAAACTTCCTTCTGACGAAGTAAATATTAATGTAGACAGTAATTATACCCTTAATATAAGCTGTGGCAAGGCTAAATTTAATATCTCAGCAAAATCTGCTGAAGAATTTCCTTTCCTTCCACAGATATATAAAGAGAATAAAATTGTAATATCCCAGTTTACATTAAAAGAAATAATAAGGCAGACCGTATTCTCAATATCTGATAACGAAAATACAAAAGTTATGACTGGAGAACTATTTGAGATACATGGTGATGAATTAAAAGTTGTTTCACTGGATGGACACCGGATTTCTATAAGAAAAGTTATACTTAATGAAACATATGGTGATGTAAGTGTTATTATTCCGGGTAAAACCCTTAATGAAATTATAAAAATACTTTCAGGTGGCAGGGATAACAATGTAAATATTTTCTTTGCAGATAAACATGTACTTTTTGAATTTGAAAATACAATTGTTTTATCAAGGCTTATAGAAGGGGAATATTATAAAATTGATAAAATGCTGTCAAGTGATTACGAAACTAAAGTTACAGTTAATAAAAGGGAAATGCTTGATTGTATTGACAGGACTACACTGCTTATAAAAGAGTCTGAAAAAAAGCCTGTAATAATTGATGTAAAGGACAACAGCATGGGCTTTGCAATAAATTCTTCTATAGGTTCTATGGATGAAGAAATTGACGCAGCAAAAGAAGGCAAAGATATACTTATTGGATTTAATCCAAGATTTCTTATGGATGCACTAAAGGTTATTGATGAAGAAGAGATAACTATGTATATGATAAACCCTAAAGCACCATGTTTTATAAGGGATAAAGAAGAAACATATATATACCTTATTCTTCCTGTAAATTTTAATGTTTGATATTTTAACCTCATTAACAAGATGGAGGAAGTATTTATGGAAAATATAACAATAAAAGATGATTTTATTAAACTTGGGCAGGCATTAAAACTGGCCGGCCTTGTTTCATCAGGTATTGAAGCTAAGATTGTTGTACAAGACGGGGAAGTAAAAGTAAATGGTGAAACTGATACAAGAAGAGGCAGGAAACTTTATGCAGGTGATATTTTTGAATACAATGGCAATAAGGTAACAGTTAACAAAGCATAAGGATTAGAATTTATGAAAATTAATTCTGTTGAAGTTGGCAGTTTCAGAAATTATAATAGTGCAAAACTTGAATTTCACAGCCATACAAATATACTTTATGGCAACAATGCCCAAGGAAAAACAAATATACTTGAAGCTGTTTTTGTGTGTGGTACTACAAAATCACATAAAGGATGCAAGGATAAAGAGCTTATAAAGCTTGGGCATGATGAAGCACATATACGTATGTTTATTGAAAAAAAACAAATACAGCATAAAATAGATATACATCTGAGACAGAACAAGGCAAAGGGAATTGCAATAGATGGCATACCTATAAAACGTTCAAGTGAACTTCTTGGGCTTGTAAATATAATATTTTTTTCACCCGAGGATTTAAAAATTGTAAAAAACGGGCCATCTGAAAGAAGACGTTTTATAAACCTTGAATTGTCACAGCTTGATAAAGTTTATCTGTATGAGCTGGGAGAGTATAATAAAGCACTTATGCAAAGGAATAAGCTTTTAAAACAAATTAGCTTTAAGCCATCCTTGTATAGCACACTTGATGTATGGGATAGCCAGTTAGCTGGATTTGGTTCAAAAGTTATTATTTCCCGTGAAAAATTTATAAAAAATCTATCTGTAATAACTAAAAAAATAAATGAAAAACTTACTGGAGGAAGGGAGCATATAGAACTTTTATATGAACCAGATATAGGGGCAGATAGTTTCCTTTCTGCTTTAAAAAAAAACAGGGAAAAAGATTTGCATTTTTTATCAACAAGTACAGGCCCGCATAAGGATGATTTGTGTTTTATAAATAATGGTATAGATATAAGGAAATATGGTTCACAAGGCCAGCAGAGGACTTGTGCTTTATCTTTAAAACTTGCAGAAATAGAACTTGTAAAAGAAGTGACAAATGATACGCCTGTTCTTTTATTAGATGATGTTTTGTCTGAACTGGACAGAAACAGGCAAAACTATTTATTAGACAGTATTGATAATATACAGACAATAATAACATGTACAGGTCTGGAAGAATTTATTGACGGAAGGCTTTCACTTGATAAAGTCTTTTGTATATCGGAAGGTACAGTTATTCTTGAAAAATAACGCAGGCCTGTATACGTGCGCCCAGGCTTGTATTCTGTACAGGCGCACGGGAAATGTGAGGTAATTATGGGAACAGAAGTAAATGGCAAATATGAAGCTGACCAGATACAGATACTTAAAGGGCTTGAAGCAGTCCGTAAAAGACCTGGTATGTACATCGGCAGCACATCAGCCCGTGGACTTCATCATCTTGTATACGAAATTGTAGATAATTCTGTAGATGAGGCTTTAGCAGGCTATTGTACAGAAATAGAAGTTATTATAAACGAAGGGAATTCCATACGTGTAATTGACAACGGACGTGGTATTCCTGTTGGTATAAACCATAGAGCTGGCAAGTCGGCAGTAGAAGTTGTATTTACAATACTTCATGCAGGCGGCAAATTTGGCGGCGGAGGTTATAAAGTTTCAGGGGGGCTCCATGGTGTAGGCGCTTCTGTTGTAAATGCCCTTTCTGAATGGCTGGAAGTAACAGTCCATATGAATGGCAAAAAATACCACCAGAGATATGAGCGTGGAAAGGTAATGTTTCCGCTAACAGAAACAGGTGAAACTAATAAAACAGGAACAGAAGTTGTATTTCTTCCTGATAAGGAAATATTTGAAGAAACGGTATTTGATTTTGAAGTGTTAAGGGAACGTTTAAGGGAAATAGCATTTCTTACAAAGGGACTTAAGATAACGCTGGTTGATAAGAGGCAGCAGGAACCTAAAATCCGTACGTTCCATTATGAAGGCGGAATAAAAGAATATGTTGAATACCTTAATAAAAGCCAGAACCCTTTGTATGAAGAGATTATTTACTGTGAAGGACAAAGAAAAGATATTTATATTGAAGTTGCAATGCAGCATAATGACTCTTACCAGGACAGCACATACAGCTTTGTAAATAATATTATAACACCAGAGGGAGGCACACACCTTGCTGGTTTTAAAAATGCACTTACCAAGACTTTTAATGATTATGCCAGGAAAAATAAACTTATAAAAGAAAATGAACCAAATCTTTCTGGTGAAGATATAAGAGAAGGACTGGCAGCGATTATAAGCATAAAAATAAGTGAACCACAGTTTGAAGGGCAGACAAAGCAGAAACTCGGAAACAGTGAAGCAAGAGGTGCAGTAGATTCCGTAGTGACAGAACAACTGACATATTTTCTTGAACAAAATCCTTCAATAGCCAAAGTTATATGTGATAAAGCAATCCTTGCACAACGCGCAAGGGATGCTGCACGTAAGGCGAGGGATTTAACGCGCCGTAAAACTGCACTTGACAGTACTGCACTTCCAGGGAAGCTTGCAGACTGTAGTGATAAAAACCCAAAAAACTGTGAGATATATATAGTTGAGGGTGATTCAGCCGGTGGAAGTGCTAAAACCGCAAGAAACAGGGCAACACAGGCAATACTTCCACTGCGTGGCAAGATACTTAATGTAGAAAAATCAAGGCTTGACAAAATCCTCGTAAATAATGAAATCAAAGCTATGATTACAGCTTTTGGTACAGGTATTGGTGAGGATTTTAATATAGATAAACTGCGTTACAATAAAATCGTTATTATGACAGATGCAGACGTGGACGGGGCACACATTGCAACACTTATGCTTACGTTCCTTTACAGGTTTATGCCTGAACTTATACGCAAAGGGCATGTATACCTTGCAAAGCCGCCTCTTTATAAGATTGAAAAGAATAAGACAGTCCGTTATGCTTATGATGATACAGAATTAAAACAGATACTTACAGAGATTGGGCGTGAAAACAATAAAATCCAGCGTTATAAAGGACTGGGTGAAATGGATGCTGACCAGTTATGGGAAACTACAATGGACCCGGAAAAAAGGATACTTTTGCGTGTAAATGTAGACAGGGAAGAAGAAGCAGAGGTAAATGTTGTATTTAATACACTTATGGGTGATAAAGTTGAGCCAAGGCGTGAATTTATTGAGGCTAATGCAAAATTTGTTAAAAACCTGGATATATAGCAGATTCAGAATGGAGCGTTTTTTGTCTCTATTAATGCCGTTAAAAACGGCATGGAGGGATTAATAATGGATGAAAAGATATTTGACAAAATAAGTGATGTTGATTTAAAGGACACTATGGAGGAGTCATACATAGATTATGCTATGTCTGTTATTGCTTCAAGGGCACTTCCTGATGTAAGGGATGGCCTTAAACCTGTACAGAGGCGTATAATGTATGCGATGATTGAACTTAATAATGGCCCTGACAAACCGCACCGTAAATGTGCACGTATTGTTGGTGATACAATGGGTAAATACCATCCTCATGGCGACAGCTCTATTTATGGTGCACTGGTAAACCTTGCACAGGACTGGTCAACAAGGTATCCATTAGTAGACGGCCACGGTAATTTTGGCTCTGTAGATGGAGACGGGGCTGCGGCAATGCGTTATACGGAGGCAAGGCTTAGTAAGATTTCAATGGAAATGCTTTCTGATATCAATAAAGATACAGTAGATTTTATACCTAACTTTGACGAAACAGAAAAAGAACCAGTAGTGCTGCCTTCAAGGTTTCCAAATCTTCTTGTAAATGGTACATCAGGAATTGCAGTAGGAATGGCTACTAATATACCTCCACATAACTTAAAGGAAGTTATAGATGGCGTATTAAAAATTATTGAAAATGTACAGGCAGATAAAGAAACTGTTATGGAGGAGATACTTGGCATTATAAAAGGGCCTGATTTCCCTACTGGTGCAGAAATCCTTGGTACAAAGGGAATAGAACAGGCATACAGGACAGGACGTGGTAAAATACGTGTACGTGCGGTCACAAATATTGAACCAATGGATAATGGTAAAAACAGGATAGTTGTTACTGAGCTTCCATATATGGTTAATAAAGCAAAACTTATTGAAAAAATTTCAGAACTGCACCGTGATAAGAAAGTTGATGGAATAACAGACCTGCGTGATGAAACAAACAGAGAAGGAATGAGGATATGTATTGAGTTAAGAAGGGATGTAAACCCTAATATTGTCCTTAACCAGCTTTATAAACATACACAGTTACAAGATACATTTGGGGTAATAATGCTTGCCCTTGTTAATAATGAACCTGTTGTTATGAATATACTCCAGATGCTTAAATATTACCTTAAGCACCAGGAAGAAGTAGTAACACGCCGTACAAAATATGAGCTTAATAAAGCAGAAGAAAGGGCACATATTTTAGAGGGTTTATTAATTGCCCTTGATAATATTGATGAAGTTATATCAATTATACGTTCATCAAAAAGTACAGCAGAGGCTAAGGAGAAGCTTGCTGGAAGATTTTCACTTAGTGATGCACAGGCACAGGCAATAGTTGATATGAGGCTGCGGGCCCTTACTGGACTGGAAAGGGAGAAAATTGAAAGCGAATATGCAGAACTCCAGAAAAAAATAGCAGAGTTTAAAAGAATACTTTCAGACCGTAATGTATTGCTTGATGTCATTAAAGAAGAAATCATTGAAATACGTAATAAATATGGTGATGACAGAAGGACATCAATTGGATATGATGAATATGATATATCTATTGAAGACCTTGTAACCAGACAGAATACAATAATCACAATGACTAAGCTAGGTTATATAAAACGCATGTCTGTTGATAATTTTAAAAGCCAGCACCGTGGAGGCAAAGGCATAAAAGGTATGCAGACCATTGATGATGATTATATAGAGCGTATGGTTATGACAACTACACATCACGATATTATGTTTTTTACTAATAAAGGGCGTTCTTATAAGATAAAAGCTTATGAAATACCAGAAAGTGGCAGGTCAGCACGTGGCACAGCTATAATTAACCTTATACAGCTTATGCCAGGGGAGAGGATTACTGCCATGATAACAATGAGTGAGCTGGATGATGAAACGTATTTATTTATGGCAACTAAAAAAGGATTAGTTAAGAAAACACTGGCTAGTGAATACAGGAATATAAGAAAATCCGGGCTTCAGGCAATAAACCTGCGTGATGATGATGAACTTATAGAAGTTAAGGTAACTAATGACTCACATGATATAATTATGGTAACAAAGCATGGGCAGTGTATAAGGTTTAATGAAAAAGATGTACGTTCTACAGGCAGGACATCTATGGGTGTAATAGGTATGAATTTATCATACGATGATGAAATTGTTGCAATGCAGTTAAGTTCCCAGGGTGATTATATGTTGTTTGTATCTGAATTTGGAATGGGTAAACGTACAGAAACCAGTGAATTCCCTTTACAACGGCGTGGAGGCAAAGGTATTAAATGCTATAAAATTACTGGTAAAACTGGTAATGTTGTAGCAGCCAAAGCAATAAATGAAGATAATGAAGTAATGATTATTAATACTGAAGGAATAATAATACAGCTTATGGTCAGGGAAGTTTCGATATTAGGGCGTATTACATCTGGTGTTAAACTTATAGATATGGACTCCGAAAAGAAAGATATTGTAGTTGCAAGTATGACAAGGGTACGTGATACAATTCCAGAAGAAGGGGAAGAAATATCTGGAGAAACAGAATGAAAGTATTGGAAGATGCATATAGAATTAAGAAAGACAGGGTATAAGTATGAGAAATATTACAACAGATATAATTATAAAAAATATTAAAGAAATGTGTATAGAGGCTAACTATACACTTTCGCCTGATGTTAAGGACAGTATTATTTCCTCTGCCCTGTCTGAAACTAGCGGGACTGGCAGGAAGATATTAGAACAGTTAAAAGAAAACATGTATATTGCTGAAAATGAAAATATACCAATATGCCAGGATACAGGCATGGCAGTTGTATTTTTAAAAATAGGGCAGGATGTCCACATAGAAGGATGTTGTATAGAAGATGCCGTTAATGAAGGGATAAGGCAGGGATATAAAGAAGGGTATTTAAGAAAATCTGTAGTAGATGACCCTTTAATACGGAAAAATACAGATGACAATACTCCTGGAATAATACATTATGATATTGTACCTGGTGACCAGCTTGAGATTACTGTTGCCCCTAAAGGTTTTGGAAGTGAGAATATGAGCCGTGTCTATATGTTAAAGCCTTCTGATGGCATAGAAGGTGTGAAAGAAGCAGTAATTGAAACAGTAAAGCTTGCAGGGCCTAATGCGTGTCCTCCTCTTGTAATAGGTGTTGGCATAGGAGGTACATTTGAAAAGTGTACACTTCTTGCTAAAAAGGCACTTGTAAGGAATATTAATTCACATAACAGCCTGGAACATATAAGCAGGCTGGAAGATGAACTATTAGACGAAATTAATAGTCTGGGAACTGGGCCAGGAGGTCTTGGTGGGAGTACAACAGCATTAGGGATTAATATTGAAGTTTACCCAACACATATAGCAGGGCTTCCAGTAGCAGTAAATATGTGCTGTCATGTAAACAGGCATAAGACAAGAGTTATATAACATTTTGGAGGTTTTACAATGGAAAAATATATAACAGCCCCTATATCTGGTGATGTGGCAGACGGGCTTTTGGCAGGAGATTTTGTATATATAAGTGGTACTATATACACTGCAAGGGATGCAGCACATAAAAGAATGTATGAAGCATTGCTGGAAGATAAAGAAATACCATTTGATTTAGAGAATAATATAATCTATTACCTTGGCCCGTCTCCTGCAAGGGATGGACAGGTAATAGGGTCAGCAGGGCCGACGACAAGCAGCAGGATGGATAAATATACACCACTTTTATTAGAAAAAGGGTTAAAAGGAATGATAGGCAAAGGCAGGCGTTCAGAAGAAGTTATTAATTCAATGAACAAAAATAATGCTGTATATTTTGCTGCAATAGGGGGAGCAGGGGCTTTATTATCTAAATGTATAAAGAAATCAGAAGTAATAGCATATGATGACCTTGGTACAGAAGCTATAAGGAAGCTTGAGGTTGAGAATTTTCCTGTAATAGTAGTTATAGATAGTAAAAAGAATAATTTATATGATAATGTATAAAATAACTGCTATAGAAGATAATATAATATATAGCAGTTAAAACAAATTATAAGGACAGAACAGCATTTAAGAAAAAAATTAAAAAATTTTGAAAAAATGGTTGACAAGTAATGAAAATGTTGTTAGAATAGTTTTTGTTCGGCGGTAATAATGCCAAATAATGGAGAAATACTCAAGAGGCTGAAGAGGCGCCCCTGCTAAGGGTGTAGGCCGTTTGCGCGGCGCGAGGGTTCAAATCCCTCTTTCTCCGTTGCTACACTGTTAATATCAGTTTGCTTAAAGATACATTGAAAAAAATGTTAAAAAAAGTAAAAAAAGGTATTGACAAGATGTTGCAAAAGTAGTATAGTAACAAATGCTGGTGCAACAAAGAAAAAGCAACAGCATAAACAGGAGGACAAGCCTGTAATATAGTACATTGATAACTGAACAGTAAAACAACCCTGAAAATTCTAAAAATGCCTATAATGATATAGGAAAGAATTTTTAAGTATCCTTATTAACACATGCGTAAGGATACACAGGATGCAGTTTATGGAAAATAAATGCATCAGTAAATTAAACGGAAATGCTAGTTTTTTAAAATGAGCAGAACAGGCTTTAAGATGAGAGTTTGATCCTGGCTCAGGATAAACGCTGGCGGCATGCCTAACACATGCAAGTCGAACGGGGTTTATATAGCGGAACTCTTCGGAGGGAAGCTATATAAACCTAGTGGCGGACGGGTGAGTAACGCGTGGGGAACCTGCCCTGTACCGGGGGACAACAGCCAGAAATGGCTGCTAATACCGCATAATCCTGCACTACCGCATGGTGGTGCAGGGAAAACTCCGGTGGTACAGGATGGCTCCGCGTCTGATTAGCTTGTTGGCGGGGTAACGGCCCACCAAGGCAACGATCAGTAGCCGGCTTGAGAGAGTGAACGGCCACATTGGGACTGAGACACGGCCCAGACTCCTGCGGGAGGCAGCAGTGGGGAATATTGCAC
>CAJTRU010000066.1 GCA_910579085.1 uncultured Lachnospiraceae bacterium | reverse complement strand
CAGAACTCATCATGTTCCGCACGTGTGATTGGTGTGTCCATTGCATCCCCCTTCCAAATAAAAAAAGGGCTGTTAAACTGCCCTCTGGTTAATTATATTTTCTAATGCCCCAATGCGTTTTTCCAGGTTATTAATTTTTTCTTCCTGTGTTTTTATCCTTTCATCTTGTAACTGGCAAAATCTCACTATGTCTGCAATAAATTCCTCATAGCGCAGCCCGTATACATATTCACCAGGAATTTCCCTTTGCTCCTCCCTTTTCTGGATTACAGTCCTGGTTTTGGTTTGTCCATCTGTTTCATCCACATACTCTTCTCCGGTTTCTTCTTCAATCTCTATAGTTTCAGTTCTGGGTGTTTCAATAAAGCCAGCATGGTCTTTAATTCCAAGTTTTTGTATAAGTTCTTCAATATCTTGTGCTATAAAACCATGATGGGGCCTTCCACTTTCTCCGTTTTTACGTTTGAACACAGCTGGTTTAATACCCATTATTAAATTAATAAGCATTTCATCACTCATTGAAGTATCATATGGTGTCGGGGTTCCAATGTATGAAATTTCTTTTTTCTGTTCCCTGCCAGATGTTGATATGCTGCTGTTTACTGCAAATATATCATTCCACCGGAACCCCCATCCCAGGTCACCGCCGCCATCTTTGTGCGGATGCAGGCTGCAGTCATCCGGGCCTCTTGATGTAAACCCAATGCCTGAACCATGCAGGACATCATTAAAATTAGCCACATGGTAACCTTTACTATAATATCCTTTAAATATTCTAAAAGCACCGTCCCCAAAAATTACACTGCCTTCCAGTCTTAAATCACTGCCTGCTGGCAATGCCCCTACTTCTGCTGCTGTATATGATGGTTTACTGGCTTCCTTGGCCCATGCTTTGACGTCACTTGCTGGCATAGAGGATGGGAAGTCTGTTATGTCTGATTTGGTATGTTTGTGTGATGACGGCGGGAAAGATGGAGGCCTGCCAGTTAAATCATTATAGCTGCCAGTAAATGCCACAAGTTTTAAATCTGCAAACCACCTGGCTATTTTGCCAAATATTGTTTTATGTTCCTCACCGCTTTTTATGTTTTCCCTTGTACCAGCCTGGTCAAAACTGGCTGTGCTGTCTTTTGTATCATTTTGTTTATGTCCAGCTCTATACCACTGCATCACTTACCACCGCCTTTACATATACATCCCTTTCCTGGGCTTCAAATTCCACTGTAACATTGTCCCCGTCCACTGTTATGTTTTCATAGGACACATCTGGCACGCTTGCTTCCAGGCTTATCCTGCTGTTTTCGCCTATTGTTCCTCCATCAAAATTAAACACAACGCTTGTCTGCCCTGCTGCAAGCATTTCTATCTTTTTGCTTTTGCAGATGGCGTTTTTTAGACTTAAATCATTATCCAGCAGCTGCTCTGTGGTAACATTGACATTGTCTGCATGTCCTGGGTCGCCCTCTTCCAATACCTGTATAGTGTCCGAAAATACAGCGCTGCTGTTTGTGTATTCCTTCATAATGTCCCCCTTTCCACAGGCTTAGAAAATATCATCCAGTGTATATGTCTGCTCAACATCACTGTCTTTGCCTTTCCTCATGAAAGTTTTAATGCAGACAATGTCCCCGTCTTCATCATACAGCCCTATCTCGCTTATTTCTTCCCCTGCAAGTTCAGAAAATGACAATGTACATACATACCTGCATGTAGTGTCCTCTGGATAACTGTGGCTTTCTATTTCCTTGCGGAATATCTCATTAGCAAGCCCTGCCTGTGTTTCTGCTGGCGCTATAACTGTGCCATCTTCATCCACACCGCCATTGCCAAATGCCATCCCTGCAACCTTTGGCAGTGTTAAATCCCCTGCCCTTGCTTTTACAAGCTTTTCCCTTGCTTTTTTAGTAATAACTACATTTTTATTTTTCTCTTCAACACTTTCTGTCCCCATTATTAATCCGTTTCCTTCCTGTAAATAGAATTAAATTTCCTGCTGCCGTCCATCCTCGCAGAACCATCAAACAGCCAGTAATCCCTGCTTTTTGTTTCAGCAGAAAAATTCCCCGCTTTTTCTTTCCTGGAATCTGCAAGCATATGGTACTGGGAGGAAGCCTCTGTACCAGACTTTAAAGGGACAGAAACCTTTCCTGTAAAACTGGCTTCTGTCCCTGTATTTACATATTGTTTGCTTTTTATATGTATACAAGGCAGGCTTATTTCCTTACTGGATTTAATTTTAAACCTGTGCCTTTGTGTAACCACAACACTGTAATCCAGCCCCCTGGCACTGTAATGGCTTGTAAACAATGCCCTGCATTTCCCCGATAACTTTATATGTAACTTATATCCTATATAAAGCATTTTATCCTGGTTTGATATTATTTTAATACCATACATTACAAGGATGCCAAGACCGTAACGCCTGGCTTTGCCAAATACCTGGCTTCCATCAAACAGCCATGAGCCATTAAATACAAAACCTCCCCAGAATGGTATTGTAACCCTGGTAAGTATATTTTTTAAAACAATTTTTTCCAAATCCTTATGGTCAATAATTCCCGAATAAACTATCGCATCAAGCCATGACCTTGCATTTTTAACAAGTTTCAGATATTTTAAAAAAATATTTACTTCTTCCTGGCCTGCTTCAATACCGATTACTGGCCTGAAATAAAACGGCCTGCCATTATATTCAAACCACTCCTCTATTTTTGATGTCTTGTATATATCCTGCAGCACTGTCTGTACTGCACATTTTGTACCAAGCTTCTGGTGCACCTTTATACCGCTTTTTATAAGTTCTTTCTTTATATCTTTCGGGCAGTTATAATCATACCAGTCAATATGCAAATCATACGCAAGTATGTCAAGCAAAGTTTCTGGCAGGCTGTCTGTTTTTGCATATATTATGTTCTTTTCTGCTTCATTTGCTGTTATATGCAGTTCTTCGGATATGAGTTTCCCGAGGGCATACATTTTTTCATCCTGTCTGAGGGCAGCAGGGAATGTGCTGAAAAAATCTGCTTCTTTTAAATCAGTCATCTTCCATACCCCCGAAAGTTATGCTTAAGTCCCCAAGGACAGCAACACTGCCCTTTCCAATATGTGCGAATACTGGCGATATAATTTCTGCACGCTTTATTCCTGACTGCATTATTAAAGCATTAAAATAAGACGGGTTTATGTCCCGTCCCATTTTGCTGGTCTGCCATGCCACATAAGACCTGGTGTATGCTTCAACAGCATCCTTGATTTTTTCTGCGCTTATTTCCTGCATAGAAGAAATATAATATACAATATCAATATCAAATGTTACGGTGCCAGGCGCAGACACAACAACATAATCTGTTAAAGGTCTTATATCATCTGCATTTAAATATTCCTGTACCTTTGATATCATTTCCTCATCTGGCAGCACACCATCCTGCAGCATGATTTTAACATCAACTTTTCCAGGCTCTGGGCTTTCAACTGACACATCACTTACCAGCGCTGACACGCTTCTGGCATGGTAGCTGTAGCTGTTCTTTGCGCCAGCCGTTGTATATGACTCTTCACTTTCCCTCATGCGGCTGTAAAAAGAAGCATCATCCTCTTTTTCGCTCCCGCCTTCTGAAACCGTAATGTTTTCCACTTTCTCAAAATACAAGAATTCATCAGATACAAGTGCATTTATTTCCCCAGGCAGAAAACCGTTCCCTGTTTCCCCTGCCAGTGTGCACTCTGCTTTCACAACAGCCGTTGTTTCCCCTGCCGCAAACACAATATTTTCTGTTGTTGCAAAATTTACATACCCGTCTGCTGTCACTTCCAGTGTGTCTGTTATAATATAATCTGTGACAGGCGCTTTTGAAATGGAAAACTGCAGTGTTACTGTTGCTGGTACTGCTTCCAGCCTGCTTACGTTATGAAAAATCCCACTAAGCATATCAAGGTTTTCCCCTGTGGCATACCTTGGGATGTTCTGCTTTGCAGATTCGTTAATATATACCCTTTCCTGTATTATTATGCTTGCGAGCCATAATATAAATGCCCTGACAGGGTCAGCAGGATATAATTTCCTTCCCATAAATTCCTCATACCCCGCCACAAGTTTGTTTACAAGTGCTTCCGTGTCTGTATTTACAAATTCAATGCCTGTGCCATCACCAGATGCCATCCCCGTCTGTATCCCCGTCACTGCCATTTATTTCCACCTCCACGACTGGTTTTAATATACCGCCTGTATAGTCTTTCCCACTGGTATCTGCAAAAGAAATATTTACAACTTCTGCCCTTGGTTCATATTTTTCTGTCTTGTCGTATATTTCCGCCTGCAGCAATGCCTCCGCTACGCCAGGAGGCCTGTCTGTATACCCTGCTGCCAGGCCAAGCCCCCTGTCAAGGGGGACACCACATTCCAGGGAAGAATACAGCATCCACAGGTTCTGGAGCACCTCTTCTTCAACTGTCGCTGGGTGCAGGTTTATTTCCTGCCTGGATGATGTGTCAACAATATATGCCATACCCCTGTCACCTTTCTGCATATTCTTCAAGCGATATCTTGCTTTTAGCTGTAATGAGGTTTCCCTTGTTATCAAATTTTTCATATTCTTTTGAATGTGAAGTAATGACCCACCTGCTGCCATACTTCCTGCCACCTATGACAAGTGACAGCACTTTCCCTTTTTTCCTGTACCTGTCTATCTTTTTCAATACTTTTAACGGATTTACCCCGAGATATGCCGACAGGTAAATGCTGAAACTTGCAGTATCAGTATCATTGTAGCGGAATTCAAGAAGTGGTTTTCTGCCCTGCCTTTCATGTTTTACATAGCTTGTCTTGCTTTCAACCTGCAATTCGTTAAATGTCCTTATTGTTTTCTTTGATACTGAAAATACAATATCCCCAAGTGTCCCTATTTTAGCCATCAGATACCCCCTAAAATAAAACCGTCACCGTCACCGCCGGGTACAAACAGGCACAGTACATACTGTCCTGTTTCTGGAAGCCATTTCCTGCCCCTCTGGACAACCTTAAGGCCTGCGCTTACAATACCCTGGTCTGCAATATCTACCCTGGCAGTCATGCCTTCTTTATCCACACTGCTTACAATGCCAAATGCTATGCAGTCTTTTAATTCCTGCACATCCTCTTTTAATCCCCGTATGTCTTCCATTAATACCCCTCCAGGCATCTGCGAAGCTTAACCTGCACCTTGTAACCGCCTGTAACAGTATGTACTGCCTGTTCCACAATATATTTCCCGTCAAACTCACCAAAACCCTTTACCCTTACTGTTATCCCTGCCACATAGCCAACATCCCCCACAAGCGTAAACTCTGCCGTGGTTTCACCTTTATTCTTCTGGCGCAAAGACTTTTTAGCCAGTACCTTTGCTTCTTCAATATTTGACACTTTCTGCTTTATTTCCAGCATCTGCCCGTCTTTGCTGGCATTGCCTGGCTTATATGTATACTCCGTCTTTTTCTTTGTGCGCGGGTCTGTATACTGGACATGGCATCCTGAATATGCCTTGTCTGCTGTCTTTGTCGAAAAACTGTAACTGGTTATATTGCTTTTGCCTGCTGTTATCTTCTTAACTTCGTTTTTCTTTTCAAATTCTGCAGCATCAAAAAGGACAATAGTCTTAGATGTTACCTTAAGGGAAATCCCAGCTTTTTTGCACAGCATCTTCAAGAAAGCTATATCTGTTTTATTTTTCTGTTCTTTCCTTTTGCATACAGGGTTAAATTTTGAAATATACATTATTTTCATCCCGCTTCTTTTTGCTATCTTTGATGCAATGTTTTTTAAAGAAGTGTTTTCCCATGCTTTCCTGTGGCGCGTCTGGCGCAGGTGCGTTTTATACGGGATTGACGTTGCTTTTATTGTGAGTTTCTGTGGCGGGCCCTGGCAACTTACTTCATCAATTTCAAAAACCCCGCAGTCCAGCACCTTGTCTTTTCCATCGCTTAAAAAATTTTTCTGGACAACAAGGGCATGTATTTCAGTGCCCTTGAAAGCCCTTTTTGTATTTTCTTCTGTTTTCTCTGCTTTTACAGTCCCTGCTTTGTTTTTTGAAGCCTTTGTTTTTACAGTGCCGCCATTATCCTGGCCCTTTAAACTGTAACCTGTGCTTCCACTGCCTTGTACAGTAATATCTTTTTCTGTTTCAATAACTGTATCATGGATAAGCCCTGTAATATTCCCTGTTGTTGTGGTACTGCCAGCTTTTGTAATACCACCTGTTATTGTTTTTTTCTTTCTGCCTGTGTAAAGCCAGTCTTTAATCCATCTGCCTTCCCTGTCATCAAGTGTCAGGGAAATATCATCTGCCTTGTCCTCTTCATTGTCTGTATAAGTCATGGATATAAGATACTTTGAAAGTTCTTTTGATATATCTTTCCCCTTAAAATAAAGCTTTACTGTTACCCTGCGTGCCAGGTTCTTATTCCCCATCTTCTGTTACCCCCTGTTTCCAAGGCGGAAGGCTTTCTGAAACCTCTGGGCCAATTTCTGGCACAGCAAGGGTAATGCCAGCAGGAAAAATATATATATCTTTATATTTTATATTTGCTTTTAACAGCACATCCATATACATTCCGTTCCCATAAACTTTATGTGCTGCCAAGTCCCACATGTCACCTGATATAGTTATATATGTGCTAGACATAAGCAGTCCTGCCTTCCTGTTCTTCCTGCTCCCTTAAAGCCTGCTGTACCATCCCATACAGTTTATTAGTAAATTCTTCATTAAGCCTGCCAAGCATTTCTTTTACTGCATCCAAATCTGCCCCTCCATTAACTGTTATATCTGGTGAGTATGTCACATTTAATACCACCTGTCCCTTGCCTGCCACACTGGATGTGATGCTGCTTACATTGTCCGCAACACTGCCTGGAAGTCCTGCCATGTTATTAAATATCTGTTTAGTCTGCAATGCAGTATAAACTTTCCTGCCTGCCGCACCAGTAATTAACTCTGGTCCTCTTTCACCAGCTATGAAAGTTTCTGGTGTCCTTTCTGTACCCCTGGCAAATTCTGGTATCTTAGGTATGCTTATTTTCATGCCGCCTATAAATGGAATCCAGTCAGGCACTTCTAATCCATTAAGGGTATCTATTACAGAATTTATTGTATTTATAATTACCCTAATTGGTGCTTTTATGATTTCCCCAAGACCGCCAAATATGCCTTTTATAATATTTTTTATGCCAGTCCATGCTTTAGACCAGTTGCCAGTAAACACACCTGTTACAAATTCTATAACACCTTTCAGGACTTTTATTATATTTTTGATAATATTCCCTATGGAATCTATTACACCTCTTATTACTGGGACAGCAGCTTCAACCACTTTTAATATGACTGGCAGTGCAACATCTGTAACAAACTGCATTACCTGTGACACCACTGGCATTACAACTGTCTGCAGTAATACTATGACATCACTTATTACAGGCATCAATGCTTTTATAAGTTCCCCAACCACAGGCATTGCTGCACTGATAAGCCCTATAACTTCACCTATTATAGCCATTACTACTGGCGCTGCTGCCTGTATGAAGTTTACAATGCCTGGTACTATATCAAATGCAATTACCTGGAACACCTCTTTTGCGACAGGGACAACATTGGTAACAATAAAGCTTGTTATATCTGATACCACTCCCCTTACCTTTCCTATGGTATCCATAAGGGTATCAAATACCTTTACACCTTTTGCGCCAAAAATTTCCTGTATTTTATCCCTGGCTTTCCCTATATTGCCATCTGAAAATACATTTTTTATTACATTGCCAACATTAGTTAATATTTCTACAGCTTTATCAAATACTTCCAGTCCTCTTTCCCCAAAAGTATTTTTTATAAATTCCCTTACCTTGTCTATATTTTCTTTTAATAATTCAAAAGCTGTTATTATCCCTGTAATAACACCAACAACAGGAAGTATTTTACCAGCAATGCCGCCAAGCGGTCCTAATATTGTACCACCAAGTTTACCAAGTGGTCCAAGCATAGTTGATACTGCATTTCCAAGCGGTGATAAAAAGGTGCTTATTTTCCCAAATCCAGAGCCAATAATTTTACCAGCTTTGCCAAGTGGCGATTTAAGAATAAAACTTCCTGTATCTGCCAGAAGTATGCCAAGCCGCCCGCCAATTTTAGAAAATGGTTTTAAAAGCGATTCAAGCAGCCGCCCGCCAGTTTTTGACAAAGTACCACCAAGCTGTCCAGCAAGACCTGCGAGAGCGCCACTAAACTGTCCCGCAAGGCTTTTTACCTGTGTATATACAGCACTCTTATTTAGTAAACTTCCAAATGACGAAGAAACTTTTTTAAAGGATGCCCCTAGGTTTTTAAATAAATCACCTTTCCCAAATAAACCTTTAAATGCTGATGAAACATCCCTGCCTGCTGCCCCTATGTTTTTAAAATAATTAATAAAACCTGACCCTGCTTTTTTTACACCGCCAAGTTTCCCTGCAACACTGCCAAATACTGCACCAAGGCCTTTGCTTTCACTGCCAAAACTTCCAAGGAATTCTGTAAACCCAAGCCCTTTTATGCTTGTAATGCCTCCTGCAATAGATAAAAGACCACCCTGTGCAGACAACAGCCCAACCTTTGCTATTAAACCACCAGCTTTCAATGCAACAAAGCCAGCTGCTATTTTCCCAATCATCTTTACAGTTCCAGGGTTTTTCTTTACAAAGTCTGTTGCAACATTTATTAATTCTGTACCTTTTTCTACAGCCTTCTGCAATGACGGAAGGAACATGTCACCTATTTCTGACTGTAAAGCATCAAAAGCAGACTGTGCAAGTGTAATGCTACCATAAAAGTTATCAAGCTTAATTTTTGCCATTTCCCCTGCTGCGCCATCTGACTTATTTATATCCTTTGTCAGGTTTTTAAATGTATCATCAGATGCATTGACAATTGCAAGAAGCCCTGACATGCCTTCTTTCCCGGCAAGGCTTGCAGCAGTCTGTGCTTTCAGTGCACCTTCTGCGCCATATGCCCTTTTTGTAAGCCTGAATATATTTTTATCGTAAACACTCTGGCTTATGCTGCCTTTTTCCAGGGCAGCGTTCTGTGCAGCCAGCTTCTTCCTGAATTCTTCTGCTGGCATTTTAAGCTTTCCAAAACCTTTCCTTAAATCTTTCATGATTTCATGGAATGATTTCATATTGCCTTTCCCGTCATCCAGGGAAACACCCAGTTCTTCCATAGCCGCTGCCATGTTGCTGGTAGGGTTTGCCATATTTGTAAGAAGTGTCCTTAAAGCAGTGCCACCAGAAGAAGCCTTTATCCCGCTGTTTGCCATAAGCCCGAGTGCCACATTGATATCCTCGACACTGTAACCCATTGCCTTGGCAACAGGGGACACATATTTATAGCTTTCACCAAGCTTTAAGACATCTGTGTTTGATTTCCTTGCTGTCTGCGCCAGGACATCCACAAAATGCTGTGTGTCTTTTGCAGACAAGCCGAAGTTTTCTATGCTGTCAGTTATAATATCTGATGTTGTCCCAAGGTCTGCACCTGAAGCCGCCGCCAAATCCATTACACCTGAAACACCGTCAAGCATTTCTTTTGCGCTCCAGCCAGCAACCGCCATGTATTCCATAGCCTCGCCCGCTTCCCTGGCTGTAAACTTAGTCTTTGCACCCATTTCCCTGGCTTTTTCGCTAAGCTTCTGCATGTTTTTGCCACTAGCACCTGAAATAGCCTGGACAGTTGACATCTGCTGCTGGAAATCTGCTGCTTTTTTTACTGGCCCATTATATATTGCCGCACCTGCTGCCGCTGCTGCACCTGCAAGTCCTGCAAGCTGTGCTTTGCTTTGTGATTTCTTTTCACCAATGGCAGACTTCTTTTCATTAATTTTCTGTACTTTCTGCTGTGTACGTTCAAGGCGTTCATACTGTTTCTGGAGCTTTTCTGTGTCACGTGTAAGGTTGTCTGTATTTACACCTGCTGCCCTTAAAGCGTCCCCCAGTTCCCCTAAACGCCCTGACTGGTCTGATGCCTGTTTTTTTGCTTTTTCCAGCTCCTTTTCACACGCCGCAATTTTTTTACTGAATTTCTCTGTACTCCCGCCTGCTTCTTCCATTTCTGTCTTAAGGCGGCCGTGCTCCTCTTCCAGTTCCTTTACCCTGGCCCTGCTTTTTTCCACCGCAGACTGCTGCTGCCTGTAAGCCGATATATCTTTTAATTTCTGGTTTACGCCCCTGGTGTTTGCCTGCAGGGCTTTCATGGTATTTGTGGCGGTTTTGAACGTCTTAGAAAAACCAGGGCCAAGTGCTGCGGACAGCTGGAAAAGCAGCTGGTACTGCTTAGCTGATGCCATTTCATCCCCTGCTTTCCTTTATTTCTTTTACTATTTCCTCAAATTCCTTAACCCACATGACCATGCTGCTTACAGTCTGCCCAAGCCAGAAACCAGCACCTGTATTTGTACTTGTGCCGCCTGGTGTATTAAGTGACAGCAGCAGCACATTATGCCTGAACCATTTTGACGGATTTATCTTTCTAAATCCGTATTTATTAAAAAATCCCTTGCCATGTTTTTTACTGCTATAAAATCCCTTACAGGAAGATTTTCTATGACATCACTCCCTACACCTGCTGCCCTTGCCGCCAGTTTTGCCATATAAGGTGTCGATATCTCCGGCGTTATGATATAACTGCCGTCCATTGTTATTTCATCTTCAACCGCAATTAAATCAGCCCCTTTTAAGCCTTCAAAATCAAATACAAATTCTGTATAGGTTTTCCCTTCCCATTCAAAAGGCTTTATAAGCCTGCAGCACTTTGCTGTTTTCCCGTTTTCTTTATTTCCTTTTACTGCTTCCATAAAATTTTCCTCCATTAAAAAAAGACAGAAGAAAAACACAGCAGTGCTGTGTTCCCTGTCCATGCCTTATATTTCTATTTACCTAATGCCCGCCTGACTTCCGCCAGGTAATCCTTCCCGTTCACAAAGAATATATAATTAAGCGGGTCAATTTCAAGCACTTTCTTCCCTTCAAGGTATGTTGCAAAATATGATACTGAATATTCACCGCTTGCATCTGATGTGCTTGCTGTAGCTACTTTCCCAAGGCTTGTTTTTTTAGGGAAAACTGAAAGGACATGCTTTAAGCTGACAAGCTGCACTGTATTGTTTGCAGTGTCACGTCTCTGCTGTGTTGCCCTTAAATCTATGTTGTGTACCCTTGGTTCGCAAAGGCTTACAGCGTTTTTAGTAACAGTCCTGAAATTTAATGTAAGGGACATTGATTCAAATGACCCCAGTATGACAGCTTCATACTTGCCGCCAATGCCAGCACCTTCTATCTCCTGGACTATGTTTGAAATCTCCGGGAGTGTCACTTCTGAAATGCCTATGCGTTCTACACTGTCCTCGTACACCGTAAAGCCTATGACTGCTTCATCTACTTTTGCCATTTTTCTCCTCCTTTACGCAAATAAATTTTCAAGGTAACCCACACTGTATTCAAGAACAAAATCCAGTTCCTTTGCAGGGCTTGGAGGTGTAAGGTATATATGGAAATGTGCAGTCCCTGCCGCAAGTTCTGTTTCAGGGTTTTCCTCTTCTGTAAATTCAACACGCCCGCCTAAAATCTTTTCTTCTGATGTAAGTCCGTTAAGCCATATATTAAGGCTGTCAGTTATGCTTTCAAACAGCCGCCTTGCCATCCTCCTGTCAGTTTTCCCCCATGTTGAAAGTATTACTGTGTTCCCTACCCATCCAAACATGCGGCTTACATTATAGAAATAATCTGTAACATCCGTATTTCCTGGGTAACATGCTGTTTCATTTCCCCATGATACAAAACCGTTTGTAAAATTAAGGCCTGTAACAATGCCATTTTCATTAAGGTAATTTGCCTGCATTATATTTAACAGGACTTCTGTCCCGTCTGCCAGTGCCATCCCGTCTGCCTGCAGTGTTTTATTGCTTGCAGATTCGCAAGGACACCCATCACCAAAACTTTCATCCGTGTCTGTGGCTGTAATCCTTGCCGCAAGCTGCGTGGAATGGTGGAACAGCCTGCCCCCAAGTGTAAACATGGGCCACCCGGCAATCTGTGAAGGCTGTGTTATATTATGGCTGTTTTTCCATTCTGGTACATCTGTATACTGTCTTACTTCTGACGTATCAATATCTACCAGTGCTTTCCCTTTAAAAAGCCCGTTGATATTTTCTGCCTTTGCTGCCATGACTGCTGCCACTTCGCTGTCACCTGAAAAACCTGGTGTTAACAGTAAATCTGGTATGATGCGGTACTTAGGGAAAACATCTTCCAGCACTTCAAAGCCTGTATTTTTCTTTTTATTTGTATCATAGCCGCCTATGATATCGGATTTTGTAATTTTTGACGGGTCTATACTTTTAAAACTTATATTAAGTTTTGTATTATCTGCTGTAATTTTGCCACCTTCTATCCTTTCAAGACGCAATGCCCCATCTGTATACAGCAGGCCATAATCAGTATCCTGCACATATGCTTCGCTGGCAGGCTGCCCGTCATTATACCCTTTAACTGTAACAGTGTCTGCAATGGCTTCAAACGGCAGGTTTATAGTGCCTGCTGCCATTGTATAATCTTTTGCAGTTTCTTCTGACACATGCTTTGAAGGGTCTAAGACATTTACCATTACAACAGGTGCAATGCAGTATAACTTAAACGCTGTATAAATTTCCTCGCATATGCTGTATTTTTCCCAGTCATCACTATACCCCATTGCTTCCACAGCTTCTGCATATGTATATGCCAGGACTGGTTCATTAACCCTGCCACTGGCTGAATGTACAGGTGCAGTCCCGACAATGAAATGTATGCCGCTTCCCGCTACAACTGGTGCAGATACTGATGCAGGCTTCTTGCTTGCATTAACCCCGTGGCTTATGCCCATTTATACCACCCCTTCCTGTCCCCTGCCTTTTGAAAGGCTTAAAACATCCGTATAATATTTATTAAGCAGTGTGCCTTTTGACCTTAACTGCATCTTTGCTTCTGCAAGTTTTCTTGTTGGTATTAAAAGCTTTTTTGCCTGCGGGTACTTTTCAAACGTACCCTTTAAACATGTTTCTACGCTTTCCCTTGTACCTGAAAAAACAGCATTTTCTTTTATGCCTGTGCCAAGCGGCGGCCCTATGTAAATAAAATTATCCTGCCCCTGCCATTTTCCATCTGCCTGGTTCTCTGCTGGCAGCTTTTCCTCCTGCTGCCTTCCAGCAGTGTCTTTATCTGCTGCCATATCCCTGGCAGGTTCTGTATTCTTTTCTGTCTTTTCCTGTTTTACCAGTCCCATATCCCGTCCTCCTGTCTTTCTCCAGTATGCTGGTTTATATTCCTTTTTACCTGTGGCATTTCCCACGTTGTCATAATTTCACCTATCTGGTATACTTCCAGGTCATCTTCATATATTATCCCTTCAACTGGTTTTCGGCAGGAAAAACAGTTACCAATTACCACATCTTCCAGAAGTTTTGTTTTTACCCTTGTAAGTGTGTTAAGGCACTGTATATAGTTTTCCTGCCTGTCCTGTGAATAGGTTACAAAAATAATACGCACCACTGCTGTACTTTCTTCTTCATCATCTTTTGTTGTAAGAAGTTTTAAAAGTATATACGGTGCTTCTTTCCTTGCACTCTCTTTGTCTGGCAGTTCCCCAATAAAAACCCTTGGAGGCCTTTCTGCTTTTTGTGTGCCATTTTTAGCCACTCTGGAAACCATAACCAAATCCCTGGTACATTCCTCACAGTAACTTTTTAACGCCTCCAGTAAACCTAACGGTGTCATAGACCGCCCCCATTCCAGCCCAAAAGCCTTTCCATTTCATGCTTTATTCTTTTATTTATTACTTCATTTACCCTTGTTTCTACTTTTTCCATTACGTCTGTATTCCCAGCCATTGAAGGCACAGACGGGCCTAAAAGTTCTTTTATCTTTTCATTATGCATTGTATTCCCTGTTTCTTTTTTTACATTTTTTCTTGTAGACATAACCCATCTGCCTTTACGTTCAAACACGCCTGTATGCCCTGTTGGCATCTGTGCAATAAACGCATGGTTAAGTTTTACATGGCTTCCAGTTTTCTTTACGGAAACTGTTACGGCTTCTTTTCCAAATGTCGGAGCTTTTGGTGTTACATTAAACCTTATTAATGGTATACTCCTGCCTGAATACTGGATGCTTCCAATAATGCCGCTGCCCGTCTGCGTGACATTCCTTATTCTTACAAGGGCACTGTTTTTAAAGGCCGTCTGGCTTATATGGTAAGTTTTTCTGGTTTCCCTTACAGTTGCTGCCCTGGCAGCAGAAAGCCCCCTTGCCAGGGCAGGTTTTAATACTTTTTTATCTGCATCTGCAACACCATCCAGTATGGCATATAACCTGTTTACTGTTTCCTGGCTGATGCTTATATCCATCATTATTCATCATACCCTTCCAATGTTACCAGCAGTTCATTATAAGCTTTCTGGCAGGAAAGGACACTGTACCTTTCCCCGTCAATCCACAGCACCGCACCCTGTCCTGGCGGCTGTGCAAGGCTTGAAAGCTTCACACGCATTACTATGGTATCAAGATGTATGCCTTCTGCATTGTCATCCGCTGTAATTTTCCGCCTGTCTTCACTGTCTGTGTCAAAAATTACAGGAATTTCCCTTTCAACCCCGTAAAGTTTTATTTTATGGAGTTCTGCAAATTCCCCTGTATTGTAGAAAGTCCTGTCTAAATCCCTGTCCAGCATTTCTTTAAAATTTTTCACCTGCTGCCCCCTGTGTTTTTAACATACAGATGCGACATACCATGAAGCAACTTCATGTGGCACACATAATGGTGCAGAATTTAACTGTATGAAGCGTCTTGCAGGACGTCTTTCAACCCACTGTTCTGGTATCCTGCTTCCTTCTGCAACTGCTATTGTTTTGCCGTTTTCATCCACAATGCCGACTGCGCCGTAATACATTGAATACTGTGCTTCTGCAGACAAAAGCACGACAGCATCTGGCGGAAGCAGCGGTTTGTCCTCTGGCTTTGCTGGGTTTGTCCAGTTGTCAAGATACCATTCATTGTATGTATAAATATCCAGGGCAATTTCAGGTATAGCGCCGACATACGTAGCACCATTTGGAAGCTCTTTAGGTTTTATTACCGCAATTTCATAACGCCTTATATCAAGAAGCTTCTGTACCTCTTCATCAGCCATGAAAGCTTCCAGTGCATCTGAACCCATAAGGCATATATTACAGTTTACAAACCCCTTCTTCTGTACTTCCTTGCGCCAGTCTTTAAGCTGTTTAATTTTGCCTCCCGTTGTTTTGTTCCATTTTTCAGCATCTTTCAAAACAGCTTTATTAGTAAACTGGAAGTCAATTATATCCTGTATTTTCTTCCCCTTTTTATCAAGCACAGGTATTTTTCCTGTAAACAGTGCCTGGCAGCACATCCATTCCTCGCGGCGTGTAACCATTTCCTCAAGTTCCTGGAAATCACGCTGCATTTTTTCTACTGCCCTCTGGTTCGGGCTTTTGCCATTGTAAAGGCTTTCACCTGGTGTCCTTTTTAAAATATCATCAATTGTTGTAATTTTATTAGGTGCTACAAGCGGCGGTTCATACGTGTTTGTCTGGAAGCCCTCATTTTCAATGGTTGCCCCTCCTGTTTTCCTGTGTATGAACGGCGCAAGCTGCCTGTTGCCTTTCTTGAAATCAACATCAATTTTCTGTGTGTCAAAGGTTTCTGTATTACGGAAAAAGGTTGATTTTATAAATGTATGCACTTTTGGCATACGTTCCACTAGTTTGCCCATTGTGCGCGGGTCATAAATACTGATTGCCATAGCCTCTGTCTCCTTTTATTTCTCTCCTGTTTCCTGTGCCTTGTCTGCTGTACCTGTTTTGTTTTCTGTATCTTCCAAAAATATGCCAATTTTCCTTAAAGGTGCTTTTAAACCTGATGCCGTTACGTCTTCTGGCAGTTCCAGCGCATCACCAAAGAACTGCCCTGTAAGATAAATTACCATTTCTTCACCAGCTTCTGCCCCATCCGCTGCAATGCCATATACGTCTGTAACCGTGGAAGCTGTAACTGGTGACAGTTTCCCGTCTGCGCCAAGCACAACGGGCATAAGCCCTGGTATTGTGCTTCCGTCTGCAACTGTGCCTGTTCCTGTCACAACAGGGTAATCCCCGGCATGTACCATCTTTGGTTTATAGCTCCCTAAAAGTTCTTTTCCTGCTGCCATACGCTGCCGCCTCCTTGTTTTATTATTTTATCCCTGGGTACATCTGGTCTATTAAATCACCAAACGGGTCTTCACTATCCCCGCTGCCACCCTGGTTGGAAACAGGCGGTATATCCTGTACGCCAGAACCATTAATATCCTGGCTGCGCCCATTTAAAAATTCACTTCCCTGTTTCCTCTGTTCTGCTATCACCTGCATTGCAAACTCAGCAGCAGGGACAGGGTTTTCATACTTGGCTTTGTTTGCTAAATCTTCAAAACCTGGAAGGGTACAGTCATCAATCCCTTTAATCCTTGCCCTTTCTGCGTTTACTGCTTCTGTATGGTCTGCTGTGCCGCCCTCCTGTCCTGCTGCACTTCCCTGCCCTGCAAGGATTTCATTCTTAAAAGCGTCCGCAACGGATGGGTACTTTTTCTTAAACTCTTCAAGTGTCATTGTTTCCTTAACCTCCTTGTTTTTTATACTGCTGCCAGTGCCATTTCCTGTATTGCTGCCAGCTGTTTTACAGCCTAACAGTTTCCTTGGGACGGTGTTAAAACTTTCCAGGCTGATAGAAACAGAATTTACAATGACAGTTTCTGTATCTTCTACTTCCATTTCAACATCAGTAAACATGACACCTGTACAGAACCCCGCCTCCACAGCCTCCTGTGCTGTAAACCATGTTTCATCTGACATAAGTTTTTTTATTTCATCTTCCTGTTTGTCTGTCACTGTCATGTAACAGTTGACAATGGACTGTTTTACTGTTCCAAGTTCCTTGACTACCTTGCCCAGTTCTTCTGCATTATAATAACCAATAAGACATGCAAGGGGGTTATGTACCATAAACACCCCGCCTGCAGATATTTCTATGGTATCGCCTGCCATTGCTATAATTGTAGCTGCGCTTGCGCACCATCCATCAATTTTTACTGCTATATCCGCTTTATGTTCTTTAAGCCTTGTATAAATTGCTACAGCAGCAAATACATCCCCGCCGCCAGAGTTAATGCGCACCGTGATTTCACCAACATCACCTATGCCTGCAAGGTCATTGTTAAATGCCTTTGGTGTTATGTCATCCTCATACCATGAATATTCTGAAATTTCACCATACAGGAGAAGTTCTGCTGTATTTTCATCTTTATTTGAAATAAAATCCCAGAATTTATCAATCTCTGCCTGGTTCTTCGGTTTCGCCCGTTTCTTCTGTACCGTCTGGTTCTTCCCCGTCCAGTTTACTATCCCTGCTGCTTCCATCCTTCCCGGGATTTCCAGTGCTGGTTTTATTCCCTGCAATGCCTGGTACCTCCTTTAACAGTTTTTCTTCACGCTTACGCTGCCTGATATTCTTATAAAAATCTGTCCCTGTAAGTTCTGCAGTTTCCCTTTCCCTTGTGGAAAAACCTCCCTGTACCCTTAATTCTGCTGCCTGTACTTCTTTTTCAGGGTCAAGCTGCCCTGCACTTGGCCCGTTCCATTCAGCCGAACAGTAAGCCTTCCTTATAACCGGGTCTGCAAAAAAGCCAGGTGCAGCCACACGTCCCCTGGCTACTGCTTCTGCCAGCCATTCCTCATATACTGGCTGGCAAAAATCCATAACAAACCATGTGCGGTACATTTTTATGGTTTTGAAAAATTCCAGTATGGCTGCCCTTGATGCAGAATAATTGTTGGTAAATGCCATAATTAATATTTCATATGGTATTTCAAGCGCCGCACCTATCTGCTTTATCAATGCCATCACAAACGGGTCAAAGTTACTGTTAGGCCTGCCAGGTGCTACAGCATTGGCTTTCTCTCCTTCTGCCAGTTCAACAACAGTCCCATACCCCATTTCTATGCTGTTTTCATCACCTGCATCCACCTGCTGTCCCTCTGGTATGGATTCGCCTATTGGTGCACCCTCAGCAGGACTTGCTTTTTCAATAAATATTGCAAAAAGCCCATTTACTACTGCTGCCATTACCTCTGCTTCCGTATACCTGCCAAGCTGTTTAATTGTTTCAATTACTGGTGACAGGAAAGGCACGCCACGTACCTGCCCTATACGTTCCCTGTTCATAATATGCAGTATGTTCCTCCTGCCTGTCTTTTCCCCGTATGCTTCCACCCTTACCCATTCCCTTGGCTGCCTGTCCTGGAACGAAAGCGGGTGGAATTTTGATATATGGTATGCCACCACTTCACCATATGTGTTCTTTTCCACGCCTTCACAGAACAATGGATTTACCAGCTGGCTGTCAGGTGTGCTTACCCTGTCAGCTTCTATAAGGTTTATCCTTAAACTGTAAATACTTCCTGCCCTTTTAGTTTCTGCCATTACAGCAAACGCATCACCGCTAAGGAGGGCATTTAAAAGGGCAAGCTGCTGTAACTGGTAAAAATTGTCCAGCCTTTCAAGGTCACAGTCCAGGCTTTCTGCCCAGTATGCAAATTCCCTTTCTATTGTTTTTTCCAGGTTTCTTGCCTGTTCCTCTGTAATGCCTAATATTTCTTCATCAAGCGTGCTTTTAAGGTGCAGCCCTGTCCCTACCGTATTAGTCCGTAAACGCTTTACTGCGCCTGTGGCAAGTTCCGAACCGCCATAGTATAAATCACGGCTGCGCTGCCTTAAAGTGCTTACATGCTCTTCTATATCTTCCCTGTGGCTTCCGCCGCTGTAATCCCATCCAATCACAGACTTTTTATAGGAATTTGCCCCGTGGTTTCCATAGCCGCTGTTTAAAAGGCTTATTTTTTTACGTGCAGTTTCCCTTTTTAGTGCTTTTTCAGGTGATATGGCATATATAGCCCTGTCTAATAACCCCAAAACCTGCCCTCCTGTTTCTTTAAATAATAAAAGCACCATGTGGGAAATATTTTCATTCCCTCCAGGTGCTTCTGCTATTTTATATATTACCATAAAAAAGTGCGCAATAGCACGCAATCTTTTTAAGTACATATGTGGATATAATAAAATATGGATATCATACCTTCTAGTAATTTATTGTATTTTTAAATTAAACTATGGTATAATCTTATAATAAAAATTTATACTGGCATTTATTAAAGAAATGTGATAAAATATTATACAACTTAAAAGTAAAATTCTGGAAAAACAAAAAAAGGCAAAATGTAACACTTTTGTAACAATTTAAAAAATCTTGGGGAAAATGTACCCTTCAAAGCCTTATAAGCAGGGGCTTCCCAAGTGGCAGGGTAGAAATGGATGTAGCCCGTTAAAGGGCATTGACACACATTTTCCCCTTTCAAGGTCAATGCTTTGATAGCTGTAGAAATGGATGTAGCCCGTTAAAGGGCATTGACACAGTTTTATATCATCTGTATAAATAATAGTTCTATTCGTAGAAATGGATGTAGCCTGTTTAAGGGCATTGACACAAAAAATGTCCGCTGGCATTATGGTGAGTTACATAAAGTAGAAATGGATGTAGCCCGTTAAAGGGCATTGACACACAATTTTAGTTTCATCAGCAGAATACCTTAATTCCTGTAGAAATGGATGCAGCCCGTTAAAGGGCATTAATGTTTTTGCTAACATTTATAAACCATCTATAAAGGGTATTTGTA
>CAJTRU010000065.1 GCA_910579085.1 uncultured Lachnospiraceae bacterium | reverse complement strand
TTTATAATATTTTCAAAAGACTAATTGAAGTAAAAAATTACATAAATGAGTAAATCCAGGCAAAATGCCTGTAAGAAAGTCTTTTATATATACTTTGAAGAAACTAACTACAAAACCCTTAGCACAATATTAAAATTTTCTTAAAAAAAGAAAAGAAATTTGTGCACATTTACATAAAATATGTTATACTGAAACCAGGGTATATATAAAAATTTAAGCTATATATAAGGAAGGTACTAACATTATGAAAAAAATCTTTAAGCGTATTTTTATGGGCATAATAGCTGCAGGAGCTGTTGCCTTTATTATTTATACAATCGTGACAGGAAACCGTACTAAATTTTATGACGATGAAAGCACTATTGGAAATACAAGCGGCAATCTTCTGAATGGAGGGCTTTTCTGTGAAAATGAGGGTAAAATATATTTTGCAAATCCTTATGATGAAAACAAACTTTACTGCATGGACAGTGACCTTTCCAACGCCAAAAAACTTATTGATGACAGGGCCAGCTATATAAATTCAGCCGGCAGCTATATTTTTTATACAAGAAGGAATGACCAGATAAAAAATGATGTTGATGCATTATTGTCAATAAGCACAACAGGGCTTTTCAGGATTAACACATCAGGCCATGGCATTAAAAGATTATATGATGACCCGACACAGGTAATATGCCTTTATGGAAATAATCTTTTTTACCAGCACTATGACCAGAAAAAAGGCCTTGAACTTTATTCTGTAAAAATAGACGGCAATGATAACAAAAAGCTTCTTAATGAACCAGCTGCACCTTATGCATTACATAATGACAAGATATACTATACTGGATGGAATAAAGACCATTACATACACTCACTTGGAACAAGCGGTTCAGGTTCACAAGTAATATATGCTGGCAACTGCACAAACCTTACAAGGCAGGGAAGTTACCTGTACTTTATGGATATGGAACAGGATTACAGCTTATGCCGTGTCCCACTTGATGGTTCTTCTGTTGAAACCCTTATAAACAAACGGCTTGCTACCTATAATGTATCAGAAGACGGTACGACAATATTTTACCAGGTTGATAACGGTTCAGAAAACGGTTTATATAAACTTGAACTTCCATCAATGGAAACAAGCCTTATTTCAGAGGGTGACTATAATTACCTGAACCTTACTTCTGAATACTTGTTTTATGAAACATTTGACCAAAGCAAACTTTTTATATATAACCTTACAACAGGCCAGACACAGCAGCATACAATTGAAAAATCAAAGTAAACAACAAAGGTTACTGGAATTAATCCCAGTAACCTTTGTTCATTGTAAATTTTAATATAAGCTTTTCTGGCAGTTTATCATAATGCAGCCCTGCTTTATAGCCTGCAAGTTTAAATACACACTGTAATACAAAATAAAATGCCTTAAATACTTCACCACGTTTAATTAAGCTTTTTATTATTTTACCAGCATAGCCTGCCCCCTCTTTTTCAGAAGAAACATTTCCAAATATTTCACTATATTGTTTCTGTGATACTCCAAGGTCAAAGTTTCTTTTAAACTGTTGTATACATGTATATGAATGGGAATGTATTACTTTTGCATCTGGGCAGTATGCTATATTATAACCTGCATTAATAACCTTTGACGCCATTATCATATCTTCATTAAAAATTGTCTTTTTTACAAAACCGCCCAGTTCTTCATACACACTTTTCCTGTACATTGCACATACATCAGAACAAAAATACGTTTTTATGCCAAGTTTGTCCAAATCATTTTCCGACTTAACTGAACTTTCTTTAGGGTAATTATAAATCCTTGTCATTTTCTCCAGAATATCTGCATCTTTTCCCGCCATCTGCCGTGCATATGAAACTGCAATGTTTTTGTCTGCCATAGGCACAAGCAGCTTTTCAATAAGCTTATTGTCTTTAGGGATGGCATCCTGTGTCATAAATAACATAAACTCTGCATCCGAAAGACCAGCACCAAAACGCCTTGTAGCACCATGGTCAAATTCTTTCTTTAATACAGGATGTACTGATACAATACCTTCTGCCAAATCTTCCATTAAACTGCTGCCATTATCAATTGTCTGTAACAGATAAATATGGCTGGCTTGTACAGTCTGCCTTAGCAGCCGTTCTAATATATTTTTAAATCCTGGTCCTGGTTTATAAACTGGAATTATAATATCCACACCCCGTTTAGTACAACCCTCTGTTTTATCTTCCATTATGTTTCCTTTCTGGCTGTCTATAAATTACTATTTGCAGTCCAGCAGCCTTTCTACAAGTACAACTGCTTCCTGCGCATCTTTTGAATACCCGTCAGCCCCAATTTCATCCGCAAACCCTTGTGTAATAACTGCACCGCCAATTATAACCTTGCAGCCAGGATATTTTTCATGTACAAGCCCTGTTACCTTTTTCATTTCCATCATTGTAGTAGTCATAAGGGCTGAAAGACCGATAATATCTGCTTTTTCTGTTATAGCTGTATCTACAATCTTTTCTGCTGGCACATCTTTCCCAAGGTCAATAACATTATATCCATAATTCCTAAGCATAAGTGCAACCAGGTTCTTCCCTATATCATGTATATCATGCTCAACTGTTGCTATAACTATAGTTCCCAGAGGTTCTTTGCTTCTGTTCTCTGCAAGTAAAGGTTCTAAAACAGCTATTCCCTTTTCCATCGTTTTTGCGCTTGAAATTAGCTGTGGCAGGAAATATACCTGCTGGTCAAAAAGTTCACCAACATGGTTTATTGCAGGAATAAGGCTGCCATCAATAATATCCTGTGCTTTCTTCCCGCTGTCCAGGGCATCTTTTACAAACTCTTCTATTTTATTCTGCCTTCCCTTTACAACTGCTTCAAAAAGCAAATCATCATTTATAATATTTCCGTTAAAGGCATTTTCATTACTGCTGCCTGTTTTTAAAGTAACTGCCTCTGGATTAACCTCACCATTTACAACAGAAACCTTATGCCTCGTAACCCTGTCAATATAACCTGTTCCTGCTTCTGGTTTATCCATAAGAAGCCCTGCTGCAAACACAGAATGCATTAAAAGGTCCTGTGACGGGTTAGCTATTGCCATTGTAAGCCCCTGGCTTATTGCTATTGACATAAAACTGCTATTTACAAACATTCTTTCAGGCAGCCCGAAAGATATATTAGAAAGCCCGCATATTGTCGCAACTTCCAGTTCATTCTTACAATACCTTATAGTTTCCAGTGTTTCCAGTGCCGCCCTGCTGTTTGCACCAACTGTTGCCACAAGCCCGTCAACAATAATATCATCCTTATAAAGCCCCTGTTTCAAAGCTTCATCAATTATTTTATGGATTATGCTGTTCTTCTCAGCCATATCCTTTGGAAGCCCCTTTTCTGACAATGGCAGCAGTATAAACATTGCACCATACTTTTTAGCAGCAGGCAGAAGCCTTTCAAACTTTCCAGGTTCAAGTGATATAGAATTTATCAATGCCCTGCCTGGATAAATACGCAGTGCTTCTTCTACAACATCAGGGTGGCTTGAATCTATAGAAAGCGGAAGATTGCTTGCAATAGATAGTTCATTAACTGCCTGTACCATCATTTCCTTTTCATCAATGCCATTCATTCCCATATTGACATCAAGCACCGAAGCCCCAAGCTCCTCTTGTGACTCTGCCATCTCTGTAACAATATCAAAACAGCCTTCACGGAGTTCTGCCTGTAACGCCTTTTTCCCAGTAGGGTTAATTCTTTCACCCACCACCAGGAAACTGCCATCCAGTTCTATATCCAGCACATCTCTTTCAGTTGAAAGAGCACGCCTTTTTATATTTCCTCTTCTGGCTGTAAATGAAACACTGTCTTTTAATGATTTCTTTTCTAACATAGAACACAGTGCCTTTATATGTTCTGGAGTAGTGCCGCAGCAGCCACCAAGAATATCAGCACCCGCCTCTGCAAGTGCAGCCATCCCCTCTGCAAAACCATCTGGTTCTAAATCATATACCGTATTTCCATCTGCATCAAGCTGTGGAAGCCCTGCATTTGGCTTTGCAGCAACAGGTATATCTGCATATGCTGTCATCTTTCTTACAATATCTACCATTTTGCCAGGCCCTGTTGAACAGTTCACACCAACTGCCACTACACCAAGGGAATTTAAAACAAGTGCAGCCGTCCCAGGGTCTGTACCATACAGTGTACGCCCGTCCTCATTAAATGTAAGAGTAACCATTACAGGAAGGTTACATGTTTCCTTAACCGCAATAACCGCAGCACGGCATTCCTGGAGGCTCATCATTGTTTCCACAACAATAAAATCCACACCCGCATCATAAAGATACATTACCTGCTCTTTATAAATGTCCACAAGTTCCTCAAACCCAAGAGTCCCCGCAGGATATACTTGTTTTCCTGTCATAGTTATATCACCAGCAATATAAATATCCCTGCCTGCATCTGCCTCTTTGACAGCTTCCTTCGAAATATCTACAAGCCTCATATTAATGTCCCTGGCATTATCTGCAAGCCCATACTCTGCAAGCTTAATCCTGTTTCCAGAAAATGTTGGCGCATAAACCACATCAGAACCAGCCTTTATATATTCTACCTGTAAGTCCTTAAGAATATCCTTATTTTCCAAAATCCATTCTTCAGGGCATACACCAGCAGACATTCCACGCTTCTGTAAATTAGAACCTGTTGCCCCGTCAAGAACCAGTTTTCCACGTTTTAACCTGTCAATAAAATTCTCTTTAGCCATATAGCCCCCAGTCTTCCAAAATAACTTAAAAAATATATATAAATTCAACCAATCCTGTTACAGAAAATATTATGGATTTCCATTCCAGGCCCAAGACTGTGTACACACAGCCTGTACACCCAGTTTATTATCCTTTCCATATCTATACTACCATTACCACCTTCAATAGTAAAATACCGGTTTAAAGCAATTATATAAACCAATGACAGTTCCCCGTAAACCTGGCAGAACCTTTCACCCGCTTTTTCATCTGGCAATTCAAGATACCTGCTGAATATCCTGTATTCTAAATAATTTACAAAAGCCCTGCCATACTTTTCCCTTACAATGTTATCAAAGTCTTCAAACTGTGAAACAATCTGCAATGCACTTTTTTCTTCCTCAAAATAATCAAAACTGCCTTCCAGATAAACAATTTCTTTGTGTCTTATTATAATTTCCAGAATATTATCTGCAATTTCCATAAACCAGCTATACATATGTATATAATGCTGTGCTGTTTTTTTACATTCTATATCCTTTTCCAATACCTTTTTATATTTTTGCATTTCACCTGCAATAAAAGGAATATCCTGCATCTTAATTGCAGAGATATCCCCTCTATTGCCCAATTTATAAAATTCTATTTCTTTATTTACAATATAATCTGCTGTTACTGGACAGGAAGCAGCCATAGAAATCCATAAAAACCCTTTATGCTTTGCAACAAGCCTTGGAAACTTACGGCATGTATTACAAAGCATCTCCTCACCTGTATTTCTTTGTATCCTGCAAAGCCCGTCTTCATCAAGCATACTGCATCTTCCACCACTCTTTGTAGAAAAATACCTGGTTCCATCCGCTTCATAAATATTTGACAAAATATCTTCTCTTAAAACCTTATCCTGGATATTCCCAAAACGCCTAAAGTCCTCACCAGCAACCACAATACGCCAGCCAGAACAGCATGTATAATTACACTGGCCTGCAATGCACTTGAAACTATTATAAAGCCCAAGAATTATTCCTTTCACAAGGCATGTCCCTTCTGTCAGAATATAATTTCTGACTTATCTTTAAGAAGCCTTGCACCATTTGTAATAACCAGAATTCCTGTACAAATCCCTGTAACAATCAAAAGAATTCCCATAACTATATTAAAAGCACCAACAGACTTCATAGTTTTATATATTTTTTCACCCATAATTATCCTTTTCCTTTACAAATTATTTTACGCCATACTGTTTATAATATTCATTAATAGCTTCTTTTATATTATCATCAATCAATATCCTGCCACCGCACTCTTTATTATAAAGGCACTCTATAACATCATCCATAGACACAATTGCATTAACAGGGAAACCATATTTCTCCTCTATTTCATCAAGTGCAGTTTTATCTGTGGAAAGCCCTCTCTCCATACGGTTTAATGAAACTACAAGCCCCTTGATTTCTATATCCGCCTGTGCTTTAATAATTGGAAATGTCTCTTCAATAGATTTGCCTGAAGTAGTTACATCCTCAATAATAATTACCTTGTCACCATCTTTAAGGGTGCTTCCAAGCAAAATCCCCTTGTCACCGTGGTCTTTAATTTCTTTGCGGTTAGAACAATACCTTATATCTTTATTATAAAGGGTACTGTATGCCATAGCTGTAGCAACGCTAAGTGGTATTCCCTTATATGCTGGCCCAAACAATACATCAAAATCATCACCATAATGTTCATGTATTGCCTGTGCATAATACTTTCCAAGCCTTATAAGCTGTGTACCTGTATTATATAAACCTGCATTCATGAAAAATGGTGATTTACGTCCGCTTTTTAAAGTAAATTCACCAAACTTTAATACACCAGTATCTGCCATAAATGTAATAAATTCCTGTTTATACTGTTCCATATCCAATAAATCCTCCTGTTTAATCTAACAGCCTGTTTGCCCTTCCTATTAACACAAAACAGGCAGACAGGCTGTATTGTACTGTAAAATACTATATGCAACATTATATTACACACTGCAAAAATACTACATTAAATATTAAATTCTGCGCTTGCGCCTTCAACAACAATACGGTACTTGCCAGAAGGCAGTTCCCCATATGGAGTTAAATCATATACCTTCTTTGTCTTTCCTCCAGCCTTCATTATATAAGCAATGTCATTAAAAACCATTTCATCCTTAGCAGGTATATCATACCATTTGCCATCCACTTTTGCCTGTACTGAAAAATACTCTCCAAAATACGTTTCTTTTTTTGTTTTATTTTTTAACTTAACTTCCAGTTTTGTCCCTTTAAGCTTTGCACTTGTAATTTTCAAGCCATGTGGCTGGTTCTTCTTGCTTTTCGCAAGAAACTTTGTATTCCACTTCCCATCTTTTAAAGCAATATAACGTATATTAGGAAATAATGATAATGACATTTTATTCTTTTCCTGCCACTGGTAATTTTTAATCCTGTCAAAGTCAATATCAGCTTTATAAATACTGCCATTATTAAGAAATACATAACCATCATACCAGGTAAAACTTATAAACGCTCCCGCTTTGCTGCCAATTTCCAGGCTGTACATATTACCTTTTAACTTATCTGTATCTACATCTTTTACAGCATCACCAAGTTTTATCCCATTAATATAATCAACAATTTCCTGTTCCCCGTCACTGTCAAACAGCCAGCAACATTCTGTTATATTATTGCTATACTCCCAAAAACACATTGCGCTCGTTTCTACACTTGCATCTTTTAAAAGCTGGACTGTCCCAGCCTCTTCCATTCTGTTATTATCTGCTTTACTTACAGCACAGGCTGTACGGCTTACTGTTATACCACTGCAAGACATATATGTGCCAGCATTTAAAACCAGTGCCATACAGACTGGCAGAACAGCAGCCTTTGACATAAATCTTCTCATACAAATCCCTCCCTTCAAAAACACAGCCAAAACAATCTAAAATCTAGTAATACTATTGTATAATATAATTATTGGAAATGCAATCACTTTTCTAATCACATCACATCTGTTTCATAAATGATAGGTAATTTCCAGTTATCTTTTGTTTGTGCTGGACTGGCGGACGGTTTTTAGTGCCAGAGCCACAATATTCCGTACAGGGGTACGCTTCCGCTACGTTAACACACGCAACGGCACATAAAGTCCATGTGCCCCAAATGAAACCTGCGTTTCCCTTGTGACACATGGACTTAAATGCCGGCGGTGTTAAAGTACCCCTTTACGGAATAATTGATGGCATCTGGCACGCAAAACCTGTCACCAGCAACTTGCAATAAAAAACAAAATAAAAAGATAACTGGAAACAGGGTGGCGGGGATTATTCTGCTAGTCACTTATAGACAGTGCAACATCCAATACTTTCATATATAGTATATTAATACTAAAATAATATCACTATACTTCCATACATCTAAGTCACTTCTCCCTCACCATAATTTCCAGTTATATTATTTATTTTGCTTTTATGTTGTATTTTTTGTAGTTCTGATGTGTACAGCAGGTTTCAAGTGTTCCAGCTAATATTATTCCATGACAGGCGCACTTCTGCACCGCCAGTGTTTGTATACCATATTCAATGCACTGCTGTGCGGGCTTACGTAGCGGAAGCGTGCAAAAGCCATGTCTACGACATGCTTTTTGGAGTGGAATAATTTAGTGGAACACCAAAAATCCTGCGTCCATAAACCAACAAAAGATAACTGTAAATTAAAAAGGCTGCAAACTTGAATATCTTTTTATTTTACTATAATTTCAACAGTTGTTTTTAATATGATGTTTTCCAGTTCAAATTCTTTATCATTGATTTTTTTATGACTTACAACTTCCCTTTTAAAAATAATTTCTGCCTTACCTTTTTTCTTAGCTTTAACAGAACCTTTTAAAGTATATGGCTTGATATAATCTATGTCTCCGCTATTTTTGTCTTCCCAGTCTGAAGGCATTGATACTCTTGCAATACCTTTATTTTTTATAGTAATTTCTGGTATAGCCGGGCCAGCATCACTATCTAAATCAATAATGAAAGACATGTTAATTTTCTGGTCTTTTTTCATATATATTTTTATATTCTTTAAGCCAGCAAAATTAAAAAATGAACCATTTCTATATTCTGCCTTTTTTAAATTGCCAGAAATTACAAGCCCGGTTAATTTCTTACAGCCTTCAAATGCATTATACCCTATACTGCTTGTTTTTGCAGGTATTTTATATGTTTTATCTTTTTTGGCAGCAGGATATATCATTAACTCCATGCCAGATTTTACTTGTTTAAATAAAACACCATCTTCAGACTTATACTTTTTGTTTCCTTTCTTAACTTCAATCTTTTTTAGTGCAGTACAACCGCTAAATATATTATTTTCTAATGTTTCCGTTTTTTCTGGAATTGTAACAACAGCCAGCTTTTTACATCCTAAAAATGCCGCACCGCCAACCGATACTACATTTTCAGGGAGTATAATTTCTGTCAGGCTCTTGCAGCCGGAAAATGCACCATCAGCTATATTAACAAGTTTTTTTGGCAGTACTACATCAACTAAATTTTTACATCCGCTAAATGCTGATGCTTCTATATCTGTAATGCTGTCAGGAAGTACTATCTTTTTTAAATTCTTACACCCATAAAACATGGCACTTTCTATGGTTTTTATATTACCTGGAATTGTAATTTCTTTTAAACTCTGGCAGTTTTTGAATGTACCTGCCCCTATTGACACAACTGTTTCTGGAATTATAATTTCTGTTAAGCTTTTGCATCCCCACAATGCTTTACTCCCTATAGTTGTTACACTGTCTGGAATTATAACACTTGTTAAATTGTTTTTGTTATAAAATGCCCTGTCACCTATACCTGTTACGCCATCTGGAATAACAATGCTGGTATCTGTACCAGTATACTTTGCCAGTATTCCGTTATCATCAATAATAAAGCCTGTTTCTGCTGCATTAGCAATACTGGCTGTTTCCTTTTCTGGAAACCGTCCGTTACCACCAGCCGCCAGGATACCTAATGCAAACAGGGTAAATAATAAATTTTTTTTCCTGTTTTTCATATTCTTTTTCCTTTCTGCTTATTTGTAACTACTGTAGTCGTTTACAGGCTTTATTATATTTTTTTATATTGTCAATATAATGTCAATTATATTTTATTTCTAATACATATTTCTATCTTTTTTCCATTAATATATTAACAACATTTATATTCCCAATCCATACAATATTTTCCTTTAAATAAATATTGTACATTTCTTTTTCTTCATTATCCAGTGAATTAAACAATGTATTATACTCCTGCTTTTCTGGAAACGGAAATTCCATACAAGTTACTTTTAAATCTGCCTGGTAAATACCATTTTTTGCAAACAAGCTGGTAATTTCTTCTATCTTTCTTACTGCCTGCAACATTCCCTTAAATATATAAGTGCCATTTTCTGCCCGTCTGCTTCCCTGTCACCACAATAAACAGGGTCATGGTATCCCTCTACAGTTATATCCCCCTTGTAACCTCCACGTTCCAGTATATGGATAATTTTCTCCCAGTCTGTATCACCCATTCCAGGAAAACGGTGCACACAATAACTTTCCCCAAACCATGCACCATACTTTTTAATATGTCCATAATCTACATGTGCATCCTTTCCATGTACATGGAATACCTTTGGCACCCACTCTTCAAGCTGCATTAAAGGGTCTATAAGCTGCCCTGCCTGGTGTGATGGTTCCCATTCAAGCCCCAGGCACCCGCTTTGTACTTCATTAAACATTATTTCCCATGCCCTTGGGCAAAAACCTATATTACATGTAGCACTATACCAGTGCCCATACATATGTGCATTTTCAATTCCAATCCTTGTACCATGATATTCTGCAAGTTTTGTAAGCCTTGTAAAAACTTTTTTAAATGCAGGAATTGCTTCTTCTACACCTTTTCCTGGAATTGCACCTGCAAATGTACCCACAAAATCTGTCCCAAGCAAATGTACATTTTCTATACAATATTCTAACTCTTTTCTGGCTTTTTCACTTTGTAATGGGTTACAGTACAGCCCTGCACCTGATACAGTTACACCATAATTCCCTGTTATCTCTTTTATACTGGAAGAAATTTCTTTAAAGTCTGTTCCTGCAAGTGTTTCATTAAAATAAAGCTCTACTGTGTCAAACCCTGCTGCAACAGCAGTTTCTAAATCCTCCAGTAAATGCTGCCCTCTTATACAAGTACCTATTTTCATTAAATCCCCTGCCTTTCCATAAATCCAGGTTTTGTTTCCTTTAACACCTTTTAAATTCTGCCAGTTCTATATTAGTTCCATGTTTTTTAACCTGTTTCATTCCCAGTTTTATAATATTTTGCCTGTGTGTTCCACAGCTTATAATATAAACCATCTTTCTCCTTTATAAGGCTATTATGTGTTCCTCTTTGTATTGCCCTTCCTTCATCAATTACAAGTATATCATTACAGAACTGGCAGCTTGAAAGACGGTGGGATATATATACAGCCGTCTTTGTACCAACTAATTCATCAAACTTTGAATAAATCTCATATTCTGCAAGCGGGTCTAATGCAGCAGTTGGTTCATCAAGTATTACAAATGGTGTATCATGGTAAAGCGCCCTTGCAATAGCAACTTTCTGTGCCTCACCACCAGAGATATCCACCCCGTTTTTGTCAAAATCTGTATATACTGGTGTATCAAGACCATAAGGCAGTTTTTCCAGAAGTGTGGAAAGCCCTGCACGCCTCAGCGCATCTTCTGCTTTTTCCTTGTTATATTCCATTGAAGCTGCCACATTCTGCCCTAATGGGAAAGCTGGAATTTTAAAATCCTGGAATACTACGCTAAAAAGTGACAGGTATTCTTTATAATCATATTTCTTTATGTCAATTCCATTTAAAAATATTTCCCCTTCCACTGGGTCATACAGCCTGCACAACAGCTTAATAAATGTGGTTTTACCTGAACCATTTTTTCCAACTACCGCAAGCCTTTCACCAATATTAAATTTAATAGAAAAATCTTTAAGCACATATTTTGATGAACCTGGATAACGGAAAGAAACATTACGGAATTCTATTGAAAATTTATTGTCATCCCTTTTTTCTACTGGAAGTGTCCCTTTATATTTTTTATTTGGTATATCAAGAAAATCAAAATACATTTTTACATATTTTGTATTACCATCAAGGTCTGTAGATACTCTCATAAATTTGCTAAAGTAAAATAAAAACCTGTTTATACATCCTGCATACAGACATACACTGCCAATAGATATAGCATTATTTAACACCATTGTCCCCAATATAAAATAAACCAGACCTGAAAAAACAGTTTCTATAATACCAGACCATGCATTTCTTATTTCATCCAGACGCCCTATAGAATTAATTTTACTATTTAATTTGCTAAATAAATCTTCAATATAGTATGATAATAAATTCTGCTGCCTGAACATACGTATAATCTTGCCACATTTTTCTGTACTAATATATTCTTCTGTATAAAAATGTATCTGCCTGAACAGTGGAAGCATTTCTTCATTTTTTTTATAAATATTTTTTTGTGCAGTTTTATTTTTGTATAAGGCAAGGCCCATAAGCAGTATAAATATTATAATAAATAAAAACACAAATAACACTGCCTTGGCTGGCTCTTCCCTAAATACAACACTGCTCTTTCCAGCCAGGTATATTGTATAAAATAACATTACAAAAATATTTATGCCAGAATGTATTAATTGCAAGAAATTCCAGAATAATTTATTAATCCCGCCGCCATCAGCATTGTCCCTTGCCATAGAATCAATATCCCGGCGGAGGTTCTGTATAGATTTGGACTCCATATATTCATAGTCCATATCCATAATTTTTTTATTTAACTGTGTATTTGCCAGTTCCCATACATTTGAACCACAATAATAAAAGTAGTGTGCTAAAATCCAATGGGTAACAAATATTACTGTATGCCCTCCAACAAGAATTACTGTATTTTTAATTACCACTTCCCTTGCCGCCCCGTTTATTATATTATCCACAAGTGCCGCAAGAAAAATATATGTCCAGTAGTCCATTAAAATCCATATTGTAATTAAGGTAAAACCCAGAAAATAATTCCAAGGAATAAGTTTATAAATAAAATTAATGCCACGTATATTTATTCTCACAATTTCACTGGCTTTAAGCTTTTTTTCTGCCATTATTCTGCCTCCTCCTTATAATATTTCCCTTGCATTTCAAACATTTTTGCATACAAACCATTTGCCGCAAGAAGTTCATTATGTGTTCCTTCCTCAGCAATCCTGCCGCCATCTATTAGCAAAATCCTGTCACAAAACCTTGTACTTGAAAGACGGTGTGATACAAAAAACGATGTTTTACCTTTTGCAAATTTTGCATATTTCTCATAAATATCATTTTCTGCCAGGGCATCAAGTGCAGCAGTTGGTTCATCTAAAACTAGTACACCAGCATTGCGGTAAAGTGCCCTTGCAAGTATAAGTTTCTGTTTCTGGCCTCCTGAAAAATCCACTGCATTTTTATTAAGGTTTTTCTCCATAAGCGTATCTAACTTTAACGGCAGTTTTCCTATCTCTTCTTTAATACCTGCCTGCTTCAGGCACTCCCATACCCTGGAATTATCTGTATTATCTTTAGCCATTGAAATGTTTTCCCTTATACTAAGCGGCAGGAACTGTATATCCTGGAAAGCACACGAAAACCACGAATAGCGCTCTTCTGCCTCCATTTGCGCCATGTCTTTGCCATTTAATAAAATCCTGCCATTTACAGGATGTAAAAGCCCACAGGCTAATTTCATTAATGTTGTCTTTCCAGCACCATTTACCCCTACTATTGCTATTTTCTCACCTTTACGGACAGTTAAATCTACATCTTTTAAAACCTCTGTTTCTGCACCAGGATAAGCAAATGAAACATGTTCAAATGATATAGAAGGAGGTTCTTCTTTTACAGGAATACTGCTTTCCCCTGTATTACTGCCATAACCAGTAAATTCCTTAAAACGCATAAATTCAACTGATAGCTGGAACAGCCTTCTTATATTATTTAAAAAATCATCACTAAGCATAAAATATAATGCAGGCCCCATTTCTGAATAAAATACAACATCTGAAACATTTACATTTCCATCCCAGAGCCCACGCAAAACAAATATAAACAGCCATGCATAATACATTCCAAAAATAATTGCCGCTGCCACTGAAACTGCACATCTTGAGCGTAAACTTTTAGCTTTATATTTTGACCTTACTTTGCAAAAATGCTCTATAAGCCCTGAAAGCCACCCATCCATCTGGTACAGCCTTATGTCCTTTGCCATACTGAAATCTTCTGTTTTTCTTGTTGTATAATCCAGCTTCTGCCATGCATCAGATGAACCAGCAGAATTTTTCTCTTCATTTTTCATAACTGTTTTTTGGACTAACAACATTACAAACGGTGTAATCACAAGTATAATAAACATCCAGTATGACAGCTTACATAAATAGTATACAAATAAAACTATATTTCCAGTTACAGCTATAAGAGTAACCAGAGTTTCCATAAAATCAGACAGCCTGGCATGTTCCCATTCATCACCAACACTTCCTCCAAAAAGTGTTTCTTTTACTTTACCTTTTAAATCTAAAAATTCTTTATTTTCCAGATAAGAATAATCAACATACAATAATTTACGGCTGTATTCATTTTGCATCTTCTGGCTTAAAGCACGGTTAGAATACTTTATGCGTGACAGCATTATAACCCTTGTGATAATGCTTAACAATAACACTGAGATAACAACAACCAATGAAATCCCGAGATGTGCCACACTTCTTTTTTGTTCAAGTTCCATAATCACCATTTTAGGCAGGTAGACCTGCAAGTAATTTGCCAGAATATAAGCAGGAAAAAACAAAAGCCCCATAAAATAGATACTTTTTTTCTCTTTCCAGACATATTCCAGATATGCAATTATCCCCTGGCTTGTTTTTTTCTTCACTTTTACACCCCCTGCATATTGCATCCAGACATCCCTCGCATATTTGCCTGTCTGGATAAAATCCCTTACATTAAAACCAAAATAATAGCAGGACTTACGCCCTGCAATTATATTACCATAAAATATTTACATTATGCCGTTTCCTTCACAAGTGGTTTTGCCTAAAGCACAAACGGTAACATTATTTCTGTTGAAAAAACGCCTGGTTCATCCTTACGGTTAAGATATCCATGCCGCTCATTAATAATTTTATCAATACGGTAAAGCCCAAAACCGTGCCCTTCCCCTTTTATTGAATAATAATTTTTTAACCTTTTTTTCTGGTTTGTAGAATTAGTTACAGAAATATAGAACTGTTTCCTGAATATCCCGATATATATTCTTATAAATCTCTGTTCTTCCGAAAAAATCCCGCTGCACGCTTCTATTGCATTATCCATCAGGTTTCCAAAAATTATACAGAACTCCACGTCAGAAACTGGCAGCTCTTCAGGAACTTTTGCCGTTACATCAAGACTTATATTTCTTGATTTAGCCAGTGAAACTTTGCTGTTTACAATAGCGTCTGCCATTACATTGCCCGTTTTAACAACATTATCCACACTGTTCAAGTTTTCATTTATCTGTGAAATATAAGAAATACATTCGTCCCACTGTCTGTTTTCTAAATAAATTTTTAATACCTGCATATGGTTCTTATAATCATGCCGCCAGCCACGCATCTCATGGTATGTGTTCTTAATCTCTTCAAACTGCCTTCCAGCAAGGGAATTCTCATAATTCTCCAGTTCTTTTATAATCTGCTTTGGCAAAAATATTTTAACAATTAATATACTTGCAACAGCAACACTTAATACAATAGCTGTACAAATTAAAACTGCAAATTCCATAATCCCCTCCTGGTTTAATAAATATGTATATATTTTTTTATTTTTCTTTGGATGCTGAAATAAAATTATAAAACATTCCAAATGATTTTAAATCATTTGTAGCAGATATCCTTTTAACAATCCCTTTGAAATAATCTTCTGTAGCTATATTTTGTGGCTTGCTTTTAGAATATCTTATCTTTTTATATCTTAATAATTCATGTAGATAATGGAAATGGTATTGTGCAATAGTATCATTATTATTTTCTGGTGGCATCATTTTTTCTGGGTCATATTTGCCAATATCATAATAATCATAATACTGGTAAAAATCTGATTTTTTATTTACAGTTTCTGTAGGATACAATCCATAACACCCTAATAGCCACGTTTCAAAACAATGGTTACAAACCAATATTTCTATGCCAAAATCCAGTTCTTCAGTCCTATAATGTTCCCTTATTTTTGCATTTACTTCATCTTCCCTTTCTTCTGCTTCATATTCTTCGGAGTCTAAAACCACTACTAATTTATCAATCTTTCCAGGATTTAATAAAATGGTTTCTATTGTATCAAAAAGAGCCCTGGTAATAAGCTGGGTAACACCATGTCCACTCTGTAAAATATAATTATTTTCTTTAATATCATGGATGTCTGCAACTCTGGTACATCCAAAATCCATATATTCAAGCCACAATGGCAATACTTTTAAAAACGATTTTTCATCTTCTAATAAAAAGTAAAAATTCACTATATTTTCCTTTCAAATTCCCATCTGTTCAATAAATTAAAATATGCATCATGCTGGCTGTTTCCAATTCCAAAATCTATGCTATCATAATTTTTAACCACTGAACCAGTTCTTTCAATAATTTTCCACTTATATTTATCAATTGCATTTATAATTTTAGGATGATGGCTGGTTATTATAAATTGTAGGTCATTTCTTTCAGTAAACATAAATTCTGAAAGAATGTCAATACAATTAACCCCCAATCCATTTTCAAATTCATCTATCAATACAAATGAATTTTCAGCCAAAGTATAAAGTTCAACAAGATAATATATGGTTTTCAACATCCCATTTGAAATATTGTCTTGTAATATTTTTTTTCCATATACCTGTATTGAAATTATATACTCCTCTTTTATAGCATCTTCCTCTACACTAATATCTTCTATCTCATTAAATAATTCCCTCACAGCATCTAGTATTTTTATATATATTTCCTTAAAATAACGTTTTACAATATAAAGTTTTAATGCAGCAGGAAGCTGGCTAAATATACTAAATTGTATATTATCCTTTACTTTTAATATAATTGCTATATTATGTTTCATATTCCTGAACCAGTCACTATCAACTCCTTCCCTGAACTCCAGTCCAGTTCTGTCTGAATACAATTTTTGTATTTCAGAAGCAAATACTGCAATATTTTTATCTTCTGAATATTGTGATATTAAGCTCTCATTTTTTCTAGGTTGCGGAACTTTATTATAACCAGTTATTTCTACTTTGCCATTTTTTCTCTCAAAAATAGTTTTGCCATTGCATTTAAAACTCTCAAATAAAAACCCATATCCTGATTCCGGGCTAATAATCAATTCACTTTCACTAACCTTGCTAATCTCATATGACCATTCATATTCATCTTCACCAATTAAAATCCCCATATCCATCTGGTATGCACATAACTCTGCTCTAGCACCAGCAATAAGGGTTATAGAATATTTTATTGCATTTAAAATTTGTGTTTTACCCGCACCTGACAAGCCCACCAGCAAAGTGATATCTTTGTTAAATTTTATTCTTTCAAATCTAAGCCCTGTTTCTAAATTTTCAAATTCAAGCCATAGGATTTTCATCTATTTCACCCCTCTGCATAAAATTTTTCTCTGCCCTGTTTTGTTTATAAAACTGTATAAATTCATCATTTACCTTATTATAAAGCCTTCTGCTTACAGGTACTTCCATCTGGAAACCTGTTTTATCATCAGCAATAACCAGGCTGTTTTTTCCTATGGAAACTATATGCATAATATTTACAAGCACACCTCTGTGGCATGTAGTAAAATAATTATCATCCAATTCTTTCTGTGCTTCTTTTAAAGAAGAATATACCTCAAACTCCCCTTTTGCTGTAGTATATTTTAATCTATGCGAAAATACCTCAATTTTATATATTTCTTTCTGTAAAAGTTTTACTGTTTTTTCTCCTGTATCAATTATTATAAAGGGTTCTTGCAAATCTGCTTTTTCATAAATCCTGTCCAGGCATAAGTAAATCTTTCTGGTATCAACAGGCTTAACCAGGTAATTTACTGCGCCAACTTCATAGCCCTCCATAATATACTCCTTTTCCCCTGTTACAAATACAATAAAAACATCATCTTTCATCCTTCTAAGCCTTTTTGCCAGGGCAACCCCGTCCTCACCAGGCATTTTAATATCCAGGAAAAGTGCATCATATATATTATCATCTAATGAAAACATAAATGAAGATGCATCACTAAATGAAAAAACCTCTGCAAGTTTTTTATTATCTGCTGCCCATTTTTGTATTGTACTACATAACCAGGCAGCCTCTTCTTCCTGGTCTTCACAAACTGCAATCTTCATTTAAGACATCTCCTTTTTTAGCTGTAAATGCAGAACCATAAGTTAATTACAAGCAAATTTTTATACTAATTTATTAGAATACTGGAACTTATTTTATCACAAACGGTTACATATTTCCAGCAGTAAAACCTATATCTGTCTTTTGTTAATTCTATTATAACCTAAAACTTGTCTGTATAAATCACCATTTCAATATGTCATATTTAATATTTTCTATGCACCACTTTTTGGAAAAAATAAAAAGGCAACATCTGCGCCGCCTTTTGCTTTTTAATAATTTATTTCCTATATATTCATATATTTGATTAAAAATATATTGGTGGCACTCTTTATAAGTGCCACCTTTGTGTATGTAAAAAATAAGTTGCTGCCAAAATTTGTTTTACTTGAATTTAGCAAGTTTCACCTTTCTTTTATCTACAGTTATTTTTGCTTTAAAAGTTTTAGAACTGCCATTTTCCAATGTTACTGTTACAGTAATTACAGCTTTTCCCTTTTTAATCCCTTTTATCACTCCCTTTGAATCTACGGTAGCCACTTTTTTCTTATTGCTTGAAAATTTTACACTTTTTACATCACTTGCATATAATCCTTCTGGATAATTAAATTTAATTTTAGATGTTTTACCCTTATTAAAAGTTTTCTTTGAAACACTAATAGAAAGTTCTGCCAGCAATTGTTCAAGTCCAACTTCGTTTTCAGCCTGGTGTACATGAATTTCATATGTTTCAGTTTCAGGAGAACTAATTGTTATATATCCATCTCTTGGTTCATAAGTGTCATTTTCTTTTACGAGAATATAAAATCCTCCTTTTCCAGTACCCTCAACAGAAGTATACCCTTCTGAAAATGCTACTTCATATTTAGCAATTCTAATCCAGTCTTCAGATGACGTTACAGTCCAATTTGTACTTTCACCAGCAGATATATTAACTATTCCGTCAACACTTTCTACTGGCTCATCAAAATATGCGCTTTCCCTGTCTATTTGTAAATATGAGCTTGCTTTTCCAAGCTGTGTCACTGTTATTGTCTCTGATAAACTCCCTGACTCATGGGTTATTTTAATTGTTGCAGTCCTCTTATCCCCATTATTTTTACCAGCAACCAGATAAATATATGCATCTTCATTCAGAGTAATACTTCTCATTCCATCTGCCAGAAGAGATGTCTTTTTAGAAGAAATCTTTAACCACTCTGCATCTTCTACTGATGCCGTAAATGAACCTGTTTTTGCTGTCTTTACATATACAGAATTATTATAAAATGTTCCATCATTCTCTGCCATTTTACTTGTAGTATCTACAGTTAATACTGCTTTAGCCCCTTCCTGGCTGACCTCAATAGTTTGTTCTGTTTCCCCACTTTCATGTTTTATAATAATTTTACCTGTCCTGGCGGTATCTGATGGATTTTTACTTACAAATATGTAAAATGTCCCATCAGACTCAAACGATATATTAGGGCGTGCATTGCTTTCTGATGTGCTGCTTCCAACCTTTATCCATGAATATCCGCCATTATCCACAGAAAAACCTCCTGTTTTCTGTGTCTTGACATCTACAGAAGCTATACTCGTAATGCCCTTGGCATTTACAGTAATCTTTGAAACTGGAACATTTAACACAGCTTTCGCAGCATCTTGTATAACATCAATAGTTTCTGTTATTTTTTTATCACCATTTTCTGCTGTAACCGTAATTTTTCCTTTTCTTGATATTGTACTTGTATTTTCACTTGCAAAAACATAAAAACATTCTTTGGTTTCTCCACTATAATCTGAGAAATAAATCTCACTTGATGCTGACTCAGATGCATTTTTTTTACATATTTTTAACCATGACGAAGAATTTGTATCTGCTTTAAAACTATAAGAACCTGTTACCAATAAATCTATCTTATTACCACTAGTAAATCTTCCCTGTGCATCTACAGAAAGTTCTGATATATTTGTATCTATCTGCAATGTAGGAACTGGAGACGGGGTTGGGCTTGGACTGGCTGTCGGAGTTGGGCTTGGGGTTATAG
>CAJTRU010000064.1 GCA_910579085.1 uncultured Lachnospiraceae bacterium | reverse complement strand
ATATGGCTTTATGTGCCGCTGCGTGGCTTACCGTAGCGGAAGCGTACCCCTTTTAATGGATATTCTGGCTCTGGCACATAAAACCGTCCGCCAAATTACACAAACAAAAGATAACTGTAAATTATCACAATTGACTTCATTTATTACCCTTGTTACAATAATAAAATAATGGATAATTTTTAATTAAGGGGAAATTTATGTATTGTATTAATATTTTTTGGAAAAAAATGCAGATATGAGAAGAAATTATAATATAGGGATAAGTTACTGGATTTAATTATAGTATTTATGCTATTATTAAAAATAATTTATATATTTATATTGTTACAGAATTGAAACAGGATATATAAGCCATGTATATTTAATTGTAACTCTTTTATGGATATACTGGTTTGGAAAGGAAAAAATGGAACACTATATAACTGAAATCAGAATAAGACAATTAAGGCATTTAAGGAATATTATTATACCATTAAATCAAAAAAACAGGCAGAATTTAATAATTACAGGGAAAAATGGTTCAGGAAAAACTTCTTTACTTCTTGCACTCTGTAAATATCTTAAATCAATAAATGATGGACAATTAATGACATTGGTTAATTATTTTATACCACAACTTTCAGATGCAGAGAAGGAGTTAGAAATAAGCCAGTTAGAAAAAGATAAGTTTGATGCTGCAATAAATTATAATAACAAATTAGCACAGGTAAAAAAATATAAAGACGGGGTGGATGTTTTTTTTAATAATAATTGTGAGGATTTAGATTTGTTATATATTCAAGGTGATTTTATTACAGCATATTTTCCTGCAAATAGGAAAACAACAATTACACGTGAACATGGGGTGAAAGAAGTAAAACTGGGGTTTCATTATTTTATTGATGAAGGTCCAGGAGATTTATTGCATAAATACCTGGTTCATTTAAAGACACAACAGGCTTATGCAAGAAATGAAGGTGATATGGAAACAGTGGATAAAATACAGAAGTGGTTTGACAGGTTTACAGAAGCTTTGTGTATTTTGCTGGATGATAATACGGTTACTCTTAAATATGATTATAAGGAATATGATTTCCAAATACATGTACAAGGCAGAGAACCATTTGGTTTTGATACACTTTCAGATGGATATTCTTCTGTTATCCGTATTGTGTCAGATTTAATGTTAAGAATGGAACAGAACTGGCTTTCAAGTAGTAATATTAGTACATATGATAAAGAAGGAATTGTCTTAATTGATGAAATTGAAACACATCTTCATATAGGCCTTCAAAAGAAAATTCTCCCATTTTTAATAAAGTTTTTTCCAAGGATACAATTTATTGTGACAACACATTCACCATATATTCTTAATTCTGTTTCAAATGCAAAAGCTTATGATTTAGAAAAGCATATGGAATTGGAAAATTTAGAAGTTTATTCTTCAGATGGCCTTGCAGAGGGGTATTTTGAAACAGATGAGTATTCATATGAGTTAAAAGAAAAGCTTAGAAGATATAAATATCTTAAAGGAAAAGACAGGCTTTCAGATAAGGAGCGCGCAGAAAGGGCAATGTTAAGAAGTGAGTTAAAAAATATTCCACAAGGTTTGGCTAAGGAAGCAAAAGATGAATTTGAGGAAATAGAAGGCAGGAGTTTATGATAAAAATTGAAAGAAAATTAACAGATAAGGCACAAAAGGCAATAGTTTCATTGCAGAAGGCAGAAGCGGGTAATAGTTCTTATAATACTTTGGAAGTAAATTCTGCGCTTAGGGAAATGTTTCATAATAAATGTTATATTTGCGAAAATAAACAGGTTACTTCTTACAATATTGAACATTTGCATCCACACCGTAATAATAAAGGTTTGAAATATGACTGGAATAATCTTTTTCTTTCTTGTGCCCATTGTAATAATACAAAACTTGGTAAATATGAACCAATTATTGACTGTACTATAGAAAATGTTGAAGAACTAATTGCTTTCCGTAAAAAAGGGTATTTTGGTACAGATGAAGAATTAGTATTTGAAAAACTTGATTTAAGAACAGAAACAATTAATACTGTAAATTTATTAAATGAAGTATATTATGGTTCTACTCCTCAAAAAAAGATGGAAGCCAAGATATTGCGCAGGATTTTAAGAAAAGAGTTGTCTGGGTTTAAAGAGTTTGTGCGTGAATACAAGGAGGCGGAAGATGATGAGAAGGAAGACCTGGAATGTCTTTTAAAATTGCAATTAAGTGATAGTTCACCATTTGCTGCTTTTAAACGGTGGCTTATAAGGGATAATAAAGAAACTTACCCAGAACTTATAAAATATATACCATAGCAGGTTATTGGCATTGTACAGAATTAAACGGGCAGTAAAGGAGGAAATATGCTGTTTTTTGAAAGTGGTAATAAATATAAAAGGGTCTGTATATGGAAGGATGAAGTACCTTTTAATTATTCATGCCAGGATACTTTACATTTGTGTAAGGAAGCTGGTGGTATTAAGTGGCATAGTGGCATAATCTGCATGGAGGCATATTTAAGTCCACGTCACATTAGTAATTATGCAATGGTGTTTATGAAATATACAGAGAACCAGACGGACAGGGCAGATATTATTATAAATTATGGAAGGGAAAATATTAGTTTCCAGTCAAATGTACTTCCATTTAATAAAGTAATTTGTGCGGGTCTGGATAAGGAATTTGCAGATGCAGTATATAGTTTTTTTAGTGGTTATAATGCTAGAAGTTTGCCATGTGGAACTATAGAAGTATTATGTGGGGGATATGATGAAATTGGTTCAAGTATGGTTTCGTTTAAAAAGGTTATGGAACTTATGGTATTTACATTTAGTAATATAGATAAAACAGACTGCCAGGAACTACAATGTAAATTACTTGATATTATGTAGATTAAAGTTTCTGGAAATGTTTTATATAATAGTGTAAAATATTAGCAGGGCAGATAAAAAGAAATAACTAAAGAAAGGGGATAGTATATGGAACGTATTACCAGACAGGAAAGTCCTGTATATTTAACACCAGAAAAACTTGCTTCCTGTTTAAAAGCTATGGCTGTGCTGGATATTATTATGGTGCCAGAAGAGAATAGCTGGCTGCGTCTTGTAGAAAGATATGCTTCTGGCGGTTACAAGCTGGCTAATGGCGGCGGTGATGAAATGGATGTTTTATTTGAGGAGAATGGTGTATTTATAAAGGGTTTTGACCATGAAAATGAATTAAACCAGTTTGCAGCAGATGAATGGGACGAAACATTTTTCAAGGAAACATATGCAGGTGTACCAAAGAATTTCCTGGATATTTATAAAGATGATGAATGTTTACATTCCATGACATTTTGTATGTGGTATAGTTTTAGTACTGGATGCTGGATGCAGAATACTACAGAAGGCATGGACGGGGGCAAAGATTACCTGCTTGGTTTTATATGTGAAAATGCTGTGCAGTGGGCAGAATGGGGAGAGTATTATTATGGTGAAGATATTAATTGTAAAGTGGTGGAAAAGGTGTATGCAGGACAGGCTTTGACAACAGATGATATCTGCCTGCTGCTTCCAGAACGTGATGCAGAAGATGCGCTTGAAGAAATAGCAGCATTAAATTTAAGTTTTACAGAAACGGAAAGGCGGCTTTTGGATGTCAGATGAACTTCTGGTTATAAGAAAGGATAATAAAATTATTACTGCCAGGACAGAGAATTCACGTATTGTCCAGTTAGATGCAGAAAATGCGGAGGAAAAAAGTATTCTTGGCAATATATATATTGGCAAAGTAAAAAATATTGTTAAAAATATTAATGCAGCATTTGTTGAGTTCCAGAAAGGGCAGATGGGGTATCTTCCGCTTGGTATAAAACAATGTCCTATACATACTGGTACACATTACCAGGAAGGACGTGTCCTTGTTGGGGATGAGATAATTGTACAAGCTGAAAGGGAAGCAATTAAAACAAAACCACCTGCACTTACAGGGATTTTAAGTATTCCAGGAAGGTATATTGTGCTTGTTTCAGAAGGTTACAGGAACAGTGTGTCTTCAAAAATACGTGATAAAGATGCCAGGAAACGTCTTTCAGAAATAAACAGTAGTTATATATCAGAAGATTATGGGTTTATTGCAAGGACTAACAGTGCAGATGCCAGTACAGAAGAAATTATAAATGAGATAGAAATGCTAATTAAAAAATATAAAGATATAGTTAATTTTGCAATCCATAAGACAGTTTTTTCATGTCTGTATAGTGCACCAGCAGGATATTTAAACAGTATTATTAATTCATATAATGACAGGCTTGGAAAGATTTTAACTGATGACCAGGAAATATATAATAATATTAAAATATTTCTTGAAGAGAAGGGGCTTATGCTTGCTTCAAAACTGGAGTTATGGGATAACAGTAATGGAAAGCTGGAAGCTGTTTATAATATCCCTAAGACACTGGAACGTGCATTAATGCCTAAAGTATGGCTTAAAAGTGGTGCATATATAATTATACAGCCAGCAGAAGCACTTGTAGCCATTGATGTTAATACAGGAAAAGCAATTTCCAAGAAAAAGGATGTACAGAAAACATTCTTAAAAACCAATATTGAAGCAGCAAAGGAAATTGCGGTACAGATAAGGCTTAGAAACCTTTCTGGCATAATAATTATTGATTTTATAGATATGGAAGATGAAGAAAATAACCAGGCTCTTATGGACTGCCTGCGTGCTGAATTTGCCAAAGACAGCATACAGACTAAACTTATTGATATGACCAAGCTTGGATTAATAGAAGTAACAAGAAAGAAGACCAGAAAACCGCTTTATATGCAGATGCTTTAATAATAAAGCCTGGTTATGCATAAAGGCAGTATAGAAATGAGGTAAGAAATGGAATTTTATATACCAACAGAAATTTACCATGAGGATGGTGCAGTTTTAAAACATAGTAGTGAAATTGCTTCACTTGGAAGGAAGGCACTTATAATTACGGGCAGGTCATCTGCTGTCCAGACAGGGGCGCTTGATGATATTATAAAGGCGCTTGAAGATAATAATACTGAATATATTTTATATGATAAAATAGAAGAAAACCCGTCTGTTGGCACTATAATGGATGCAGCAGGGATTGGAAGAAGCCAGGGTGCTGATTTTGTTATAGGTGCGGGTGGCGGCTCGCCTATGGATGCGGCGAAAGCAGTGGCGCTTATGGTGCAGAACCGCGATACATCAGAAGATGTATTGTACAAGCCGCTTAAGATTAAGGCACTGCCTGTTGTTGAAATACCAACCACATGTGGCACAGGTTCAGAAGTTACACCTTATGCAATACTTACAAGGGATGATATTAAGACAAAACAGAGTATTAGCCATAAGATATATCCTGTACTTGCATGTATTGATGCAAAATACCTAGGCAATGCACCAGCAGGGCTGGTTATAAATACTGCAATAGATGCACTAGGGCATATTATTGAAAGTTATTTTAATGCAAATGCAACAGAGTACAGCCGTATGGCAAGTCTTTATGGAATGGAACAATGGGCTGCAAACAGGGATGCAATTGAAACAGGAGAATTTACAAAAGATAATTATAACCAGCTTCTTTTTGCTTCCACATTGGCGGGAATGGCAATATCACATACAGGAACATCAATTCCTCATGGGTTAAGCTATTATCTTACATATAATAAGGGAGTCCCACATGGAAAAGCAGTTGGAATTTTCCTTCCAGGCTATCTTGCACTTATGGAGAAAAATTCTATGCCAGGTTATAAAGAAGCTGTTGCTAAAATGGGATTTAAAGATACCAGGGATTTTGCTGGTTTTATTAAAAAGTGCATGCCAGATGTATATATTACTGGTGATGATACAGAAAATATGGTTAATGAGATAATGCAAAATCCTAAAAAGCTCTTGTCAGTGCCATTTAAAACCAGGGAAGAGGATATAAGGGACATAATAAATATTATAGATAAAATTAACTAATGTTTTATTGAGAGGTATACTATGGAACAAGATGAGATAATTATAAGGCAGGGCATTGTACATATTCTGGATGGTGAACTTGGATGCCCTGTATTTTCAGAACAGCTTCTGGAACTTTCACCTGATATAAATGATTTTTTCAGGCAGCACATATTTAAGATAATGTCAGGGGATGATATGAAGAAGTGTTATTTTAATGATGAAGAAAATGCAGAGGGAATGTATAAACTTGTTAAAGAATTCAGTGAGGAAAACCTTGTTAATTCAAGCAAAGAGATGGCAGGGCTTTTATATAGCATAATGAATTCTAATATTACAATTCCTTCTGCCGATTTTGCTGCTGTAACTTTCCAGGTTAAGAGCGTTTTGTACCTTGCACTGTTAAAAATGAATTATAAAGAAAGTTTTGTACATATGACAAATTCTTCTGAGGGCAGCAATGTAAATAGTATTATAAAATACAGGGCAGCTCTTCCAGCTTCTTCTACAAGGCTGTCAGAAGCAGTAATAATTAACCTGGAGGATTATACTGTAAATATTGTTGAGAAAAAGTATGAAGTAAATGGTGAAAAATGCAATTATCTTTCAGAACTTTATCTTAACTGTAGTGCTTCCCTGTCTTCTAAATCAAAGCTTGATATTGTTACACGTGCAGTTGAGCAGGTTAATAAAAAACATTTTGCAGAAAAGCCTGTAAAGCAGATGGAAGCAAAACGTATAATTAAAGAGGAAATAGAAGAAAATGGCTTAATAAGCGTAGAAAAAATAAGTGAGAAAATTTATGGGACAGTACCAGAGATAAAAGAAGAATTTGATGCTAAAATGGAAAAGTACCATATGCAGAAAACAGAAGTAAAACCGCAAAGTGAAAAGACTACCAGGAAGTTTGAAAAGCAGTATTTAAAAACAGATACTGGAATAGAGATAAATATTCCTATGGAACAGTACCAGGATATTAACCAGGTGGAGTTTATAACTAATCCTGATGGGACAATTTCTGTTTTAATAAAAAATATTAACAGGATTTCAACAAGATAATTTTCTTGGTAATTTGGTTAGAAAGGGTTTGGCAAAATGTTCAGGTTATGGGCTAAGGAATTTAAAGATAACAGGCTTCTGAAAGATATAACAATAAGTGATATGGCAGAAGGCAAAAGCAGGACAAAAAAGGTTTTTGATGCTGTTGATGAAGTTTGTTATGAATTTGATTTAAGCAGGCCAGTCTGGCTTGAGAAAAATATTAATGAGTTTAAACGCAGGGATAAAACAAGGTTTTATAAGGATAATTTTATAGAGTCTGTAGAGTTCGATTTTATAGAAATACAGGTAATAGAAGAGGATTAAATTTTAAAAAATTTTTAAGAAAAGCAAAGCACTCTTTGATATCTGACATTATTGTGATACAATTATAGAATATTATACCATATACAGGGCATTTTCTGCCTGTAAAGGCAGTATTTTCCTGTATAAATTATTAGGAGGGGGAAAATGCGTAAATTATCCAGATTATTAGCAGCAATTATATTACCGGCTGCAATATTGTCATCTTCAGTACCTTATATAGCTGGTGCTTCACCTGTAAAGACACTTGGGGCTTCTGGTGTGCCAGTTAAGGAAAGGCCAGCAGAAGAGACAGATATACAGTGCAAAAGCAAAAAAGAAGTGCTGGAACAGATAGACAGGATTAATTCACTAAGACGTGCAGATAATTATGTATATAAAGGTACAGACGGGGCTATAACATGGACTATTGACAAATATGGCGTACTGACACTTACAGGGAATGGTGACTATTCAAATGTTACTTCAGAAAATTCATATCCAAAGTGGTATTCATACCGCAGTTCAATAAAAAGTGCAGTAGTTGCCGTTACAGGAATACATTCTGCAAGAAAGATGTTTGCAGGCCTGAATAACCTTGCAACTATTGAGATTACATACTTTGATACAGGAAGCCTTACAGATACAAGCCATATGTTTGACGGGTGCAAGTTAATGCAGAGTATTAGCTTTAAAACCACACCACTTATAAATGTTACAGATATGAGTTATATGTTTAATGACTGTACAAATCTTACAAACCTTGAACTGGATGGCTGGTATACTAATAATGTAACAAACATGGCATATATGTTTGCAGGCTGCAAAAACCTGCCTGACTTTGAACTCAGGTTTTTTAATACTTCAAAGGTAACAAATATGTCACATATGTTTTATAATTGTGAAAGCTTTGTTTCATTACATATAAATGATATTGGATATACAGGTTTTGACACAAGCAATGTTACAGATATGAGTTACATGTTTTCAGGATGTACGAACCTGCGTGATTTTAACGTTACAACAACTCCTTTAGAGCTTAATACAAGCAAAGTTACAAATATGAAGGGCATGTTTGAAAATTGCAGGGTTGCTGCTATTGATGTTTCTAAGTTTGATACATCAAATGTGGCAGATATGAGTTTTATGTTTGCAGGCTGCGGAAATCTTTCTGCATATACACTTGGCAGTTTAAGAACAAGCAAAGTTACAAACATGAACAGCATGTTTAAGGAATGTATAGCTTATAGTTTCCTTGATGTAAGTAATTTTGATACATCCAATGTAATAGATATGGGTGATATGTTTAATAAGTGCCAGTGCAGCGTACTTAATATTGGAAGGTTTAATACCTCAAATGTTGTAAATATGCATGGAATGTTCAGCGGATGTACAGCATGGAATTATGACCTCACTAATTTTAATACAAGCCGTGTAACTGATATGGGAGAGATGTTTAACAACTGTACTAATATAAGTGTTCTTGACTTCAGCATGTTTGATATGAGGTCAGCCAGCAATGTTACCAGGATGTTTAACGGATGCACAAGCATGACATTTATTACAGCACCTGCCAATATGGCAAGAAATGTTGATTTGCCAGTAACTAATGGTTATCCATGGCATGACAGTTTTGGCAAGGAATGTAAGTATATGATAGGAGGCCAGGCAATTACAACATATTTCAGGAATGAAGCACCTACAGTTCCTGATATGTCAACACCTGCACCAACACCAAGCCCGACTCCTAAGGGACTGCCTACAGCAACACCAAAACCTACGGCAACACCAACAGTTACGCCATCAGCAACACCAAAGCCAACAGTTACACCGTCACCTTCACCATCTGTAACACCATCACCAACGCCTGCACCAACAGAAGAGCCAGCAGAAACGCCAGCTCCAGAAGAACCAGTTGTATCAGAGCCAGGCACTATCTGGCAGATTGGCAATGCGATATATACAGTTACAGAAAATGCAGGAGATATAAAAAGCGTAGAGTATTCATACGCATTAAAAAGCCCAGTAAACTTAAGGATTCCAGATACAGTTGAAATAGAAGGGGAGACATTCCAGGTAAAAGCTGTAGCCAACAGGGCATTATTAAGGAGCAGTAATGTTGCTAAAGTAATAATTGGCAAAAATGTTGAAACTATCGGGGATGGTACATTCAGGGAATGTGATGTGCTACAGGAAGTCCAGATAGGTAAAAATGTAAGGGAAATTGGTTCAAAATGTTTTTATAAATCCAAGCTTTTAAGAAAAATAACAATAAAATCAAGCAAGATAGATAATATTGCAAATAAAGCATTTGCAGGGATTTCTTCAAAAGCAGTAATAAAAGTACCTAAAGCAAAGGCAACAGAGTACAAGAATATGATTGGAAGAAAATATACATATAAGAAAGTTTAAATAACATTAAGGTATTTGTAATTAAAAATAAAACCTTTCCAGCAGATATAATTCCAGACTGGAAAGGTTTTTATTTTTGTGCAGGCATATGTACAGACTACCATCAGACAGATTTTAATACTCCTTTAGTCCAACCTGGTTTATTGCCGTCAAGAAGATATTTTTTCATATTGGCCTGCAGGCTTGTATTTTCTGGAAGTTCTTCTGAGACTTTATTATATCCTGGAAATACCCAGTCTAATATAGCCATGCTTTCATAGTTAGTTTCTGTTATATCAAATAATCCCTGGAATTGTAAAATATTTGAATTTGGGGTTAAAACATCTTTTAATGCAGGTGAAAGCATCCATGATTCACATTTTATCTGTAGTCCTTCCCATCCAGGATAATACTGCTTGCAAAAATCCTTAAACTGTGAAATAGATTTCAGGACAGACTGTGGTGTAAGGTCTGCATCGGATGGTATATGCAGGCTAATATAATGCCCGTCACAATATTCATATTCTAAAGCGCCAATCCGGAATTCCAGTAATGCTAACTGCCTTGGAAACCACCATCCCCATGCAAAACGGTAACAGGAGTAAGTTTTATAATATTCATTCAAAAAACGTGTACAAAATTTCATGGTATCTATAAAAATCCTGTCAGGGATTCCCTTTTTCTGGTATTCATTATAAGACTGTCTTGCAATATTTAATTCTTCCCATAAGATTTTCATTCCATCATCATCCTGCCCGGTACTTTCTGCAATAAGTTTATCCAGTTCTTTTACAAGGCTGGTGTTTTGTATTAAATCTTCTATATCTATATTAAATGTGTTTTTTCCTGAGCTGCCATATTTGTCCAGGTTATATATTACCTCAGCAGGCAGGTTTAAAAGATTGTATAATTGGTTGTTTTCCATATTTCCTCCTTAATATAAGTAATTTATTTATTTCAGTACTAAAAAAAGCAGGGCAACAAGTTATATGGTTCTGCTATAATTTTAACATAACTATATTGCAGTTTCCAGTTATTTTATTACTTTGTATTTTATTGCAAAATTACGCTGGCAGGTTTTGCGTGAAAAAGCCATGTTTCCGCCACATACAATCCACCTGCACAATACAGGATAATATCAAGTTATCTTTTGTTGGTGTAACTTGGCGGACGGTTTACAGTGCCAGAGCCAGAATATTCCGTACAGGGGTACGCTTCCGCTACGGTGGCATACGCAGCGGCGCATAAAATCCCAAAGTACGGGATTTAAACGCCGGCGATGCCAAAGTACCCCTTTTACGGAATAATTCATGGCATCTGGCACGCAAAACCTGTCATTATAAACCAGTAAAACGTAATTTCCCGTTATCCTGCTGGTTCATGTTTTTTTCTGAAATTTTGTAAGACAGCAAGTTTCCAGTGTTCTATCTAAAACCTGTTATAATTACAAAAAATATGATATAAAAACAGAACAGGTAATAACTGGAAATTATGGCAGGTGGTTTAGATGGACGGAAGTATAGTGGTGTCATTTTTATATTAATCCCTGCATAACAGTAATTATTACAATGTATAATAAGTGGCTGGCAGAATCGCTCCTGCCTACCCCGTTTCCAGTTCTCTTTTTATTCTGTTTTTGGTTGCAGGTTGCTATTGGCAGGTTTTGCGTGCCAGATGCCAGCAATATTCCATAAAAGGGGTACTTTAAGCCCGCCGGCATTTAAGCTATATCTTTAATGTTACGAAAAAAACGCCAGTTTATTTTGGAACATTAGAGACATAGCCTTATGTGCCGCTGCGTGGCTTACCGTAGCGGAATGCGTACCCCCTTGTATGGAATATTCTGGTTCTGGCACTGGAAACCATTAGTCCACTAACAAAAGAGAACTGGAAATTTATGAAACAGTCGTGCGTATTCAATGCAATAAAACTTGACATATATTTATTTTCTAAATATAATGAAAACAGGTGTATATTACATAAAATGGCAGATGTGGCTTCTGCTTATAAGAAAAGACAGCTTATAGTACCTGTGGGTGTTGCTTTAAATATAAAATTACGGGACAGGATGCACCATATCGGTAACTGGGAAACTATTAAAGCCGTTAAAAGAGGCATAGTATCTTGATGTATGGAATACAGACAGATACAGACCCATTTTTACGGCTTTTTTATATTAATACTATAGAGCATATAGAAACGGGGTTTTAATATGTTTACTATATATATAATAATAATGCTGGTAATTGTACTGGCAGCAGGAATATATATTTTTTTCCGTTTGCGCCGCCTGCTGGAATTTTATGGTGCAGATACCAGCAGCAAAAGAATTAAAGCTGTTAATATAATATTAGCAGTTATACCAGCCTTATTTTGCATGGTTTTATTTTCAAATACAGCGGTTATTATATTACATATTACAGCGGCGTTTATGTTATTTGATATTATTGCATATGCCGCCAGCAAAATTTGTGGAAAAAAGCAGAAAGGCAGGGTACAGGCGGCCTTATCCTGGTTTAGCCAGAGTGGCATACTGCCGCTTTTAACTGCATTAGCAATAATTGTGTATGGATATTATAATATGAACAATATCAGGGCAGCGGAATATATAATTAATACAGATAAAATTACAAGCAGTTACCGTATACTTTTCTTATCAGATATACACTATGGCACAGTACAAAATAAAAAAGTATTACAAGACAAAATATCTGTAATAAACAGCCATCAGCCTGATATTGTAATACTTGGCGGGGATATTACAGAAGAAGGGACTTCAAAAGAAGAAATGCAGGAAGTCTTTAAACTGCTTGGCGGGCTTGAAAACAGGTATGGGATATATTATGTATATGGAAACCATGACAGGCAGCCATATACAACCCACAGGACTTATACAGATGAAGAGCTTGTACAGGCAATTTCGCAAAATGGTATTACAGTGCTAGAAGATAGTTATATAGAAATAGAACAGGACTTAATACTTGCTGGCAGGGCAGATGCCACAATGGGAAGGACATCAGACCGCCTGCCGCCCGGTGAAATATTAAAAGGGGCAGACAAGGACAAATATATAATTATGGCAGACCACCAGCCAGTTGAAGCGGCAGAAAATAATAAAAACAATGTAGGGCTTGAACTGTCAGGACATACACATGGAGGGCAGATATGGCCTGCTGGTCTTTTTTCTGGTATTGCTGGTGTATTAAATTATGGTGAATATAAAGAAGGAAACTGCAAAGTAATTGTATCTTCTGGTGTGGCAGGATGGACATATTCCATGCGTACAGGAAAACATTGTGAATATGTTGTTGTTGATATTAATGGAAAGAGGTAATCTTTTATGACAGTAGTTGAAAATAAAACATTTGATATGGAAAGGGCGCTTTATGGCAGCAGCGGCCTGTCAGTTATCAAATGTACATTTGACGGGCCAGCAGATGGTGAAAGCGCTTTAAAGGAATGTCACAATATACAGGTATCAGACTCTTACTTTAACCTGCGTTACCCATTCTGGCATGATAACATGATTAGCATATCAGGTTCGGAAATGACAGAAAAATGCCGTGCTGCCTTATGGTATTCTAGTAATATAGATATTTCAAATTCAAAACTTTATGGAATAAAAGCCCTGCGTGAGTGCAAAAGTGTAAATATGCGTGGATGTGATATTATTTCACCAGAATTTGGGTGGTCAGTACATAATATTACTATGAAAGACTGCACTGCAAAAGGTGAATATTTTATGATGCGTTCAACAGGGCTGGACTTTAATAATGTAAGCCTGGATGGTAAATATTCATTCCAGTATATAGAAAATTCTGTGTTTGAAAATTGCATATTTAATACAAAAGATGCATTCTGGCACGCTAAAAATATAACAATAAAAAATAGTATTATAAATGGTGAATACCTTGCATGGTATTGTGAAAATGTTATATTTGAAAATTGTAAAATTACTGGAACACAGCCATTGTGTTATTGTAAGGGTTTAAAACTTGTTAATTGTGAAATGTATGATGCAGATTTATGCTTTGAGAAATCAGAGACAGAGGCTGTAATTACCACACCTGTAATAAGTATTAAAAACCCGCTTTCAGGAAATATTTATATACCATCTGGCTGTGAAGTAATACGCGATGACAGTAATTCAAAGGGGAAAGTTATAGTAAAGTGATAAAAACGGGAAGCAATAAAAATGGAAAGTAAAAATAAATGAAGAGTAATAAAAAGCAATAAAAAACGGAAAGTAGTAACAAATTAAAAGTATAAAAGACGGAAAGTAACAATAAAGGATTAATGCTGTTACGCATAATGTTTTACAATTTGATTATAATATTATTTACAATATAAAGGAGATAAAAATATGGGATGTCTGGCAGTTTTATTTGCACTTGATGAGCAGCAGGTACTTAATCTGGAAGCAGTGCCAAGAAAAGACCGTGCTTATTATATGCATGAGGAAATAGAGGAAATATTTTTTGATGATTACCCAGAGTATACACAAGAATTAGACAAAGCATGGGATGCAATGCACCGTGCACTTAATGGCGGGGAGTTGGATTATAAGGAAGATAACCAGCCTTTATGTTATGTAGTTCTTGCTGGTAAGCCGCTTTATGGTGTGGAACTTGAAAATGGTGAATATATTACACCAGAAGGTGAAGAAAGTGATATTATCACACTTAAAACACCAGAACAGGTAGCAAGGGTTGCAGCAGAACTTCCTAAAATAACAGAGGAACAGTTCAGGGAATGGTATTACAATATAGATGAAGAAGATTATTGTTATCCTATGAGTGAAGAGGATTTTAATTATACATGGGAATGGTTCAGTGACAGTATTTCTTTCTGGGAAAGGGCAGCAGCAGAGAAAAAGTATGTGCTATTTACTGTTGACCAGTAAAACAGGAAGGTTTGTGCTGCTGCTGGCAGTTTTTACAGCAGCGGCACAGCTTGTTATGTATAAAATATATATTATATACAACAGGCAAAACATATAAATTTATGTATGGATTATATATGTAAAATAAAGATAATATCAATTTGTACAGTGTGGGAAGCTGTTTAATAAGAAATGCAGAGGCAGTTTAATGCATTTGGAAAAATTAAATAATGTTATTCTGGTGAATTGGAAACTCTTATAAAAATATAAGGGTTTATTTTTTTGCCTGGAAAATATAAAAATATAACAATGGAGGAAACTATGAGAAAAGTAACAAACAAACTTATGGAGAAATTCAGGGAATATCTTTTTGAAGAAGAAAAAAGCAATGCAACAGTCAGTAAATATATTTGTGACATTAAAAAATTAAAAGAATACGCAAATGGGCAGGAACTGGATAAGAAACTTATAGTCAGTTATAAAGAATATTTACAGAATAAAGGCTGTTATAAATCTGGCAGTATAAATTCTTTTCTTGTAGCAGCCAATTGCTTTTTTCAGTTTATGGGATGGAATGACTTAAAGATAAAAACAATAAAAGTGCAGAAAAAAGCTTTTATGCCCAATAATATGGATTTATCAAAAAAAGAGTACAAAAAACTAGTGGCTGCTGCTGAAAAATCTGGCAAGATAAAACTTTCAATGCTTATACAGACATTGTGTGCAATTGGGCTAAGAGTGAGTGAACTAGCTTTTATAACAGTTAAAAGTGTAAATGAAGGTACAGTTAACGTATACTGCAAGGGAAAGGAGCGGCAAATTCTCATACCAAAAGCACTACAAATAAAACTTTTATATTACATACATAAAAATGGAACAAAAAATGGTGTAGTTTTCCGTACAAGAAGCGGCAAGCCAATAAACCGCAGTAATATATGGCGTGAAATGAAAGCATTGTGCAAAGAAGCAGGTGTAGAACAGGAAAAAGTATTTCCACATAATTTAAGGCATTTATTTGCAAAAACATTTTACAACACTTGTAAAGATATAGCAAAACTTGCAGATATACTTGGACACAGCAGCATTGAAACAACAAGGGTTTATATAATGACAACAAGCAGGGAGTACCAGAAACACATGGATGAAATGGATTTGGTAGTAGTAACATAGAAAAAGAGAATACAACATAATAAAAATAATGTTGTAAATCTGATACTATGGAATAATAGCATATTTATTTTTACTTTTCAAGATCTTTTACGAAAAAACTTTTATGTTTTGTATGGTCAATATTTCCATAAATGATGTTTAAGTGGTTTTTATATTACAAATGTGCAAATTTATTGTGTATAAGTGTTTATCTAAAATATAAATTAAAAACCAGTATTATCCTATTTTTTAATTTCTAAATACCAGATATTATACAGTTCCGTCTTATTTACAACATTATTTTTATTATGTTGTAAATATCAATATAGTTCTTTTAGAGTAATGGAGGGATGCTGTATGGAACAAAAAACTGAAAATTTACACTCCCATTTACAACAGAACAGTTTTTATAAATATATTAAACACAAAAAAATCCATCTGCAATATCCATTTTCTAACAATAAAGATATAGAAAAATCATTTTTAATAAGGGAACTGGCAGAACAGTGGGCTTTAGATATTAAAAGTATCTTAAGGCCATCCACATATGCATGTTATCAAAAAAATATTGAAAAATACATTCTTCCATATATAGGTGAGATGCCAGCAATTCTTTTCAATGCTGAAATTTTGTCTGAAATACTTATATTTTTAAAACAGGAAAGTAACATAAAAAGTTTAAGGAAAAATGAAACTTTATCACAATATACACTTTATCTATTAGAAAATATAGTACATGCTATGTTCCGCTTTGGAGCAGAAAAGGGATTTATACCAGAGATTTTATTTGGAAAGCCAGAATATAAAATTAAAAATAAGAAAGAAGCAATGCCATTGTCAGAATTGGAAATACATCAGTTAATATGTGCTGTGTATAAACAGGAACTGGATGTACAATTACAAATATTGTTACCACTTTATACAGGCATAAACCTTTCAGAACTTTGTGGCTTAAAATGGGAGGATACAGATTTAGAAAGTGGTAAAATCCATATTCATAGAAATTTAGTAAGAATACAGCAGAAAACAGGTGATTTAATAGATAACAATAAAAGTTATGGCATTTTTAATGATAAAAGTAAAAATTCTCAAATTAATAAAAAAAGCAAAGAAATAAAGCAATCAACAATTCTTGTAGAATGTGAACTTCCGCAAAATGAATGTAGGGAATTTATTATACCAGAAAAATTATATGATTTGTTAAAAGTTATTAATAAAAAGAAAAAACCATCAAAGGAAAGTTATGTTGCAGAAGTAAACAAAAAAGCTGGTAGAACAAAAAAGGCTGTTATTGAAAGAGTTATATTACAAAATGAAATAAGCTTAAGTACTACTGTACCAACAATGAAATCATGTATAAATTATCCACCACCAGATAGCAGGACGTTGCAGTACCGCTTGAAAAATGTGGGTGAAACAGCATGGATAGATGATTTGAATTACCAACGGTTAAGAGATACTTTTGCAGTAATGTGTTTGCAAGCTGGAGGAGATGTGTACAGTGTTGCATATGTTATGGGCATAGGAACAGGAACAGTATGTGACAGATATAAACAATGGCTTGTAAAAGATGACAGGTTTTTAAAGGGGATTGGATAGGTTTGGACAAAGGGACAAATACAAAAGAACCATTGCGTGTTGCACAAATAATTGGAAAAATGTGGGCAGGTGGTGTAGAAACAGTTGTGTTCAATTATTATAGAGAAATAGACCACAATAAGGTACAATTTGATTTTTTTTATGATTCAGATTCAACTGTTACACCTCCTAAAGACATTATTTCAATGGGAGCTAAGTTTTATAAATTACCACCATATCAAAGATTGTGGAGATATATACCAGAATTAAGAAAATATTTGCTTGAAAATAATTATTCTATTGTACATTCTCACTTAAATACTATAAGTGTATTTCCTCTATTTGTAGCATGGCTGGTTAAAACTCCAGTAAGGATTGCACATAATCATAGTGTATTAGGGGGAAATGAGTGGAAGAGGAATATTTTAAAATTATTTTTAAGACACTTCTCAAAAATATTTGCAACAAATTATTTTGCGTGTTCTGAAAAAGCAGGCAGATGGCTTTTTGGAAATAAAAATTTTGATAAAGGAAAAGTATTAATAGTTAATAATGCTATAAATTTTGACAAATTTAATATTTCTGAACAAACTATTTCCAATATTAAAGACAAATTGTCATTAGAGAATAGAATTGTTATAGGTCATGTGGGAAGATTTACTTATGCCAAAAATCATATGAAGCTTTTAGATATCTTTAATGAAATATATAAGAAAAATAATAATGCATGTCTTCTGTTAATAGGAGATGGTGAATTACACAATGATATAGTAGAAAGAGTTAAAGAACTGGGGTTAACTGGCAAGGTTATATGTACTGGAAAGGTTTCAAACCCAGAAGTTTATTATCCGTTAATGGATTTAATAATATTACCATCCTATTTTGAAGGTTTTTCTATTGTTTCTATTGAAGCACAGATTTCAGGAATACCTGTTTTAGTTTCTGATGCTGTGTCAAAGGAAGTTTGTATTAGTACAGCATGTAAATATATGAATTTGAAAGAGGATAATAGAAAATGGGCAGAACAGGCTATTAGTATGCTTAATATGAAAGTAAAATTATTTCCGGCATGCTATATGTATGATATAAAAAAATGTGCACCTAAATTACAAGGCTGGTATTTAAAACATGGAAAGAAATGAATTGATTAGTGTTATTATTCCGGTGTATAAAGTTAGAGAGAAATTTCTGAAATGTTGTGTTGAAAGTGTTCTGGAACAGAGTTATAGAAATATAGAGGTTATGCTAGTAGATGATGGCTCACCAGATAATTGTGGAAAAATCTGTGATGAATATGCTAAAAAGGATTGCCGGGTAAAAGTAATTCATACAGAAAATTATGGTGTTTCTTCGGCAAGAAATACTGCATTAAATGAATGTAATGGTAATTATGTTACTTTTGTAGATAGTGATGATTATATAGGTAAGGATTATTTATTCCATCTTTATGATGCTATGCAGAAAACGGGTAGTGAATGTGTAATATGTGGTTGCTTTACAGTTGATGAATATAAAATTTATAATAGCGAAGATATAAAGAAAAAGGTCGTAGATAGAGAACAGGCAGTTAATGATTTACTTTATATGAAAAGACCCTTTCATGGGATTGAAATAACCGCAGTATGGGCTTCACTTTATACAATGAAAAGTCTGGATAGTATACGTTTTAACCAAGAAATGAGTATTGGTGAAGATTTTGAATTTAAATACAAGGTATTTAAGGATATTTCTAATATTACATATATAAGTGTGCAAGATTATTACTATATGGTTCATGAAAACAGTGCAATGAGAAAAGGGTTTGACAGAAAGAATATAGCAGTAATAGGATGCCTTGAACACCTTATATTTAATTCTAAAAGTACTATATATTATCAAGGGGTTATTTCACGTTCAGTGAATATTGCAATTGTAATTTTATTAATGATAAGAAATAAAGATAAACAATATAAAAACGAACAAGAACAGATTATAGAGTTTATTAAAAAATATAGGAAATGTGTTTTGTTAAATAAAAATAGCCGTATAAAAGTGCGTATGGCATTAATTTTATCATTTTTTGGATTTAGTTTTATGAAAAATATATATACAATATTTAATAGCTAATAGAATTGCCTGCTTAATTATAACAAATAAGGGGGATTTGGGAATGGATTTTCAGAATATGGCTTATATGTGGAGTAATTATACATTGCTGTTATATTTTGGTATTATTGCAAGCTGTTATATTATATGTGTATTTTGCAAAAACCAGTATATACAATTTGGGGTTTATAAAAAAAAGATACAGGTATCATTATTATTTACGGGATTAATACTTATTTTCTTTAAAGGATTTGGAACGGCTGGCAGAGATTTACGGTCTGGATATTATATGAATTTTTTGTCGGCAACATCAATGGATGATTTCAGGGATAAGTCTACTGAAATTGGCTACAGAGTATTAAATGTAATAATACGAAATATTACAGACCAGTATTGGGTGTTTATTTTCATAATAAGTCTTTTAACTATTATTCCGGTGTTAAAAATAGTTAAAAAATATTGGAATAAAATTGATGGCCCACTTACAATTTTACTTTTTGTTTCAGTGTTTTATATATCTGGTTTTTCGCCTTTACGTGCATATTTAGCATCAAGTATTGCATTATTTGCATTTGATGCAATGGTGGAAAAAAATGCAAAAAAAGCGTTTATATGGATAGTAATTTCTATGTGTTTTCATATTTCTATGGCGTTTTTATTTCTTCCATATATTTTTTGCTTTTTCAAAATATTTAATAAAAAATTTATTGTAGCCAGTTTAGTTATTTTATTTTTGCTATTTTATATTGAACGGAACAGTATTGTAAGTATTTTAGCAGGTTCTGAAAGGTACTTTAATTATGGTCTGGCGGATTCTATTGAATTTGGATTTGAACAGATTGCATATTACCTGCCTTTTTTTATTATTATTTATCTTGGAAGAAAGAATAATGATAAAAACTTTTTTAAAACTAGTTTTGTATATCTATGTACAGGGTTTTGCTTTGGGATGTTGGGATATATAGTTCCAATATTTGGAAGAACACATGTATTGTTTTTACCAGTTATTATTATTGCAGGATATTATTTAAAATTTTTAAAAAATAAATATATAACATGTAAATGGCTGATAAATTTTACTACTATTTTATATTGTATGGCTAGATTTTGGATATATATATACCAGTA
>CAJTRU010000063.1:9268-20847 GCA_910579085.1 uncultured Lachnospiraceae bacterium | reverse complement strand
CGGAATAAAAAGATAACTGGAAATTATCTTATATCTGCAAGTTTCTTATATAGTGGAAATTGGCTTTTTACAGCACTTGTGTTATAATCGTTTTATTAAACCAAAAAGGAGGCACTACCAATGGATGTTACTGAAACAATCCTTACACCAAAGCAGATAAATTACCAGAACCTTGCTGAAAATATTATTAATAAATTTAATCTACGTGGTATTGAAGGCTATTACTGTATTGACAGGGAGGAAGCTAATGCCAAGGCAAAGCGTTTCCTTACACCAGACTGTACTGTTTCGTGGGGAGGCTCTGTTACCCTGGATGAAATGGGGCTGATTGCTGATTTAAAAGAATCAGATGATTACATAATATATGATAAGGCAGATGCAAAGACTCCTGAGGAAAAAAGAGAGATGTTTGGCAAAATTGCTACATCGGATTATTATTTTATGAGTTCTAATGCAATTACAATGGAAGGGGAGCTTGTAAATATTGATGGCAACGGGAACAGGGTTGCATGTCTTTGCAACGGGCCAGAGAATGTAATAATTATTGCAGGAATGAACAAAATAGTAAAAGACGTGCATGAGGCTGTTTCACGTACAAGAAATATTGCTGCGCCGCCAAATGCTGTAAGGCTTGGCCTTGAAACACCATGTGCCAGTGCTGGCAGGTGTATGGACTGCCTGTCTGGAGGATGTATCTGCGGGCAGATTGTGGTGACAAGGATGTCACGTGTTCCAGGACGTATTAAGGTTATACTTGTAGGAGAGGAGCTAGGCTATTAATTATGCCAGAAGTTAAAACAAGCCAGATGCTCTTAATTGACAGGCTTTATGCCGGGGAGATGCCCAGTAAGGAGGAATTTGTCCAGCTATTGTCCTGCCACAGCAGAGAAGATTCAGAGTATCTTTTTAAACTTGCAAGGCAGGTGCGTGAAAATATATATGGGAAAGATGTGTATATACGCGGGCTGGTTGAATTTACAAATTACTGCCGGAATAACTGCTACTATTGTGGCATAAGGCGTGGCAACAGGAATTTATGCAGGTACAGGCTGTATGACAGTGAAATATACAATTGCTGTGATGAAGGGTACAGCCTTGGCTTCCGTACATTTGTGTTACAGGGTGGCGAGGATATGTATTTTACTAGAGAGAGGCTTTGTGCTATTATAGAAAATATTAAGAAAAAACACCCAGACTGTGCTGTTACGCTTTCTGTTGGGGAAAGGGATTATAAAGACTACCTTGCATGGTATGAAAGTGGTGCAGACAGGTATCTTCTGCGCCATGAAACAGCTACAGAAGAACATTATAACAAACTCCATCCTGGGGAAATGTCTTTAAGCCACAGGAAGGAATGTCTTTTGCAGCTTAAAGAGATAGGATACCAGACAGGTGCAGGGTTTATGGCGGGTTCTCCATACCAGACACTAGAATGTATTGCAGAAGATTTATATTTCCTGCATGAATTAAAGCCCCATATGGTGGGAATTGGGCCGTTTATTTCACAGAAAGACACACCATTTGCGGGCAAGGAAAATGGTACTCTGGAACAGACCCTTTTCCTGCTTGGAATTACAAGGCTTATGCTTCCATATGTACTACTGCCGGCTACTACTGCACTTGGCACTATTGCGCCAGAAGGGCGTGAAATGGGGCTGCTTGCAGGGGCTAATGTTGTGATGCCGAATCTTTCACCTGCTGGTGCCAGGGAAAAATACTGCCTTTATGATAATAAATTATCCACAGGCGGGGAGTCAGCACAGTGTATACAGCTTTTAAGGGAAAGCATAGAAAAAACTGGCGGCAGGATGGTAACAGGGCGTGGGGACTGTAAACTTTTACAGGATTTATAAATTATTATTCCGGGCACAAAGGTGCGCCGTAAAAACATCTTATGTTCCTGGATTATATTAGAAAGGATATTAGATAATGTGTAAAAAGACAGAATTAAATATTGATATTAATGTTACTAAAATTGTAAAATATGCTTGTGTGGCAGGAGGTGTAATTGTTGCAGTTATTTTTATAGAAAAAGCATTTAAAGAATTTGTAAAATCACCATGTTGTGCCAGCAAGTGCACAAATTAAGTGGTTATGATGATTTACGGGGATTAATATTAATATGGATAAATATTTATTTATAGCAGAGAAGCCAAGCGTTGCGAAGGAGTTTGCCAAAGTCCTTGGGGTGGCAGGCAGCCAGGGAAAAGGGTATCTGGAGTCAGAAAGATATATTGTTACATGGTGTGTAGGGCATCTTGTGACAATGAGTTATCCTGATGTATATGACCCTGCATTAAAAAAATGGTCATTAAATACACTTCCGTTCCTGCCTGCTTCTTTTCTTTATGAACTTATACCTGATGTTAAAAAGCAGTTTAAAATAGTTGAAGGGCTTTTAAACAGGAAGGATGTTACAAGGATTTATGTATGTACTGATTCGGGGCGTGAAGGTGAGTATATATACAGGCTTGTAGACCAGATGGCAAAAGTGCCAGGGAATAAAGACAAGCGGCGTGTGTGGATTGATTCACAGACAGAAGAAGAGATACAGAGAGGAATACGTGAAGCAAAGCCATTGTCAGAATATGACAACCTTTCTGCTTCAGCATATTTAAGGGCTAAAGAAGACTATCTTATGGGGATTAACTTTTCACGTGTATTGTCTTTAAAATATGGGCCAGCTGTTATGAATTACCTTAAAAATGGCAAATGGGTGGCTATATCTGTAGGAAGGGTTATGACTTGTGTGCTTGGCATGGTTGTCAGGCGCGAACGTGAGATAAGGAGCTTTGTGAAAACACCGTTTTACAGGGTTTTAGGGCAGTTTAGCCATGATGGGACAGGGTTTAGTGGTGAATGGCGTGCCGTGGAAGGTTCTGGCTATTTTAAATCACCACTTCTTTATAAAGAAAATGGTTTTAAAGAAAAGGAAGATGCAAAAGTTCTGTGCCAGGCACTTGGGACAGTAATAGCAGGCAGCAGCAATAATGACAATAAAGATTTATTCCCTTATACAGATAACAAGGCTGTTATAGAGAAAGCAGAGAGGAAAAAAGAAAAGAAAAACCCTCCATTATTATTTAATCTTGCAGAATTACAGAATACATGTTCCAGGCTTTTTAAAACAAGCCCTGATGAAACGCTTAAAATTGTACAGGAATTGTATGAGAAAAAGCTTGTAACATATCCAAGGACTGATGCAAGGGTACTTTCTACAGCAGTAGCAAAAGAAATAAAGAAAAATATCTCAGGGCTGTGTAATTACCAGGTTATTAGTACATATGCACAGAATATACTGCAAAATGAAAGCTATAAGAATATTGCACGCACAAGATATGTTAATGACAAGCAGATTACAGACCATTATGCAATAATACCAACAGGCCAGGGGCTTGGGGCTTTAAAAAGCCTGGATTTGCGTTCATCAAGTGTATATGAAGTAATAGTGCGCAGGTTTTTATGTATATTTTATCCTCCAGCAGAGTATATGAAAACATTAATTGTTACCAGGCATGATAAAGAACAGTTTTTTGCTAATTTTAAAGTACTTGTAAAACAAGGCTACCTTGAACTTGCAACGGCTTCATTTGCCAGGAAAGAAGCCGCAGATAAAAACAGCAAGGAAGAAGAAGCAGGGGACGCAGGCCAGGAGCAGGAAACATTTGATGAAAACCTTATAAATATGGTGAAACAGCTTAAAAAGGGCATGGAAGTGGATTTTAACAGTACAGAGATAAAAGAAGGTGAAACTTCACCTCCAAAGCGTTATAATTCAGGTTCAATAATACTTGCTATGGAAAATGCAGGGCAGCTTATAGAAGATGAGGATTTACGTGCACAGATAAAAGGAAGCGGCATAGGTACAAGTGCTACAAGGGCTGAGATATTAAGTAAGCTTGTTAAGATTAAGTACCTTAAGCTTAATAAAAAAACACAAATAATTACACCTGAACTTATTGGTGAAATGGTTTATGATGTTGTTAATTCCTCAATCCGTTCACTGCTTAACCCTGAACTTACAGCAAGCTGGGAACTGGGGCTTGCACTTGTTGCAGAAGGCAGGATTACAGAAGAAGAATATATGAAAAAGCTTGATGACTTTATTATAAGGCGTGTTGAAGGTGTAAAAAATATTAATAATTCTTATGGTTTAAGACAGTGTTTTGATGCGGCAGCAGCATATTATAAATAATATGTAAAAATCAGTGCAGAAAAGGGGTTTTATTATGTATGATAAGTTAAAAAACAGGACATTATTTAATATGGATGAAACTATTGCAGCAGGAATTTTTGAAGATACAGAGTTTCCATGGGAAGTCCTTCCTAAGATTAAGGATTATATTATAGAACTTGGAAATAAGCTGGATATGGAAGAATATGAACTTAAAGATGAAAATATCTGGATTGCAAAAAGTGCTAAGGTTGCACCAACAGCACAGATAACAGGCCCTTGTATTATAGGCAGGAATACGGAAGTGCGCCACTGTGCATTTATCAGGGGAAATGCCATTGTTGGTGAGAACTGTGTTGTTGGAAATTCTACTGAACTTAAGAATGTACTTCTTTTTAACAATGTGCAAGTACCTCATTACAACTATGTAGGAGACTCAATACTTGGTTATAAATCGCATATGGGGGCTGGTTCAATTACATCTAATGTAAAATCTGATAAAACAAAGGTTACATTATGGTATGAAGGGGATAAGATTGGCACAGGCCTTAAAAAGATGGGGGCAATACTTGGAAATTTTGTAGAAGTAGGGTGCAATAGTGTATTAAACCCTGGTACAATTATAGGAAGCAATACAAATATTTACCCTCTGTCAATGGTGCGTGGGTATATCCCTGGTAAAAGCATATATAAAAACAGGGGTGAAATTGCAGAAAAATACTAATTATGGATTTTTAAACTTTTAGTTGTAAAATTTTTTATGTTAAGGTATAATAAATTTATTAAGAAAATCTTAATATTCACGGTTATTTTTCATTATACGGTATCGGAGTAAAAAAATGAACATATTATCAAAAGTTTTAACCCCAGTTAAAAGGGTAGTGCTTAACACATCAACCTGTAGCGAGGGCAGATTTACAAAAGAAGCAAAAAAGTTCCCATATAAAAATGAGATGCTTGTTAATTCTTATAATTCTAACCTTGAAAATAAAACAGAGCCGCCTGCATTTTTATCATACTGCAAAGAACGTATGATTGCAGGGCTTCACAGGAAAGCGGAGTATACTTTTAAAAATATTCTTGTAATTAATAATCCTTATAAGATTTCACCGCTTTCGGCTTTAATGGTTTTTGATACAATAGGAAATCCATGTAAGGTTGAATATACTATTAAGGGGTATAACGGTTCTGGTGACTATACAAAGTGCGATGAAACAATTACAACATTACACCGTGTACCAGTCCTTGGGCTTTATGAGGGGCGTTTTAATTCTGTAAAGGTACGCCTGCTTGATGGGAATAATAATGTAATTGCTTCTAAAAATATTAAAATAAAGACGCCAGTGTTAAATAAGCCTGTCCATAACTGTGTTAAAATTACAAAAAGCAGCAGGCCGTTTAAAGGGGAGTTTATATTTGTATCAGGCGGATACCAGGGTGGCGTATATGCTTTTGATACAAATGGGAATATAAGGTTTGCACTAAACAGGATACCACAGTATTATGGCGTATATCTCTTTAAAGATGGAAAGTTTCTCTTTCCAGAGAAGAATATGCGTATACCAGCATATGGCAATGCACACACAGTTATTACACATGAAATGGATATGCTAGGAAGGGTATACCGTACTTACCACCAGAAGAAAGGTATGCACCACTGGGCTATAGAGAAAGAGCCAGGTGGCAATATACTTGGGCTTTCAAGTTCAATGCATGACACTTATATGGAAAATGCAATTGTAGAGGTTGACCGTATAACAGGTGAAACAGTATATGAGCTTAGTATGAATGACTTATTTGATGACACATATAAGACCAGGAACGACTGGGCACATATTAATTCAATAGATTATATACCAGCAGAAGGATGCGTAGTGGTTTCCATGAGGAATGTCCACACCATAGCTAAGATTAACCTGGAAAAAAGAGAGATTGTATGGCTTATTGCCAAACCTAAATTTTATAAAGGCACTAATGTTGAGGATAAAGTCCTTAAACCTGTAGGGGAACATGACTGGTTCTTCCAGCAGCATGGCATACAGATTGTACATGATGAAACAGATAATGACCCATATACATTGCGCCTTATGCTTTTTGACAACCATACAGCCAACAGAAGGCCTGTAAAATGGTTTGACGGCAAAGAGAAGTCATATGTAAACTTCTATACAGTAGATGAAAAGAAAAGGACTGTAAAGCAGGATAACCGTTTTGAGACTCCTTTAAGCGTAACACGTTCCAACAGTGAGTATAACCCTGGCAGCAATACTGTGCTGGCTATGTGTGCGCATTTTAAACCGCCTGTAGATGGTTATAATGCCAAGGTTTATGAATTTGATTATAGTACAGGGGAATGTATAAATGAAATATCATGCCTGACAGATTACTTTTCTGCACATACATTTGATTTTAATATACAGTCAATGGCGCAGCCACTTCCATATGATATAGACATGATGCCAGGAGAACTTGCACAGCCTGTATGTCTTGAAGAGATGCCAGAAGAGTTAAAGATGGCAGATAGTATGCCGCAGGAAGTGTCTGGTGCACTTAAATTCCGCAGGTATGGTGATTTAATACAGGTATATGCAACAGACCATGACCTTGAAAAAATATATCTGTACAATGATGAAACAGTTTATGTACAGGACTTTACAAATACAACACAGCCTCTTAAGGTGTTTAAGACACAGACATATTTTGTAAGCATGCCATTACAAAATGTTCCTGCTGGTTCATATAAAATCGCAGTACAGTATTTGTCAAAGACCTATAAAACAGATTATAAAATAGTATTTGAGAAGAGAAAATAAAAAACAGGGCTTGTACACTAAGCAGTTAGTGCACAGGCCTTGTTCCTTTAAATCCTTTTACTGCTGGTATTGCCGCTGTTATAGCTTTGAGTAACCAAAACCGTTTACTACAGCTTCAATCTTCATCCCTTTTTTACAGAATGGACAGTCTGTCTTTGGAAATGCCTGGTAGCTTGTTACAACATCATTATCAAATAAAAAGTGTATTTTTGTTCCATTTACATAGTCTACTGTACTAAAAAGTGAAGCTACTCCCTCTATAGTACCACCATAATACTGGATGCCTTCCATACTCTTTTTAATAGTTTCACCTGTAGTTGTTGTTGCAAGCAGAAGAACAATGTGTTTTCCAGCAATCATTTTTTTAGTATTGTCACGGAATATAATCTGGTTATCACGGCTATGTTCTGGTGAAATTACGTAAACAGTCTTATGCTGGTTTGTAGAAGTAATATGCTCTTTTTCAAATTCCTTTGCCAGGAATGTGCCAATTACTTCTGTCCCGTCCATACATACAACAGTGTCTACATAAGCCAGATGCCCCAGTCCACGCGCCAGGAGCTTTGCCGCTTCTTCTGCTTCCCCAATACGTGACCTTATGCCTGTCACATCAATATAAAAATTAATATGGGAATTACTAGTTGCAAAATGTCCTGGAATAGCGTGTAAAGCAAGTTTATTACTATCCTTTGCATAAAATTTTACAATACGTTTTTCCATGATAAAATCCCCTTTCTACAGTTAAATAAGATTTCTATAAATATCTTAGTCTTTTTTTGTTTATATAGCAAGTATATATTAATAAAAATTTCCAGCTATCCGGCATACTTTATTTGATATAGCCTGTTGCTGCTTATTAAGGACATATTTATCATTTTTCACCACTTTTTCCTGGCAAACTGGAATTAGCTGGTTTTATCCTCTCCCCGGATTTTTTTGTTTTTCCGTTCTTCCAACTCCGCAATTTGTTCTATCAAACAATCTGAAAAAGTTCCTTCAACTGGTGTAGCTTCTCCTGTTGTATAGTAATCAAGAAGAACTATGTTATTATCCTTGTCAAAACAAAATATTTCATCACCATTCCCTATAATAGACAAAAATGGAATATAATTAGTAAAACCTTCATTGTGCAGTTCTTTTGTTTTTTCCCGGATATCCAAAAAAACGGGTATTCCATTAGCAATTCCATAAACTATAATTCCACGGCAGAACGACCAGAATGGACCTATGTCATACTGTTCCGCCTGTGGCCATATTTCTTCCCGGACTTCCATATAAAGCCCGCCTAATGGGGACATAGTAAACTCCCTGAAATCAGCAGGAAGATTTATCCCATACTGGTTTTCAAAATTCTTTATATCCTGCTCCGATGGCTCATTTCCCATACAAGCTACAACCTGATAAGTTTGCTTATCATAATTATGGAAATAATCGTAAATTTTTTCTAATGCCATACTATACCTCCTGTAACTTTCGGTTTGCTTAATTGTTCAATGCTAATATTTTACCACAACCGCACATACAATTCCAATAAAATTTCCTTAATCTCCCTTTGCCTTATTATTAGCAATCATCATCTGCCTTGCCCGTTTCCCGGGCTGTCCCGGCTATGCTGTATCTCCTTTGTATTTTATAATTCCATATTTAATATAATATGTTATAATAATATGTAAATGGTTCTAATACTAAAAATAATTAAGAAATGAGGGTTTTATTATGTTTAAGTTTACAGAGGATTGTATGACAGGGATTGATATAATTGACGGAGAGCATAAACAGCTTTTTGAAATTATAAACCATCTGGCAGACACATTGGACAAAGGCATGGATTATGCAAGGAAAGAGGAAATAGAGGATTATATACAATATTTTATTGAATATGGCAAAAGCCATTTTGCCCATGAAGAAGCATGGATGGAACGGCATCATGACCATGAATTGCAAAAACAGCGGTTTGACCACCAGTTTTTTATGAATAAGATGCAATCTATGGATTTAATGGGGCTTAATGATGAAGAAAAGTTTCCAATTATAAAGGATTTGCTTATTTATATGATTAAATGGCTTTATGGGCATATTTTAAACAGTGATACATTAATCGGAAAGGTTGTGCATCTGCAGGCTTCACCAGCTGTCCACCATAATGAAGGAAATGGCAGTGACGAAATAGTTTATTGTGAATTTCTTCCCAAATATTATACTGGTATAGAACAAATTGATAAAGAACATAAAAAACTATTTGCCATTATTAATGATGTATATAAGATGGTAGAAGAGGAATACAATAATGAAAAGTATGATGATATACTTGGACTGCTAGACAGGCTTGAAGAATATACCCAGACACATTTTTGGCATGAAGAGGAAATTATGGAGAAATACAATTTCCCAGAGCTGGATTTCCAAAGAAATGCCCATACTTATTTTATTGAACGCTTATCTGACAGGGATATGGGCGAGGAACTGGAAAATTCAAAAGAATTTCTTGAAAACCTGCTTGATTTTCTCTATGCGTGGCTTGCAAACCACATTATGAAACATGATATAAAAATTGCAAAATACATATTATAAATATCAAAGCACAACTTATTACTACATAAGCTGTGCCTGTTTTTGGAGACGCATTTTTAACTGTTTTAAGAATTCACTGTTGCCGGTAACCTGGATTAACGGTCCGAAAGAAAGGACTTCAATAAGAAGTTCTGTTTCTACGTTTTTACTATAATAAATACAACATTCATATGTATCATCATCAATTTTAACTGTGTTTTTCTCGTAGTTAGCAAATTGCAGCATTGTTCTTTCAAGGGCATTGCGCCTGTTTTTTATAATCAGCCGCACAGGTTCTTTATAATAAGATTTTATAATAGCTTTGTTAATATCAGGCATCTGGCCTGTATACTGGAACAGTGGTGAAATTTCACATATATTGCACAGGTTGTATGTTTCAATCCTGATATTAGATGAAACGGGTACTGCTATAAGGCGGAAGCGGCCGTTTTTAATAGAATATTCCAGGCGGCAGGGCAGGACATCATGCCTGTTAGTACTGTTCTTGCCTTTATAAACAAAGCTTATGCACTGCCTGCTTTTTATGGAAGAAAGTATTGTCTGGAAAATATGTATGTATGCAGGGCTGCTAAAATCATCTTTATCAGAAAAACAGTCATAATAATAAAAATCGTCTGGCAGCCACAGCGGGCTAAATCCGGAAAATATTTCTTTAAGCCTTAAGAGTTCCTCTTCATTAAAGAAGAGGCATATTTTCTCATCAAGGAGCAGGGCACTTATATAGCACTTCTGGAGATGTGAAAGCGGCTGCATAAAACCATCTTGCAGTTTGGAAATATATACATCATCTTTATGTATAAAAAAATCCCATTCGCCAGAAATAATTTTAGGCATTATAAAAAGCGGGCTTTCCTCAAAACCTTCCTGTTCTGCTATAGAACGCATGTCTTTTTCAGAAAGCGCACCAGGGCGGTTTAATATATTTTTCATCACCTGGTAATAACAATTATATATATCAGAAAATAAATTCATGTTGTATCCCCCAGCTAATATATTATCCATATACGCATTAGTAATATTTAAAGCGGTTCTGTTATGTAAGTATAGCAAATTCCAGAAAAATGTGCCAGTATTAATACAATTTATTTATTTACAGAAACCATCCATCACGTCCGTTTCATAAATTCTTATACAAGAAATTTGCAGATATAAGATAATTTCCAGTTATCTTTTGTTGGTGGACGGACGCAAGGTTTCTGGTGTTCCACTAAATTATTCCATTCCAGGGCACGCTTCCGCTACGACACAATGTCATTAAGTTAAGGGAGATGCTGGAATTTAACAATGATGGGATGTGCTGGCAAATCCAAAGTGCCTTCCATGAACAAGCACGCTTCCGCCGGTCTGGTATGGACTTGCACGCAATGGATGCATAAAGCCCTAAAAAACAGGGCTTAAGCACCAGCGGCTTCGTACAGCTTGTTCATGTAAGCACATTTGGAATTTGCCAGCTAATCTAATCTTTGGCACTTTCCAAAAACATTCCTGCCAAAAACCTTAACTAAATGACATTATGCTACGTCAGCCCACTCAGCAGTGCCTAGTGTCCCTGTCATAGAATAATGTTTATCTGGAACACTGGAAACCTGCTGTACACCAGCAAAATTCCATAAAACACAATATAGAAACAAGATAAATAATATAACTAGAAAATATGGTGTAGGGAATGTGGTTTAGACGAACGGAAACATTTTTGTATTTTTTCTGTTAATGTTTATATAACAGTAATTGTTACACTGTATAACAAGTGACTAGCAGAATAATTCCCACCACCCCATTTACAGTTATCTTTTTATTTTGTGTTTTGTTGCAGATTGCTGGTGACAGGTTTTGCGTGCCAGATGCCATCAATTATTCCATAAAAGGGGCACTTTAACACCGCCGGCATTTAAGCCCATATATTATATATTCCAGGGAAACGTAAGTTTTATCTGGAATATATAATATATGGGCTTTATGTGCCGCTGCGTGGGTTAACGTAGTGAGAACGTGCCCCTGTATGGAATATTGTGGCTCTGGCA